>VSNK01000170.1 GCA_009774255.1 Faecalicatena sp.
CACTGCGGCGTACAAGGTAGATGTCGCTATGCGACCGCCGCAGGCGCGAGTTTCGCAAGCGAAACTCTTTTCTTGTTGATAAAAATACTTTGGAGGAGGAAGCGTTCATGGAGCAGTTGGAATTATTGAAGCATACAGATCAGATCAATGAATTGCTGGCCCGCTATGGAGTGAAATTTGGAATTTATAAAAATCATGTCTTTAAAGAGCAGTTATTTCCATTTGATTCCATACCGAGAATCATCGGGCATGAGGAATTCAGCCGCCTGGAAAAGGGGCTAAAGCAGCGTGTCATGGCTTTGAATTTATTTTTAAAGGATATTTACGGTAAAAAGCAGATCGTGAGGGACGGAGTTGTCCCGGAGGACTTTATTTTCGCGTCAGGCGGATATATGGCGGAATGTGAGGGAGTGGTTCCCCCGAAAGGCATTTATTCCCATATATCCGGAATTGACCTTGTGAAAGGGAAGGATGAGAACTGGTACATATTAGAAGATAACCTGAGAGTGCCCTCCGGAGCCTCCTATCCCATGATCGCCCGGGAACTGTGCAGGAGGAGCTCTCCGGACACCTTCCAGAATTATAGGCCGGAGGATAACCGCAATTACGCGGAGTTGCTGAGAAATGCCATGGACTATGTGAATCCGGGCGGGCATACGGTCATCCTGACGCCGGGAAGATATAATGCCGCATATTTTGAACACTCCTACCTGGCGGAAAAGACAGGGGCGCATCTTGTGACCGGGTCTGAACTGATGGTTGAGAAGGATTACCTGTACTATATTTCCTCTGACGGGGCAAAAGAAAAAGTCGGGGCTGTCTATCGGAGGATATCGGACGAATACCTGGATCCGATGAATTTTAATCCCGAATCTTTGATCGGCATCCCCCATATTTATGAGGTGTTCCGGAAGGGGAACGTGGCACTGCTTAACGCGCCGGGAAACGGAGTGGCGGACGACAAGGGCATTTATTATTTCGTTCCCAAAATGATCTCATATTATCTGAATGAAGAGCCGATTCTGAGCAATGCGCCTACCTACCTGCCGTTTTATGAGGAGGACATGAGGTATGTGTTGGAGCATTTTGACGGCCTGGTATTAAAGGACGTGGCGGAGGCAGGAGGGTATGGCGTGGTATTCGGCAATGCGATGACAAAGCAGCAGAAAGAGGAGTTCATTGCCCTGCTGAAAAGGGAGCCAAGAAGATTTATCGCGCAGGAGGTCATTGATTTTCAGGATCTGGACATTTTGGATCAGGGGAAAGTCGTCCCGAGAAAGGCCGACCTGCGGGCATTTGTGCTGATGGCGGAGGAGCCGGTCGTCTGGAAAAGCGGGCTGACCAGATTTTCCAGAAATACGGATTCTTTTATTGTAAACTCATCACAGGGAGGAGGATTTAAAGACACATGGGTATTATATCAGTAGAACAGGCAGATCATTTATATTGGCTGGGCAGGTACACGGAACGCGTATACACGACGCTTCGTTTTTATTCCAAGAGCTTTGACACCATGATTGATGAAACGATAGACAGTTACCAGAAATTTTGCGAGTCCATTGACATTCCGAATATTTATCCATCCAAGGCGGACTTTTTCAGGCGTTATCCCTTTGACCCAGGGAATCCGGATTCGATCATCAGTAATCTGAACCGGGCATATGACAATGCCATCGTACTCAGGGAAAGCATCGGCTCGGAAGCGCTTTCCTATATTCAGCTGGCCATCTATGATATGAATAAGGCGGCGGCGAGTGCTTCCCCGATGATAGAGCTGCAGTACATTCTGGACCATATCCTGGCTTTCTGGGGGATTGCAGACGACCAGATTGACTCCGAACAGGTGCGGAATATGATCAAAGCGGGAAAACGGATCGAACGGATCGATCTGTACGCGCGGCTGGGAGTATCCAAAAAAGAGCTGATAAGGGAAGTGCGCCGCATGGTTCCGAGAGTGGAAAGAAGCGGGCTGGCCTATGACAGGCCCAGACTGGAGCAGATGAAAGAACTTGTAGAAAACCCGAATTTAGATTATTATACAATTGTATCAACGGTTGAAGCAATCATATGATGATACAGGCGTCAAAAGGTCATGCGTTTCATTCTTGCATGAAAATTGCATGAAAAAGCATGACTTTGGGACGCAATTTCATCATATGATAAGAATTGCGGGTTAGGAGTGATTTTGTGACAGTATTGCACTTTGAGTATCGAATGGAATTAACATACGAGGAAAATGTAGGAAGATGTTATTATACCATCAAATGCTTCCCGAGGGAGGATGCAAGGCAGCGTCTGCTGGGAATGGAGTTTTCTGTTTTTCCGGAGACAGAGTATTCTTTCGGGAAGGATTCATTTGGAAACCAGCAGATCTATGGCTGTGAAACCAAGCCGCACAAGCAGTTTATATTCAGCATAGCCGGCGACGTGGAGATACTTCAGACCGATTATGTGGAAGAAGCCGCGGCGGAACAGACAGGGATTTTCCGCGTTCCCCATGGAAAGTGTATCCCTGGACCAGGGCTTCTTGCGTATTACGGGTCCCAGGATCTTTCCGGGTGTAAGGACAGCTATGAAGTTTGCGCGAAACTAATGCATACTCTGTACAGGGATTTTTCATATGAGCCGGGGATCACCGGCGTCCGCACGACTGCGGAGGAGGCATGGGGATTCGGCAGGGGCGTCTGTCAGGATTACGCGCATATATACATTACGCTGCTTCGTCTGGCGGGGATTCCCGCCCGTTATGTGTGCGGGCTGATCATTGGCGAGGGCGCCAGCCACGCTTGGGCGGAGGCGCTCTGCGGCGGCCGGTGGGTGGCATTTGACCCGACAAATGACTGCCTGGTACTGAACCATTATATCAAACTGGGCCACGGCAGGGACTCGGCAGACTGCGCGATCAACCGCGGCCTGATGTGGAGCGGCGGCGCACAGTCACAAAAGATCTCTGTTATAGTTGAAAAAAAGTAATTGTTCAGATACGAAAAAAGGAATTGCCCGGATATGAAAAAAGAGAGGATAAGTTTGTCATGATAAAAACAATAGCAGCGGTTGGACTGCCTGTGGACGAGGTACTGGAAATAAAGAAAAACCGGATTGCGCCGGAAAATCTTACGGACGATATGAAACGGATCAGTATCGTGACGGGAATCCACGGCGACGAACTGGAGGGGCAGTATGTCTGTTTTGAACTGCAGCGCCGTATGGAACAGCACAGGGAATGCCTGACAGGGATCGTAGATATTTACCCGGCCATGAATCCTCTGGGAATTGACTCCATTACCAGAGGAATCCCCGCCTTTGACCTGGATATGAACCGGATGTTTCCAGGTGACATTGACGGAAGCATGATGGAATATGCGATCGCACGGATCATGGAGGATGTATCGGGCTCCGACTGTGTGCTGGATATCCATGCCAGCAACATTTATCTGACCGAAATACCGCAGATACGCATCAATGAACTGCATCAGGATACGCTTGTCCCCATGGCGGAAGAAAGTAACGTTGACCTGATATGGGTACATGGGGCCAGTACGGTGCTGGAATCTACCTTTGCCTACAGCCTGAACCATATCGGGACGCCGACGCTGGTGGTAGAAATGGGCGTGGGGATGCGTATCACGCAGGAGTACGGGAATCAGATGGTGGATGGAATCTTTCATTTAATGCGGAGGATGGGAATCTGGAGCGGAGAGGCAAAGCCGGTAAGAAAACCGATCATCTCGAGAGACCCGGAGGACGTCGTCTATCTGAATGCCGGCGTAGGGGGCGTGTTTATCCCGTCGGTGCCGCACGGCGCAAGGCTTATCAGGAATGAACTCATAGGGCGGATCGTAGATCCTCTGTGTGGAAAGACGCAGGATGAGGTGCGTGCCCCAAAGGACGGCATGCTCTTTACCATAAGGGATTATCCAATCGTAGTGGAGGGCTCCCTCATGGGAAGGATGCTGAAAAAGGAGGTATGCGGCTATGCATAAAAGAGTGCTCTATGAAATGAAGGGGCTGTACAGGGATGCGTTCCGCGTCACAGGCTATGAATTCGGAACCGGAGAAAAGTCGGTCTGCATTGTGGGAAGCACCAGAGGAAATGAAGTACAGCAGCTATACTGCTGTTCCAGACTGGTAAAGAAAATGAAGCAGCTTGAGGAAGAAGGGAGAATCGCGGAGGGGCATAAAATTCTGATCCTGCCTTCCGCAAATCCCTATTCCATGAATATACAGAAAAGATTCTGGTCAACAGATAATACGGATATCAACCGGATGTTTCCGGGATATGATCTGGGAGAGACCACCCAGAGGATTGCGGACGGCGTGTTCCGCGAAATTTCAGAATACCGGTTCGGAATCCAGTTCACATCCTTTTATATGCCGGGAGATTTTGTCCCCCATGTACGGCTCATGGACGAGGGCTTCAGCGACCCGGAGACAGCCCGTCAGTTCGGCCTGCCCTATGTGGTGATCCGCAAGGTGCGGCCTTATGATACAGCGACATTAAATTACAATTGGCAGGTGTGGGACACACAGGCATTTTCGCTGTATACCTCTACGACTTCCCGCATCGACCAAAACAGCGCAGGCCAGGCAGTCCTGGCGGTCATGAATTTTTTGTCACGACAGGGAATGATCAAGTACAGCGTGCCGGAGCATCTGCCTTCAAAGATTGTGCGGGATGCGGACCTTGTTCTGATAAAAACAGCGAAGTCCGGCATTTTCGAATCACTGGTAAAGGCGGGGGAGGAAGTGCAGACAGGGCAGCCGCTGGCCAATATCCTGGACCCATATGAAGGCGATATCCTGGAAACGCTGTACGCCCCTCTTAACAGGGCTGCGTTTTTTGTACATAATGAACCTTTGACCTATGCGAATACTGCGGTCATAAAGCTGATAGAAAAATATTGATCGTTACAGGCCGCACCTGACCAGGGAGCGGCCTGTAACGATGGAGACGGCGGAGAGCCAAGGGTTTGGCACCTGCTAGGGTTATAAAATAAATTTATAACCAGATATTTTTTTTGCATATTAGACAGATAAAACCTACTATGTTACTATGATTATAGAAATCAAGAAATGAACTGAGGAGGAAATGAAAATGGCAAATATAAAAGACTCTAAGAACTCGGGATTTGAGACAAGGCAGTTACATATCGGGCAGGAGCAGGCAGATCCGGTTACGGACGCAAGGGCAGTGCCAATCTACGCAACGACGTCCTATGTATTCCATGATTCACAGCATGCGGCAGACCGATTCGGACTCCGGGATGCGGGCAACATCTACGGAAGGCTGACGAACCCGACGGAGGATATCTTTGAACAGCGCATCGCTTCCCTGGAGGGCGGCGTGGCGGCGCTGGCGGTGGCATCCGGAGCGGCGGCGATCAGCTATACCTTCCAGGCGCTGGCAAAATCAGGAGAGCATATCGTGGCGGCAAAGACGATCTACGGCGGAACCTATAATCTGCTGGCGCATACATTTCCGCTGACAAATGGTGTTACCACAACATTCGTAGATCCGGAAGAAGAGGGCTCCTTTGAGGCAGCGATTCAGGACAATACAAAAGCGATCTTTGTGGAGACACTGGGAAATCCGAACTCCAATCTGGTTGATCTGGAGGCGCTCGCGAAGCTGGCCCATAAGCACGGCATCCCGCTGGTGGTGGATTCTACCTTCGCCACACCTTACCTGATCCGCCCGATTGAATATGGGGCTGATATCGTAGTCCATTCCGCGACCAAATTTATCGGAGGGCACGGGACGGCCATCGGCGGCGTGATCATTGACAGCGGCAATTTCGACTGGAAGGCGTCCGGCAGATATCCGTGGATCTCAGAGGCAAACCCGAGCTATCATGGAGTGTCCTTTGCGGACGCGGTGGGCGCGGCGGCATTCGTGACCTATATCCGTGCGGTCATCCTCCGGGACACCGGAGCGACGCTTTCCCCATTCCATGCATTCCTGTTTCTGCAGGGGCTGGAAACTTTGTCCCTCCGCGTGGAGCGTCATGTGAGCAACGCACTGAAGATCGTAGATTATCTGGCGAACCATCCACAGGTGGAGGCAGTGCATCATCCGTCGCTGGAAAGCGAGCCGAGCCATGGATTGTATAAAAAATATCTTCCAGGCGGAGGCGGTTCGATCTTTACCTTTGAGATCAAGGGGGACGCGAAGACAGCCCAGACATTTATTGACAATCTTGCCATCTTCTCCCTTCTGGCAAATGTGGCGGATGTGAAATCACTGGTGATCCACCCGGCGACGACTACCCACAGCCAGAGTACGGAGGAAGAATTGGCAGAGCAGGGGATTAAGCCGAATACCATCCGGCTGTCCATAGGCATTGAGAAAGTGGAGGATTTAATCGCGGCGCTGGAGGCTGCGTTTGAGGCGGTCAAATAGATTTTCCTACAACTCCTAACTTTCAGACTTTTCGAAAAGTAATGGATAATAAAGTTGTTTTATGATAGAATGAAACAAATTTCTAAGGAACCGACACAAAAGGAAATGGAGGTTGGAGCATGGGCGATGAGAAAAATCCGCTGCAGTTTACCTATGAAGACGCAAGCCGTCAGGGGATTGATATGAGTATGATTGCGGTCTGCCGGAAGCTCCGGAGACTGGCAAAGCTTGACCGTCTGAGACTGGACGAGAATGAACATAGAAGCGGACTCAATAAGCATCTTTTTGATTATATCGGATATTGCGGCAGAGATGTACTTGACTTTATCAAGCAATATTTATCCAATCTTCAGCCATATATGATCGTGCGCAGAAAGGATCAGGAGCCGGAGCGTTCCTTTCTCTGTGTCATCGATCACATTTATCGTGTCTCTGTGTACATCAAGGCAGATACCCGGCAATTTGAAGAGGTTATCATATCCTTCCACGAAGATAATAAGCGGGGAATTGCGAGAACAAACAACCTGATACCGGCAGATAACATGCGCTATGTTCCGATTTTCGCGGATTCCGTCTTAAGCTGTATCGAACATGAGAACCGCTACGTGGTCAAAGCATTTTTCCAGAGAGGATTGACTGTCCTGGGACTGGAGCTGGCAGCGGCAAAGTGTGAGGATTTATTTATTGTGGAAAAGAACGCGATTCATATGCAGTTCCTTTCTTACTGTAATGATTATATCCGGGATCTTTACACCAGCGATCTGGATCTTGATTTTGACAGGATTGAAGTGTTTTCTGTATTACAGCAAATTTCGTTTACTTCCTATGGGAGAGATACATTTTCCAGCGTATCGATACTGATTGACAGCCTGTGCATACAGAAGGATATGATCAGCAAATCACTGGCCGATTTTGCTCTGGTGACATTTGTGCAGAACCTCAAATTGACAGATGAACAAAGACAGGAGTTAATGAGTCTTTTAGAAGAGAAATTCCGAGTGACCAGTATCCGGGGGATCGACCTGATTCTCATGAGGGTTCGTGAGAGCTTGTATCTGGAATAATAAAGATTTTTTTGAATCATTGTCAGGCTTCGTCCCATCGACTGGCTGCCTTTAGATGAGGAGACGGCGGGAATAAGCAGCAGAAACGTAGGAATCTAAAGGATGATTACACTAAATTACTAAAAGCAAAGGCTCTGCCGCATGAGATGTATTTCATGCGGCAGAGCCTTTCACGGTTCTTTATTTCATATCTCTGTATTCAGCAGGAGTTACACCATAAAATTTTTTGAATGTATGGCGGAAATTGCCGCTGTCCTGATAACCAAGTTCCTCCGCGATCACGGAAAGAGAAATGTCCGGATTGGCGAGAAGCCGGATGGCCTGGCGCATCTTCAATTTCTGGATATTTTCACTGAAGCTGGCTCCTGTGCTGCTTTTTATGATCCGCTGGATGTGGCGTTCGCTGTAATTAAAAAAATCGGAAAGCTCTTTCAGTGATACGGTACAATAATTTTCCTGCATATATTTCAGGATGAAGATGACATTTTCGTCTTTTCCCTGCGTATCTATTTCCGGAACGATGACATTGGAGCCGTGATTACGCAGCAGAATGATGAAAAACGCACTGACGATGTTGTTTAAAAACCGTTCTTTGTACAGATGGTTTCCAAGAAATTCCTGATAGGCATACAGGACATAATCCATCAGTTCCTTATCGTTTCCGGTACGGAAGAACAGATAAGGATGTCAAAAGTGGTACGGAAAAAGAACTTTTCATCAAGGGTGCTGTTCAAAAGCTCCTTCGGAAAAGAATTTCCTGTTATTGCGGCAGTCTGCTCCAGAATCTCCCTGCAGTATTCCAGGGAGTGCGGGAGGTCAAGCGAGAGTTCCGGATGCTGTTTGTACAGTGACTGAAAGGTGTATTCCAGATGGTTCATGTTCATCTGGCTGGGAAAGGAATTTTTAAAAACCATGATAATTCTCCTTGCAGATTTTATCTCTGTTTTTAAGATCAGGATATCATATCTTTACGTTTTTTCATAGAGTTGAATATGACACGATCGGGGCGTCAATCGGACATTAGTTACAGTTCACGGCCTGACCGGCTACGCCGTTATGAATGAACCTGTCTTTTTTGCCGCCCCAGCCCATACCGGGAGTAGCTTCGGTATATAAACGGCAGCAGCAGGACGGAAACCGCAAAATAAAGCGCCGCCACGAATGGAATCTGGGGAATCACCATACCGCCGACCTGAAAAAGAGTGGGAACCTTTACGGCCTGGACAATATTGGTCAGCACATCCGTCGTATAATAGACAATCCTGGTCACATTCGAAAGGGACCGCGCGATAAAAAGCATCACACAGAACATGAAAAACGGAAGGCAGACCGCCACTTTTGCGGTACGCATCTTTGCCGTGACCAGCATGGTTGTCGATGCCGACAAAAGGCTTGCGATATAGCCGCACACAACGATCAGAAGATAACGCTGCCCCTGAGTCATCACATAGATACTGTCGGGATCGGAAAGCTGGTATGGCGTATGAAAACCGCTTGCCCCCATCATTCCGAATGAGAGGAGTGACATGATCCCAACTCCTGCCCAGTAAATGACGGTTGCCGTGATCATTCCCGCCGCGATTTTGTTCACGGCCGCTTTTGAGCGCCCGTATTTTGCAGCAAAAAACACCAGCTCCGCATGATTACGGAATTCTTCGTCAAAGATTCCCGCTGCCATAAATCCAATGACGACCGCCAGAATGATCACATAGGTTTGTATATACATGCTCATCGTTTCCCATGAATCGTATGCCTCATAGTCAGCCGGGAGTTCGATCTTTTCATACTGCTTTCTGATAAATTCTTCCTGTTCAGGCGTTTCCCCATATTCTTCTGCCATTTTCTGCAGATTAGCGGTATAGATGTCATAGATATGGTCCAGGTCTTCTTCCGTCATCTGCGCGATTACATCCGGCAAAAAGGCAGGTTCCATCACATACACATTCGCCGCGAAATTCAGAATATCCCAGTAGGACTGTACGGTTTTTCCATATTCCGTATCCGGAAGATCCTGCGGATATTGCCATCTCAATTCCTGATAGCTTTTCACCGCCTCGGCAATCCGTTCCGCTGTCAGTTCCCCCTTCCACCTGTTCTTGTCTGCCGCAAGCCTGCGCCCGGCAGTTATTTTGCCTGCTCCGGCTATGTGTGTCCCGTCAGGATTCACATAACTCATGCTTTCCGCCGCAAGGAAACTATATCCCACCGCGATCAAAATAACAGCGGCCAGAATTACCTTGTTGGCTGTTTTTGAAAAGAACTTTTTCCATTCATACTTCAACATTCTCATCACCTGCTTTCTCACCAAAATATAACAGAAACGCGTCCTCCAGCGTGGCGTCCTCGCGCGCCGCGTTTTCCGACGGCGGAGTTTTGGAGAGGATCCGAAGCTGCGCTCCGCCGGGTACATGCTTTACATTTCCCACCGGATATTTTTGCAAATACTGATTGACCTTTTCTCTCGGGACCGTGCAGAGCCAGACATCCTCATCCATTGACGCGATCAGCTCCTCGGAAGTCCCGGTGTAAAAGAATTTTCCGTCCTTCATCAGCAGGATGTGTTCCGCGATAAATTCCACGTCCGACACGATATGGGTGGAAAGCAGCACCAGCCGGTCTTCGGAAAGCTCGCTGATCAGGTTGCGGAAACGGATCCGTTCGTTGGGGTCAAGACCTGCCGTCGGCTCGTCCAGCACCAGGATCTTCGGATTGTTCAGCATGGCCTGCGCAATCCCGACACGCCTTGCCATCCCGCCGGACAGGGCTTTCATTTTGCGGTTCCTGTATTTGGATAATCCGACCATTTCCAGCAATTCCTTCATCCTTTTTTTTGCCACGCCCGGGCGGATACCCTTGATCGACGCGATATACATCATATAATCGGAAATGGAAAGATTCGGATAATACCCAAAATCCTGCGGCAGATATCCCAGCAGATCCCGGTATCTTTCTCCCAGCCTGAAGATATCCTCCCCGTTCCATGTGATCTCCCCGGCGGTGGGCCGGGTCACCGTACACAGCATCTTCATCAGTGTGGTCTTTCCAGCACCGTTCACTCCCAATAATCCGTACACGCCCGTTTCCATAGTATAAGTGATGCCATCGACCGCAAAGATCTCACCATAATTTTTTGATACATTTTTAAAATTTAATTCCATTCTTAATCCTCCCAGTATCTGCTCAGTACCCTTGCAGATACGACTGCAATCCCATGAAAATTGACTTCGTCAATGGGGGTTGCTCTTGCAATTTATATGTTCTCGTACGGATAGCGCAGTAAATGCGCTATCCTGTGCTGAGTAGTTACGCATCCCAAACCATTTCACTGCAAAACAGCGATTTTTGAATACAAAAGATCAGATACCCCAGGAAGAGCAGGATCAGCCCGATCCATACCGGCACGGCAATCCTCTCGTAGAACGCATTGTTTACCATCACGGTCAGCCAGACAAGGCTGCATATGATACACAAGGCAGCGGCCGTATACTCCATCCCCTGCCGCCTGCTGCATAACAGCCGGAAGCAGATACAGCAGGACATCAGGAGCGGCAGCAGAAAATTGACTGCCAGCCAGTATGCCATGATCCCGCCGGTTTGTGTTTGCAGAGCCGCCGCAAAGAAGACGGTAACCATGGCCATATCCACGGCCGCAAACAGCAGGATTCTCGCGGCACAGATCTGACGCAGCGAATAATAGGATGCTTTTTCGACGGCCACGGAAGAATATCTCCGGTTCTTCCAGATTTCCGGAATGATCAGGATTGCAAATACCGCGGCAAGTTCTCCTGTCATCCGCTCCATAAGCACATTCATTCCATTGTCCTTAAGCAGATACCAGAGAAGCAGCAGTACGGCGCCCTGCAGCCCCCACCATTTTTTCTCAATAAAACGGGACTGCTCATACAGAAATTCAAAATAGGAGATCCGCCGGTCATCCTTTCCTGCCGCCGTCGTTTCCCACCGGGAAATCACCTTTTGGACCGCGGCTTCCCGGACATAGCGCTCCTGGATCAGCTTCCGGTATTCTTTGATTCGTTTTTGATACCTTCTCATGCTTTTTCACCTCCTTGATTCGGACAAGCCGAAACCCAAATTTAATGCGCAGGACTTCGTTGTTAAGCGCCTAAGTGCCTAAATATTCCGATAATTTCTTCCTTGCTTCCCGGATACGGTACTTTACGAGCGGTACGTTTATATTTAACAATTCTGCAATCTCCCGCTGCTTTAAGCTCTGAAAGAAATATAAAATCGAAATTTCCTTCAGCTCATCCGGAAGGCTGTCCACCGCACGCTCAATATCCAGCTTAAGCTCCATGTCGCCGGCATTTTCTTCCGGCAGATCCGGCAGCTCGCCCGGAAGTACTTCCTTTTTCTTTTTGTAGTAATTCTTGATACAGTTTCCGGCAATACAGTATAAATAACTCTTCGTTTTCCCAAGCTCCCTATACGTATCTATCGTTTCAAAAAATCGCAGAAATGTTTCCTGCGCCATATCCTCCGCACAATTCCTGTCATGGATATGCAAAAAACAATATTGATATATGGAAGGATAATATTTTTTTACAAACTGCTCTCCCGCCCGGCCGTTTCCGGCTTTCATTTTCTCTATCAGTAAAAAATCCGGATTCACTTATGCTGCCCCCCTTCCTGATGTACGGCAATCTCTTTCCCCTTTTTTCGCGCGCTTATATATAATAACAACTGATATACCTAAAAAGATAGTCGGAAATTTCATTTTTTTATGGGCTGGTACCCTGATGTTACAATGTTACTATTCACAGTCTGATTGACATGGATCAAGAAGTATGGAACAGTATTTTCAGTAATTGACGCAACTGGTTCGGGGTATATCTGTTTTGGTATTCAAAACGGAAAAGACAGATACCCAGGAGGAAACGATATCAGACAATATCGGATTTTCATAAGGCGTTTTGGGAAGCACTCAGCGAGGATAAAAAACCTGTAACCAATCATCGTGCAGTGGATCCGGATAATTAAATAAAGTCTTTACACTGAAAAATC
>VSNK01000171.1 GCA_009774255.1 Faecalicatena sp.
TCACACCCCGGCCAATCACCACGCTGATTGGTCGGGAGGATGCACATAAAAGCTGGTATTCAGGCCGCCCATTGCCGCAGGCAATTCAAAATGCGGCCTGAGTTGCAGGTCACGCCTGGTCAAGGTGTGACCTGCAACTTACAGATCACTCGTCAGCAGCTGTCATGATAAGTTTGCTTGCACAAAGACTTATCATGACAGCTGCTGACGAAGGGAGCGCCGGTTTATGAGCAAAAATAGCCGCAAAGCGGCGGAAAAGCATCGAAGATGCGTTTTGCGAATGGCGCGGAGTGAACTGTAACTTATTTGGTTAATGCTTCATCCTGAAGCTTATCAAATGCGGCCATACATTCGTCCACCGAAGAGCCCTTCATGAGATCACGCACGATCAGGCAGGTATTCCCCCACTGTTCTACATTCATACCGGCGTTAGAACCGAGCACATATATATTATCATTGATTTTATCGTTGAGCGGTTTCAGCGCGTCAATGCACTCTACTTCTACATTTTTTGAAGGGGAGATGACTTTATTGTTCTCCGCATACATCTGAAGTGCCTCGTCGGAGAGAATGATATCTAAAACATCAATTGTATCGTCTAAATGTTCGGCCTCCGCGCAAATTCCATATCCGGTTATGGACACAACCGGCATAGGTCCAAGCTCGCTTGGAAATCCGATAACCTGAAGGTTAAAATCCGTTTTGCCGTAAGCGATCTCTGAATTTGCGGCGCCCCAGTATGCCATGACAATCGGAGTCTTCTGATCCAGAAAATCGGGGCCCTCTCCCTCGATCGCTTCGTAGGTATAGGCAGTCTTTGCATCGATATATCCTTTGTCAATCAGTTCCTTGAGATACTCAAATCCGGGACGCATATAGTCGCTGTATCTGGCTTCCCCTTTATTGAGCGCGTCGATCCGGGCGTCCGTATCTCCTCCGTTGTACAGTTCTGCGTATGCCTGCGCAAATACAAAGTTTTCCAGCCACCAGCGGTTTGCGCCGATGGGAGTCTCAATCCCGTTTTCCTTGAACACTTTGCAGCACTCCATAAATTCCTCGGGCGTGCCGGGAAGCTTAAGGCCATATTTGTCGAACATATCCTTGTTTAGAAACAGGCCATGGGCAACTACCTCCTGCGGTATGGCCACCAGCTTGCCGTTGACCGTATTCGCGGTTTTTACAACATCCCGCAGATTTTTCGCGCTCTCAAGCACGGACAAGTCCAAAAGCCTGTCTTCCGAGCCTAATATCTGAATGGTATCCGGATTCAGAAGATACAGGTCATCCAACTGGTTGCGTACCCTTTCAAGGGCTACGTCATCATAGGTCTTTTCCTGATAATCCTCTGCGGTATAAGTCTTGTACCGGACGGTCAGGTCAAGCTCCTTCTCTGCCATTTCAACAGTGATGTCAAAAGCAGTTCTCGCGATATTGCTCGCATTTGGCTTTGATTTCTCCATGGGTCCGAACAGATTGATAATCTTTCTAGCCTCTTCATCATTCGTGACAAGATTTTCACCCGTATTCGCATTGCTGCCGCAGGCTGCTAAGGTAAGTGCCATGATTCCGGCCATGCAGGCTGCCGATAATTTACTCAATTTTCCCTTTATATTTCCTTTCATACGACTCTCCTTCCATACATATTAAAATATATTCCAGCTGTGCGGTTGAGTATATTTAAGACAGGTATTGATGAATGCTTTTCTTTAGTAAATCCATATCAATCGGTTTTGCCACGTGCGCGCTCATGCCGGCATTTAAGGCATCCTTTATATCTTCCGCGAAAGCATTTGCCGTCATAGCGATAATCGGAATGCTCCTTGCGTCAGGGCGCTTCATCAGGCGGATTTTTTCGGTTGCATCATAGCCGTTCATAACCGGCATCTGGACATCCATCAATATGGCGTCAAATTCGCCTTCGGCCGCCCGCTCAAACCGTTCTACAGCCAATTGTCCGTTTTCGGTTATTTCACAGGTTGCGCCCTCCATGTCTAAAAGCTCTGACAAAATCTCCGCGTTGATATCATTGTCCTCGGCGACAAGGAAATGCAATCCGCTGAGTATGGCATCTCCCTCATTTCCGGCTTCCTCTTTCCCGTAATCCTGCGTCAGACGTATATTGAGAAGAGCCTCCTTGAATGCGGACACAAAGAATGGTTTTGTCAGGAATCCGGCATTCTTCATGGAAGAATGCCCGGCATACGTGCCCTCTTCGTCACAGTCCGTAAGGAACAAAATAGGAACCGTATCCGAAATCAGCTCCCGGAGCTTCTCAGCGGTCTCGACCCCGTCCATATCTTTCATCTTAAAGTCAATCAGGACTGCCTGATAACAATCCCCTTCGTCACAGGTATGCCGTACCATGCGCAGTGCTTCCTGCCCGTCGGCGGCCGTATCCACGGATATGCCGGTATCCTTCATAAGTGTCAGGATGCTTTTGCAGGTTTCGGCGCAGTCATCCACCGCCAGGATCCGGGTAATTCCGCTTTCCTTCCAAAACTTCGCATCCGACTGTTTGCTGGGTATGCGAAGCTCCAGATCTACCCTAAAAAATGTCCCCTTATTGACCTCACTGGACACCTCAATCGTGCCGCCCATAAGCTCTACGATATTTTTTGTAATCGCCATGCCAAGCCCTGTGCCCTGAACCTTGTTCGTGGTGCTGTTCTCTGCTCTGGTAAATGCGTCGAATATAGTCTCCAGAAATTCCGGCGTCATACCGAATCCGTCATCCTCGACCTCGATCCGGATATGCTCATACTGGGCGGAATGCTGTTCCTGTCCAATAAGACGTAACCATATATTTCCCTTTTCGGGCGTATATTTTACCGAATTTGACAGAAGATTGATCAAAATCTGATTCAGCCTTGTCTCGTCCCCGATCAGATATTCATGATTGATATCCGACACCGTGACATGAAAATTCTGGGCTTTCGCTCTCGCCATCGGACGGATAATGGCATCCACGGAGGAGATCAGATCATTCAGCGTGAACTCTCCGATGGAAAGCACCATTTTCCCGCTCTCAATCTTAGAGACATCCAGCACATCATTGATCAGGCTGAGCAGATGCCTGCCGGAGGAGGTAATCTTTTTCGTATATTCCCTCACCTTGACCGGATCATCCGCATCCTTGGAAAGCAGTGTGGTAAATCCAAGAATCGCGTTCATAGGTGTGCGGATATCGTGGGACATATTTGAGAGGAAGGTCGTCTTGGAGTTGCTTGCAATTTGTGCCGCCTGCAATGCTTCTGCGAGCTGCCTGCTGTGGATCTCCCTCTCCGCCTCTCGTTCCTCTCGTATCGCTTCCTGTTGTTTCCGATTAAAATAGTAGAGGATACAGCACAGGAGAAAAGCAATAAGCATAATAAGCACAACAGTAAAGATACTCTGGTTGACGGAGCGTCCTTCCTGCTGGATGGCCTCAATCGGTACATAGCCGATCAGGTAGAATGTCCCGTCATTTACCGCCCACATATAAATGAGAGCATCATGATTGCGGATATCATGATAGAACATCACATTCTCTCCGTCGCGGATGGTTTCCGCAACCATTGTCTGAATGGATTCCTCCATGATATTGTTGGCCCGGTAAAAATCCGCCAGGTTCAGATGCCCGGCATCACGCTGCCCCATCCCCGTAGGCTTCAACACAAGCCGCTCGCTCTCGCTGTCCATAATATACAGCATAGCCTTTCCGTCATAAAGATTATCCGGAAATGTCTGCTCAAAAGAGTCAAAGGTATACTCAATATAGAGCGTGCCCATCTCTCTGACATTTCTCATGACAGGACATTTCATCGTGTATGCCCACATACCCATATCATTCAGATAGGATTGGGTAATCGGCAGGGTGCCGACCTTCTTCCCGTTAGAGAAGTCCAGGGTACTTTCTGAAAATACCTCTCCCGTGCTGGAGATCCCCTCCGTTTCTCCCGACAGTATCAGTGAAACCTTCGATATTGTCTGATTCTTATGATAAAAACGAATGAATTCATAAGGGTCTTTGGAAAAAGCAATTTCCTGTGCGATAAACTCCTGAAATTCTGCTTCTTTTATTAAAATAGCCTCTATCGTTCCTTTGACCAAAACAAGGCTGTCACTTAAATTGTTGATTGCCGAGGCCGACATCTCCGCGAATGTCCTTCTTGCTACAGAAAATACAACTGCTCCTAAAATACTGAAAACGATTATAATAGATAGAAACAGAGATTTTTTTCTGCTTCCTTTTGGCGGTCTTTTCATTGTAAACTCCGATCCTGATGAACTGGTTAAAAGTTTTTCCATTTTTGTTTCCATAGTTTTAACTCTTACTGTATTGTATCAAAATTTACTTTGATCGGCTACATATTTTTATATTACTTTTATTGCTTTGAACAGGAAGTTACTATTCACGGTGCCTTGCACCCTGCTGCAAGGCATCCGGCCAGTAAAATAGCGGTTGCTGGCAACCAGCCCCTCGCCGTCAGGCGACTTTTCAATGGGCTGGCTGCGTTACAGTCCGCGGCCGGTTAGGCCGTGAACTGTAACAACAGGAAGAAGAAAAAAAGGAAGCATCAGGCAGTTCTGTAAATGCCTGTCTGCTTCCTTTCAACATCATACCGGTACGGCTCTGTGTCCGCACGGGCACGGTTCCTCTCTCTTTCCGCGGCTCCGTCTATACGAGCCGGTCAAGCAGGGATTCCCCGATCGTCCCTTCCGGCATAGCGACACCGAAGTTTTCCGCAGCCGTGGCGCCTATGACGGCGAAGGTGTCCTTCTCCTGTATCTGACCGCCGCCCTGCATGGACGGAGAGAAGGCCAGGAACGGGACTTTTTCCCTGGTATGGTCGGTTCCGGTATAGGTGGGGTCGTTGCCGTGGTCTGCCGTGATGATCAGAAGATCGTCATTTTTAAGTGTCTTAAGCAACTTTCCCAGATTCATGTCAAACTTTTCGATCTCCTGCGCGTACCCTTCCGGATCTCTTCTGTGTCCCCAGAGTGCGTCAAAATCTACCAGATTGACGAAGCACAGCCCATGGAAATCTTTCTGCGCAATTTCAATGGTCTGCTCCATTCCGTGCACGGAGCTTTTGGATTTATACGCTTCCGTGATTCCTTCCCCATCGAAGATGTCCTTGATCTTCCCAACGGATATTACATCCAGGCCGCCTGCTTTCAAAGCATCCAGGGCTGTTTTACCGAAGGGCTTCAGGGCATAGTCATGGCGATTGCTGGTGCGTTTGAATTCTCCTTTTCTTTTTCCGGTATAGGGGCGCGCGATCACGCGGCCTACCCGCCATTCTTCCTTCATGGTGAGCTCCCGTGCGATCTCGCAGCATCGGTAGAGTTCCTCCAGTCCAAAGGTCTCTTCGTTGCCGCAGATCTGCAGCACGGAATCTGCCGATGTATAGACGATCATGTGGCCCGTGGCAATCTCTTCTTCCGCCAGTTCTTCCAGAATTTCCGTCCCGCTTGCACTTTTATTTCCAATGATGGTCCTTCCGGTTTTCGTTTCCAGCTCCCGGATCAACTCCGGCGGAAATCCGGTTTCCGTAAAGGTCCGGAAGGGCTTCGTCACCTCCAACCCCATCATTTCCCAGTGGCCCGTCATCGTATCCTTTCCCTTGCTCCTTTCACGCAGCGTTCCATAATATCCGCGGCGGATTTCCAGCGGCGGCACCTGCACAAGCGGCGTGACATTCGCAAGCCCCAGCTTCTGCAGGTTGGGGATGTGGAAGGTTTCTACGGACTGCGAGATATGTCCCAGGGTATTGACCCCCATATCGCCGAAATCCGGGGAGTCCTCCATGGCTCCGACACCCAGGGAATCCACGACGATGACAAAAATCCGATGATATTGTTTCATATGTATCAGCTCCTTTCTATTCTACTATACTACATATTTCCTGCTGTTTTGCCAGTTCCAGAGCGCACCGTATCATGGTATCCAGATTCTGCTCTCTCTCTTCATTGGTCAGCGCTCTGCTGTCGTGAAGGCTGCTGCCTGCCGTGAGGATGCCAAGGGCGTGCTTTCCTGCTCTTGCCGCAGTGCAGTAGAGGGAAAGGGTTTCCATTTCCTGGATCAAAACGCCCATCTTTGCCCAGACGCCCTTTTCGCCGGCCTGGTCTTCATAGAATACGTCCGAGCTGTAGACATTGCCCACATGGAAACGGATTCCCTTTTCTCTGGCCAGGCCCGCCGCTTTTTCCAGAAGCGCGTAATCCGCGATCGGCGCAAAGCTGCCCGGAAGATGATACTGCGCGGCAAAATTGGAATTGGTGCAGCAGCCCATGGCAAATACCAGGTCGCCGACTTGTACGTCTCTGTGGATTGCGCCTGCGGTGCCGATGCGGATAATATGGCCCACATCATAATGATGGTAAAGCTCGTAGGCATAGATTCCCATGGAAGGAATGCCCATGCCGCTGCCCTGTACGGACACCCTGCAGCCTTCATAATAACCGGTGTAGCCGTACATGCCTCTCACCTGATTATAGCAGATGGCATCCTCCAGATAATGTTCCGCAATATATTTTGCACGGAGCGGGTCGCCCGGCATCAGGACGGTCCTGGCGATCTGGCCGGAGCCGGCTTCATTGTGAAATGTTTTCATAGTTGTTCTCCTTATTTCTATCTGCTCAGCACCCTCGCAGTTACGAATGCTATCCTGTGCTGAGCAGTTACCTTTATTTACTTTTTCGTTTCAGGCTGATCTCATAGAGATCGGCACCCATATACATCTTGTGGGATAGGACGGGGGTGTCATATTCGGTATATAATTCTTCCTCCAGGATCAAGAGCGGGTCGCCCTCCGGGATGGCAAGAATATCCGCCAGCCGTTCCCTTGCATGGACGATGCGCAGCCGGGTATCACTGTACAGGTTGCCGGAGGACAAAAGCTTCTTATAAAACGCGTATACGCTGTCCATATCCTCCAAATCCACATTGCCCTTGTCCAGAAACTCGTGGGGCATGTACACCATGGCAAACCCGACAGGGGAATCCTGGTGGAAATAAGTGATGTCTATGACGGCAACGATACTGGAAGGCCGAAGCTTTAAGATCTCCTGATGCTTCTGGGTCGGCGGCTGGAATCCGATCGTGGTCACGACCCTGTCTATGGGCTGGACGCAGAAGTCTACGATGGGGTTGCCGACCTTTTCCAGTCCGTTTCTCTCCATATCCTGATTGGAAAGGACGATATTGCCCTTTCCCTGGTGGTTGCCGATCAGCCCGTCTTCCTGGAGAAGGAGCATAGCCTGACGTAAGGTCCCCCTGCTTACCTGAAACTGCTCTGCCAATATGTTCTCGCCAGGCAGCTTGTCACCGGGCTTGTACTTTCCATCTTTGAGCCATTGGCAGATGGTCTCATATACGGTTACATACAGAGGAATCTTTACATTTTTTTCTTGAATTACATTTTGCATAACAGGTCTATACTCCTTCCATAACTTGTATTACTTCTAGTATAAACCTAATCGACCAATTTGCCAAGTGCTTCCGGCCCTTTTACTTTTTTCCCTACAAACAAAAGGATTAAAAGTGTAATGATATAGGGCAGCATCTGCACGATCTGGGACGGGATCGCCAGATCGGTAAGGTAGAATCTGGCCGCCTGGGCAACCGCGAATACCATGCCGGCCCCCAGGGAGCCGAGAGGCTGCCAGCCGCCGAAAATATTTGCCGCAAGTCCCATAAAGCCGCGGCCGGCGGTCATATCGGTGACAAAGAGGTTGTTCTGGGACAGGGACAGATAAGAGCCTGCCAGCCCGGCGATGGCTCCTGCCGCCATCATGGCGATATAGCGATAGCGGTTGACCGGTACGCCTGCCGTCTGGACCGCGTGGGGCTGGTCGCCGATGGCACGGTAGCGCAGTCCGTATTTTGTTTTATAAAAGATCACCCACACGGCGGCCACGACCACCAGCATGGCATACAGGTACGGGGACTGTTCTTTGAACAGAGCGCCCAGTATGGGGATATCGCAGAGGAAGGGCACGGTGATGCTGGAAATCGCATGGACCGGGTCCGACATTCCCTCGGTGTGCCAGATGGCTTTGAGCAGCACCGCCGTAATCCCACTGGCGAAGAGGTTTACCCCGACGCCCACGACGGACTGGTGTGCTTTCCATTTGAGGCAGAACAGGGCATAAAGCCATCCGAACAGAGCGCCGGCGAGAATGGATATGAGCACCCCGGCAAATGCGGATCCGGTCAGGAAGGAGCCCGCCACTCCGGCAAATGCGCCCAGAAGCATCATGCCCTCCACGCCCAGTAGAATGATTCCGCCGCGTTCCGCGATGGTTCCGCAAAGTGCGCCTAAGACCAGCGGGACGGACAGTTGAAGCATCAGTGCCAAAAAGTTATTTATACCTGCCATAAGATTACCCTCTCTTTCTGTTATTATGCCATTTGATCAGTTCCGGAGCTGCCACAAGAAGGATGACCAGGCTCTGGACCACAGTGACCATGTTGGTGGATACATTTGTTACACGGCTCATACGCAGCGCGCCCATATCCATGATTCCGAACAGCAGCGCGGTCAGCAGAACTCCTGCCGGATGGTTCCTGCCAAGGATCGCTACCGCAATTCCTGTAAAACCGAAGGATGGGGAGAAGCCTTCGATGAAGCGATGGTATTTGCCGAATACCTCTGTGACTCCTCCCAGAGCCGCCAGGCCGCCGCTCAATACCATGGACATGATCATGAACAGCGAGACTCTGATGCCTGCCGTCCCCGCCGCGGAAGGGTTGGCTCCTACGGCCCGGAGCTGGAAGCCCAGGGAGGTCTTCCAGAGGAAGATATAGAGGGCCGCCGCTACAATGAGGAGCAGGAACAGGGAGTTGGTAAGCTGTGTCTGGGGGACGAGCCGCCCAAACCATACTCCTTCCGGTATGACATGGGTCTGTGCGGTGGAGCCCTGCGCTTTCACGGGGCCGTTGACCAGCCAGGAGGTAAATAGGGTGCAGATGTAATTCAGCATAATCGCTACGATCACTTCGCTGGTATTGAGCTTTGCCTTGAAGATTCCCGGAATGCAGCCGACGGCCATGCCTGCCAGGACTCCCATCAGAACGCTGACCGTCATCAGGATGGGACCGGGCAGGAAGGAAAGGCTCAGGGATGTGAGGACCGCAGCCATGGCCCCGGCATGGAGCTGGCCTTCCGCGCCGATATTGAGCATGCCGCAGCGGGAGCCCAATGCCACTGCCAGTCCGGTGAAGGCCAGAGGGATACTCTTGCTGATGGTGTTGGCGATGGATTTTGGACTGCCGAGGGCTCCTTTTAACAGGGCGCCGTATGCTTCTATGGGGGATTCTCCTGACAGCAGGATGAACAGCGCGCCGATGAGAAGAGCGATTCCAATTGCTGCCAGAGATTTACCTAATTCACTGATATTTTTTGTCTTTTTCATTTGTTCGTACCTCCTGCTCTTTTTCCGGTCATGAACAGTCCAATCTCTTCCTTGGAATATGTACCGTTTTCAAACTGGGCGCTGACTTCCCCTTCATACAGCACGGCGATCCGGTCGCTTAAGTTCATGACCTCGGACAGCTCCGCGGAGATAAGTAGGATGGCCTTGCCCTGTGCTTTCAACTCTAACAGTGTCTTATGTACTTTTTCAATGGCGCCGATATCCAGCCCGCGGACAGGCTGGGCTACCAGCATGAACCCCGGATCGTGGCTGGTTTCCCTTCCGAAAATAACTTTCTGCTGGTTGCCGCCGGACAGCTGCCCGATCTGCTGATCCAGCCCGGCGAGTTTGGTTTCAAATAAATCTACCTGTTTCTGCGCGTCCTCTTTGAGGGACTCAAATCGGATGAAACCGTTCTTGCAGTATTCCGGGTTATCCTGATAGCCAAGAAGGAAATTTTCCGCAATGGAAAATGTAGGAACCATGGCATTGCGGTGGCGGTCGGAAGGAATGTATCCGAGCCCCAGCTTTTTGCGCTCCTTTACGGACAATTTCTCAATGGGAGTCCCGTGGATGAGGATGGTTCCCTCCCTGACCTTCTGGTTGCCCGCGATCATGGCCTCCAATTCCTGCTGTCCGTTGCCGTCCACTCCGGCGATACCTAGTATTTCCCCGGCATGGACGCTGAAGCTCACGGTGCCTTCCGCTTTATCCTGGAGGCGCACATTTTTCAGTTCGAGAACGGTTTCACCGACAGAGGAACCCTTCTTTGCGACGACGGTCTCCACCGAGCGGCCTACCATCTGGGTGGCAAGTTCCTTCTCATTGGTGTCGGAGGTATTGCAGCAGAAAGATACTTTTCCTTTGCGGATTACGGTGATGCGGTCGGATAGGGCCATGGTTTCATTCAACTTGTGTGTGATAAATACAATGGTCTTTCCATCTTTCTTTAACTGCCGCAGGATCTTGAACAATTCATCCACCTCCTGCGGGGTCAGCACGGCGGTAGGCTCGTCGAGAATGATGATGTCAGCCCCGCGGTACAGTGTTTTGAGGATTTCCACTCTTTGGCGCATGCCCACGGAGAGGTTCGCCACTTTTTCATGGAGGTCGATGCGGAATCCAAAACGCTCGATCAGCTCCGAGACTTTTTCTTCACTTTTTTTCTGATCCAGGAACAACCCGCCCTGCTCCTTTCCTATAATAATATTTTCCAGCACAGTGAGCTGATTGACCAGCATGAAATGCTGGTGTACCATTCCGATGCCCAGTGCATAGGCGTCGTTGGGATTGGAGATGGCGGCTTTCTTCTCATGGATGTAGATTTCCCCCTCGTCCGGGTGGTACAATCCGAAAAGAATGTTCATCAGCGTACTTTTACCGGTTCCGTTCTCGCCCAGCAGGCAGTGGATCTCCTGCTGCCGCACGGTAAAATCGATTCCGTCGTTTGCGCGCACGGGGCCAAAGCATTTTACAATCCCCTGCATTTTAATAGCGTCCATAGTTTTCTCCTTTCATTTACGTTTTTGTAGGGATAATACAGGAAATGCACTATCCTGTCCTGAACAGTTTCCAGACGTCAAAAGGTTATGCGTTTTTGACTTTGCAGCGCGGGAAACCGCAGATTTACAGCTCATTTGGGACTTCAATCTCACCGGATATGATTTCTTCCCGGATCTCGTCCAGTTCTTGAAGAACGTGGTCAGGAACTTTGATATTGCTGCCCTCTACCGTAAAATCGACTCCGCTATCGCTCAATCCCAGAAGCTGGTTCTCTCCGGTGTAGGTGCCGTCCACGACGCTGGCGATGGCGTGGTAGGCGCAGGTATCCAGCTTTTTGAGCATGCTTGCCATGATATAGTCCGGGGCGATGGAATTCTGGTTCAGGTTTACACCGATACTGACAAACCCTTTTTCCTCCGCGGCCTGGAACAGGCCCATACCTGAAGCGCCGGAAGCGTGGAAGATCACGTCCGCGCCTTTTTCACGGAAGGTATTGGCGATGGTCCGGGCAGTGGTGGGGTCGTTGAATCCGCCCACATAGTCTCTGAGAACTGTGATATCCGGGTCCACATAAGCGGCGCCTGCCTGGTAACCGGCTGCAAACTCGTTGATGAGGGGATTGTCCACTCCGCCAATGAACCCGACAGTGTCGCCATCAGACAGCTTGCTGTCGATCTGTTCCTGCTTCGCCAGGACGGCCAGGGCTCCTACCATGAAGCTCCCCTCCTGAGCCTTACAGGAGTATGAGGCCACATTGTCCAGCTCGGACGTGGCGTCCAGAAGCGCAAAACGCTGGTTCGTGTACACGGACGCGACATTGTTCAGCGCGTCCACCTGTTCGTCGCCCACGCAGATGATCAGATCATACTCCTCCGAGGACGCCATCTCATCCTGGATGATCTCTTCGTCGGCCACGGACTTGGGCTCTACCTGGTCATAGGTGATGCCGAGTTCGTCTGCCGCGCGCCTGACACCCTCCAGGGCCAGGTCGTTGAAAGAATTTCCGCCCAGCCCGGCCTGCGTGAATACGATACCGATGTGGGCGCTGCCCTCTTCTGCGGTTTCCTCACTGTCCGAAGAGGTGCAGCCGGCGAGTGTGAAGACCATCCCGGCCGCCGTAAAAAGTGCTGCCAATTGTTTCCTTCGTTTCTTCATGTCTGTTCTCCTCCTTTGATATTATACATTTTCTTTAACTTGTATAACAAGTATGGTTAATATATAACACAAGCTACAACATTTGTAAAGCGAAGAAGTAAAAGTAATGTCAACTTTGTGAAATAGTGCTAATTTTAGGGGTGGGTTTTTGTGCAAAAAAGAGAGAGGAGGAACGTACAAGGCATAATAAAACCCCTCTGATTAAGAGGGGCTTTAACATAAACGATATGAATAATATTGACATTTTCCTAAACATTTTTTATCTGTTATCTATCAAACAATACTTTTATAAAGGATTTTTCATCTTCAAGTAAAAAATAAAAATTCATTTAAATCTTCCCTTCATATGTTACAGTTCACGGCCTAACCGGCCGCAAACTGTAACGCATCCAGCCCATTGAAAAGTCGCCTTCGGCGAGGGGCT
>VSNK01000172.1 GCA_009774255.1 Faecalicatena sp.
TAGGTCATAAGGAATCCTCCCGCAAGCGGGTCCCTCCTTGTGACAACAGCTACCGGCATCGCCTCATTCAGCTTCCTTGCACATGGAAGTTTATCCTGCGCGTAAGGTAGTGGTAATTATTGTGGGTTATACTAATAATTGCCTTAGGCACTTAATAGCGAAATCTTGCGCATCGTGCTTTTCCGGTTTATCCGGGTTAGGTTTATAGCTGCAGCAATTCCTGTGTTTCTCCGTTTACGGTCAGGGTTCCGTCTGCATTTAAGACTACGATGCTGCTGAAATTCACGCCTCGGAATGCGTCCTCATAGCAGGCTTTTTCCAGATCCTCATTTCGGAAGGGCTCGGTGGACAAGAGGCGCCAGATCCATTCATAGACCTCTTCTGCCGTGCTGACTCTCCACTTGATGACCTGTCCGCTTTTTTCCTCAAACCATGCGGCCATGTGGATGCATTTTTCCTCCAGAAGGGTGATGGACAGCGAGGCTGCCTGCTCCAGCAGACGGTTGAAGCCGGCGCTGTCTGTATAGGCAAGAGGCAGGCGGATCCAGAGAAGCACCACGCAGCCCATGGGAAATCCATTTTCCTTGACCATCAGATGGTCTTCTTTGGCGCTCAGCTTCCAGTGGATCGAATGGATGGAATCCGGGGGGCGGTACTCACGGATCTGGTAGACCTCACTGGGATCATCGCCTTTTTTTTCGGTAGAATATTCATCTGCGTCGGCAAGAAATTCTCTCGTACGCCGTGTGATCTCCAGGGGCATCAGCTCGAAGGGCGGCATGATCCCGATGGCCCGGTGTTCCTCAAGGGGGATTGTCCGGCAGAAGATGCCGGGCAGGTCATAGAGCACCAGGGCTTCCAGACGGTATTCTACCGTACCCGCGTACTGGGAATCCAGCTCGATCTCCAGTCGCTGTTCCTCCGAGGGGGAGAGCTCTGAAGGGGCATATCGAATCCGGTGGGATGCTGCCGGAGACCTCCTGTAAAACGGGAACCGCCGGGTGGCGCCGGGAGCAGAATCCGAGGCGGACGCCGCGCCGTTCTTTCCAATATGCAGGGACTTCTGCCTGGAAAAATGGTTATGCACCCGGGCACGGAGGGCATATTTTACACTCCAGAGCCGGGAATGGTTTTTCAGGATTAGGGTGCCGGAAAAACGTTTGCCGCGCTCGGCCATGGCCGGGAACCTGCCGAACCGGACACGCACCTGCCTGCCTATATACAAAAGGTACAGACAGGAACAGACGGGGTAGAGGAGCTCCAGGATGAGAAGGCCGGTCCAGATCCGCCCGTCATACATAAAAAACAGATAGGTGCTGAGCAAAAGCACCAGTATATATCCGATGATTCGTGCTATCATGTGTAATCCTCATCAATGAGCAAAAAAACGGCTGCGTCAACAGACGTAAGGGTACAGTTACTTTTTGGAAATGGAGGGCGCCGCGGTGTGGTCCAGGATCTGTTGGATCAGGTCGTCCACCTGGATGTGGCCTACCTTTGCTTTGGTGCTAAGCTGGATGCGGTGCGCGGCAACGGCGGGAAATACGGCCTTCACGTCATCCGGGATTACGTATTCCCTGCCGCTTAAGTAAGCGCATGCTTTTGCCATGGAGGCCAGGGCGATGGTGCCCCGGGGGCTCAAGCCCAGGGCGATCATTTCCTGCTCCCGGGTGGCCTTCGACAGGCGGGCGATGTAGGAATAGATCACATCATGGACAAAGATTTCACTCACCTGCTCCTGAGCTTCCAACAGGCCTTCGGCGGAAAAAACGCGCTCCGCCCTCATATCTGCCCTGCCGTACTGGTTTCTCTTTAAGATGTCCACCTCTTCGTTGACCGTGGGATAGCCCATCTTCACGCAGATCATGAAACGGTCAAGCTGGGATTCGGGAAGGAGCTGGGTTCCGGCGGAGCCGGTGGGATTTTCCGTGGCAATGACAAGAAAAGGATTCCCTACGCTCCGGGTGGTGCCGTCTACGGTGACCTGGCGTTCCTCCATCACCTCCAGGAGGGCAGACTGGGTCTTCGGGGAGGTCCGGTTGATCTCGTCTGCCAGCAGGAGGTTGCACATGACCGCACCCGGCTGGTACACGAACTGTCCGGTCTCCTTCTGGTAAATGGTAAACCCGGTCAGATCCGCCGGGAGTACATCCGGGGTGAACTGTACCCGGTTGGCTTTTAAGCCCATGGCATGGGAAAATGCCAGAGCCATAGTGGTCTTGCCGGTGCCGGGAATGTCCTCTACGAGGATATGTCCTTTGGCGAGAAATGCCATCATGATCTGTTCGATGATATCAAATTTTCCGACTACCGCCTTCTGTACCTGGCAAATGACGGCGCGGGGAGTGCCCCGGAGGTCGGGAGCTTCGCTGTAGTTTATCATAAGCTGCGTCCTTTCTTATCTGACCATGTTGTGAATGAAAGTGATATTTTTCTACAATTGTTACTGTATTGGCCGGATGCCGTGCAGCGAGTGCACGACACCGTGTGAACAGTAAATTACAACTCCTTACATGTCATGCATGGTCTCCCTATTTGCAGATTATAGTACAGTTCACGGCCGGTTAGGCCGTGAACTGTAACACAGATTATATTCGCAATGTTAAAAAGAAGAATAGGCTTGAATCCTCTTCATAGATATGCTATATTGTAGACAGAGGGAAAGCCATACAAGCGGCTCTACCCCTCTGTGTTAGGTTTTTACCTTTGTCTTTGACATAGGCAAGCCGTCACTAATGGGAGTAGTGGCGGCTATTTCTTTTTCCTCTTAAAGATTGTGTAGCACAACCCCACAAGGGCGCAAATGAAGATACAGAACTGAAAAAGGTCAGCATATGTAACATACATTCTATCACCCTCCTTTCTTCCGTCTGGAGGGCTACTTAGAACCCTCCAAAACTAGACTGGAGGGGTAAAGCCGCCTGGCTTAATGGTCTTTCCCTATCGACAATATATCATAATATTCCCTATATGACAATATCTTTTATCTGTTACATGACTTTTGGACGCTTTGTTAGTTACTGTTCACGGTGCCTTGCACCTTGCTGCAAGGCATCCGGCCAGTAAAGCAGCGATTTCAGGCATCCAGCCCCTCGCCGTCAGGCGACTTTTCAATGGGCTGGATGCGTTACAGTTCGCGGACGGTTAGGCCGTGAACTGTAACCTTGTTATTATAAGGAAAATGTCAAAAATATACATGCCGAAAGTTCGGAATCTACATTACAACAAAGCGGACAGGGTTTATACTAATACCTTGTGAAACGGCCGAATGGCCATAAGGGGATGCCCTAGGTATTGCTATAGAAGCAATACACTAAGAAGCTGTGAGAAAAGGAGAAGAATCGGGTATGGAAAACAATTATATTTTACCGTTTTTGTGGATGCGCGGAGAGGAGGAGGCAGTCCTCCGGGAGGAGATGGAGAAGATCTATGAGTGCGGGATCCGGGCGGTATGCCTGGAAGCGCGTCCCCACGATGATTTCTGCGGGCCGGGATGGTGGCATGATATGGACATCATCTTGGATGAGGCGAAAAAGAAGGGTATGAAGCTCTGGATTCTGGATGACAAGCATTTTCCGACCGGATACGCCAACGGGCTGATCGAAAAGAAGTATCCGGAACGGAAAAAGATGTATCTGGCATGTACCACGGCGGATATTTTCGGGGGAGAGTATGAGCGGAGCCTGAATGTCAGCCGGATGTTGAAGCCATCCATCGGATTCTGGCAGATCGGGGATCCGGTGGACTATGCGGAGCGGGAGAATAACAAGCTTTACGCCATCCTTGCAGTGCGGTACGCGGAAGGAAATGTTTTTCAGGAGGAGGTCATTGACCTGACGGAAAAATATGACGGATGCTATGTAAAATTTACTTTGCCAAAAGGGAATTGGAGGGTGTTTGTAATCTACAAGACTCGAACGGACGGGGGAAATGACACCTATATCAATATGATCGACAAGGAGTCGGCCGCGACCCAGATCGAGGGTGTGTATGAGTCTCATTTTGCAAAATACGGCAGTGAATTCGGAAAGACGATCGCGGGCTTTTTCTCGGATGAGCCTCAGTTTGGGAATGTGGTGGTCTACAACAATTATGACGTCCAGGTGGGCAGGCTGAAAATGCAGCTTCCCTGGAGCGACGAGCTGCAGGAAACTCTCACCGGGCTGTACGGCGGCGGGCTGGCAAAAGCGCTTCCGTTCCTGTTTGTGGATTCCGAAGAGCAGGCACTTCGGACAGGGATACGCTATGACTATATGGATCAGGTGTCAAAGCTCTATAAGAAGAATTTCAGCGATGCCATTGGGACATGGTGCGAAGAGCATGGAGTGGAGTACATCGGGCATGTGGTGGAGGACAACGGAATCCACAGCCGGCTGGGCATGGGACCGTCCCATTATTTCCGGGCCATGTCCGGGCAGCATATGGCAGGCATCGACAGCATCGGCGGGCAGATTTTATACGGGGCACCGGTGGAGCAGCGCAATGCGATGACAGACTGTGACGGGGAATTTTTCCATTATACCCTTGGAAAGCTGGGGGCTTCCTGCGGACACTTAGAGCCGAAGAAGCAGGGCAGGACCATGTGCGAGCTGTTCGGCGCCTACGGATGGAGCTTTGGAGTGCGGGATATGAAGTATCTCCTGGATCATCTTCTTGTAAAGGGAGTGAACTACCTGGTTCCCCATGCATTTTCCATGGCGGAATATCCGGATCCGGACTGCCCGCCTCACTTCTATGCACGGGGCAATAACCCGGAATTCCCGTATTTTGCAAGGCTGATGAAGTACGCGAACCGGATGTGTGATCTGCTAAACGGCGGGCGGCATGTAGCTTCCGTTGCGGTTCTCTATGACGGGGAGGCTGACTGGACGGGAAAGAATATGCCCATGCAGAAGGTGATCCGGCAGCTCCTGGAGCACCAGATCGACCTGGATATCGTATCCTTAGATATGCTGGATGACCTGGCGGCCTACAATGGCCGGCTGGATGGAGGGAAACTGTATATCAACGGAGTGGAATTCCAGGCACTGATCATCGGACATGCGAAGGAAATCCCGGAACGTCTGGCGGCATTTGTGGAAAAGGCCGGGGAATTCCCAGTGATCTTCGTGGACGCAAAACCGGAGACCGTGATCGGACAGGGCGGCCATACGGGGAGGCTTGCGGATCAAGACGGGGATGGATGTGCGGACGGAACAACTGGCGGAGAGGCCGCTGTTTTGCCGGAACTGACCGGAACGGCCGGAGGAGAGGCGGCCGCATTGCCAAAGCTGACCGGAACGCTTGGCGGAGAAGTGGTCGCTCTGTCTGAGCTGGCGGCGGAACTGAAGGCAAGAGGATTCACGGATATTGCGGTGGATACGGAATTTAAGAGCCTGAGTTTTTACCATTATAACAAGGATCGTCAGATCTTTGTATTCCAGAACGAATCCGCAACGGAGGTATTCAGCGGGACGGTGACTCTGCCGACAGCGGAGCCGATGGTATACTATGACGCTATGGAGGATATCTATGAGCTGGCAGATATGCGGGAGGCGGCGGAAGGACAAACAAAAGTCGCACTGGAATTGCAGCCAGGAGAATGTGTTGTGATTCTCGAACAAAAAAATATTGCATGCGATGTAAAACACTGGAGCTTCCGGGAGCAGCTTGCAGGGTTGGAAAGCAGGGATATTTCCGAGGACTGGACGGTGAGCCTGGTGAAATCCAAAGAATATCCGCAGTTCCCAGCAGGGGAAATGGTGCATGAGTTAAAGCCTGTTTCTGATGATAAACCTACGTTTTCAGGCATAGCATGCTATGAAAAAACGGTTTGTTTGGAGGAAGTGCCTGAAAGGGCGGTGCTGAAAGCGGAGCATGTGTTTGAGATGATGAAGGTGACGGTAAACGGAAGCGAAGCAGGCGTGCGGATCTTCCCACCTTATCAGGTGGAGATCGGAAGTGCCCTGAAGGCCGGGGAAAATAAGATCGTTGTGGAGGTGGTGGGCACACCCGCAAGGGAAATGCTGGAAATCCCGCAGCCGCCGTTTGACTTCACCCATGAGGCGCTGGAGCCGATGGGGATGTTTGGGAAGATTGAGTTATTGCTTACAGTCTAAGCGGGCAGTTGATGTACGGTCAGGGACAGTTCCCTGGCCGATAGAAAAGTGACAGGCGGGAGGCGCTACAATTCGCGGCCGGCCGGACCGGAAACTGTAACATAATTCCGTATGATACAAGTTCAAAAAATGGTTTCTTCTTTTCCTGACAGGGTGTATACTGACCTTAGGTGAAACCAGCACGTATTTGAAAAGATGGGAGATGGGAGCATGGGCAGTTATCTGAATCCGGGCAGCAAGGGATTTCGTGAAAGCTTAAATTCTGCAATATATGTAGATAAAACCGCACTGATTGAAAAGACGAACGCCGTATTGGATACAAGGCAGAAGTTCCTGTGTGTCAGCCGTCCGAGGAGGTTTGGCAAATCTATGTCAGCCGATATGCTCTCGGCGTATTATGGCAGGGAGGAGGATTCTTCTCCGCTGTTTGACGGGCTCCTGGCCGGCAGGGGGGAATCCTACGGGCAGCATTTGAATCAATACGACGTGCTGAAGATCAATATGCAGGAATTTATGAGCATGGCAAAAAATGCGGAGGATATGCTGGGGAAGCTTTGCAGGTATCTGATTTTCGACTTGACGGAGCATTTCAGGGAGGTTCGTTTTCGGGATGAGGACAATCTGATCCAGGTGATGAAGGACATTTTTTATCACACAAAGCGTCCTTTTGTCATATTGATCGATGAGTGGGACTGCTTGTTTCGGGAATACCGGCAGGATCAGGAGGCGCAGAGGCAGTATCTGAATTTCCTGCGGGCATGGCTGAAGGACCAGGAATATGTAGCCCTTGCCTATATGACAGGTATCCTTCCGGTGAAGAAATATGGAACGCACTCCGCGCTGAATATGTTTACGGAATATTCCATGACGGATCCGGGAGATCTGGCGGAGTATTTTGGTTTTACAGAGCAGGAGGTCCGGGAGCTTTGCCTGAAATATGGGATGAGCTTTGAAGAAACAAAGGCATGGTATGACGGATATCAGATGGTCACGCATACGAGGGACGGAGATATCTGTCGTTTTATGTACGGCCCGAAGTCGGTGGTGGAGGCGATGCTCCGGCACAAATTTGGAACCTACTGGAATCAGACGGAGACTTATGAGGCATTGAAAATATATATCCAGATGGATATGGACGGATTAAAGGATGCAGTGATTCGGATGCTGGCAGGGGAGCGGATTCCTGTTCATACAGGAACTTTCAGCAACGATATGACTACATTTGCATCGAAGGACGATGTATTGACGCTGCTGGTGCATCTCGGATATCTGACATACGACAGCATACAGGAGAATGTCTGGATTCCGAATAAGGAGGTTTCACAGGAATATGTGAACGCCATCCGCACCATGGACTGGCATGAGGTGATCCGTTCCGTGGAGGCTTCCCGGAAGCTGCTCGAAGCACTTTGGGCCATGGACCAGGAGGCTGTGGCGGAAGGGATTGACCGCGCCCACAGGGAAATCTCGATTCTTCAATACAATGATGAGAATTCCCTTTGCTGTACGGTCAATCTGGCATTTTATTTTGCCAGGGAGTACTATACGATCATCCGGGAGCTTCCGAGCGGGAAGGGATTTGCAGATATCTGCTTTATTCCGCGCAGGCTGCATATGGATAAGCCGGCGGTGGTCATGGAATTGAAGTGGGATAAAAACGTATCCGGCGCAATCGCGCAGATCAAGGAAAGGAAGTATGTTGATGCCTTGAAGGATTATCAGGGAAATCTTCTTCTCGCGGCTGTGAATTATGATAAGAAGACGAAAAAGCATACCTGTGTGATTGAAAAGGTACAAAAGGATGTTAGTTGAAATTAGGACTATTTGGGAAAGGCAGCTCCTTTGTAAGAAGCTGCCTTTCATCGGATCATACCAACTTTAAAATCATATTCAGAATACATCATTCCGGCGTCATTCGGCGCACTGTATCCATATCGTAACCACTTAGGAATTGGCTCAAAATATACTCATGGCCGATGAAATCTGCCGTGAGTATCGCGCCACACAACTCCTTAGCACAGGATAGAGCGTTTACCGCACTTCCATATCTTTGTTTCAAATGTCTGAATTTCGAGGGCGCAAAGTGCGGAAAAATCCGTGTATCATAAGCGACAAAATACCGTTCAAGGACAAAAAAATATGTGTGAATTTTGCTCTCTTTGCCCGAAGGGTGAAAAATCGGGCAAAAAGTCGGATGATTTTGGCTCAAAATCGGATAGGAATCCCCAATTGGATTCTGTAGAATAATACTGGAGATTTTATAGGCTGTGCCGGGAAGGAAAATCGTATTTGCAGGCATGTGCCGGGGCAGTGCTGTCCGGGGCCGTAAAGGGCCGCAAAAAAGTAAAACATATATTTTAAACAGGAGGTTTTAAAAGATGGGAAAGATAAATCTGCAGATGTATTCCTTTATGGATGGGATGATGAATGACAGCCGGGAGAACTTCCGGCGTGCGGCGGAGATGGGATATGACGGTGTGGAGCTGTTCGGACCGAATTTTGAGATTCCGGCGGAGGAGTTAAAAGCCCTGCTGGACGAGCTGAAGCTGGAGCCAGTTTCCCTCCACGCGCCGAAGACGGAGCTGGTGGAGAACCTGATCCCGCTTGCGAATGCGCTGGGGATGAAGTTTATCGGAATCGGGATGGAGGTTTTGAAGGATGAAGCGTCTGTTCACAGATTTGCAGAAAACCTGAACCGAATCGGAAAAGCCTGTGCCGAGAAGGGACTGACGCTTACGTACCATAACCATACCCAGGAATTTGCGGACTGTGACCGGATCGGGAGTGTGCCGGAATCCGCCGGAACCACAGAGAAAATGTGCGGCGCCGGAGGGGCGAAGGAGTGCCGGGCGGCAGAGGCGTCATATGGGGCAGGACAGGCTCCGGACGGGGCAGGCAGGACCAACCGGGTGATCGATGTGCTGATGCGGGAAACGGACCCGGAGTATGTGAGCTTTGAGCTGGACGCGGGCTGGTGCGCGGCGGCAGGCTTTGACCCCATCGCGTTTGTGGAGCAGTACGGCGGACGGGTGAAGCTGGTTCATATCAAGGAGAGCAGCCGGGTGGTGGGCCCGCAGCCGCCGATGGATTTTGACAGCCTTCCGAAGGATGAGAACGGCGCCCCGATCTTTTCGGCGGAGCTGAAAAAGACGATGGAGGAGCTGGATCAGATCAACTGCCGGGCCGGGGAAGGGCTGGTGGACTGGAAAGCACTGAAAGAGGCGGCGGACCGGAACGGATGCAAGGCCTACATTGTGGAGAGGGAGTATTCGGTTTCCGGAAACCGGTTGAATGATCTGAAGGCAGATCTGGAATATTACAGGACACAGATTTAGGCGCTTAACAACTAAATCTTGCGCATTTTAGCAAAATTTTGGTTCCGGCTTGTCCGGATTTAGGGGATAAAATTTATCTGTACGGTTGGAAGCTCCGAAGATCATCCAATCTGCTCATTGAACTCTCAGCTTTATTGCAATAAATTGCATAAAACTGAGAGTTCGGATTGCAGCCGTACGGTCGGAATAAATTCCAAAGCAGAAGTTCAGAATAGTAATGTGTTGTCTGCAGGGTAATGAAATAAGGAACTGGAAAGGAATATGGTAAGTTATTTTGGGACAGTTCCCAAGCAGGAGAAGGTCTATGGATGATAATATAAGAAGAGATAAAATGAAGATTTCCGTGCTGAACACGACGGAGGAGCCGGAGCATTTTCATCAGGATATTGAGCTGCTGTATGTGTTGGAGGGGACCATGGATGTGACGATCGGGGAGCAGCTAACCCACATGGAGCCGGAGGATGTGCTGGTGGTGAACGCGAATAAGCGGCATCATCTGAAAGGTTCGGGGGATATTTTATATGTGCGCTTTTCCATCCTTTACCAGATGGTCAGCGACGTGTTTCAGAGTATGGATGTCATTTTCTGGTGTGATTCCACAAGAGGGCAGAGCGAGCGGTACAACCAGCTTCGGGATACGCTGAAAATCTTGCTGAACCATTATCTGGAGACGAGGGGCAATCCGGCTAATTTCGGGCACATCGGGCTGTGCTACCGTGTCCTGGACATTTTGTCCATGTATTTTCTGGTGCAGGCCGCAGACAAGGAAAATATGGATGAACAGGAAAAGTTCGAGGAGCGGATCCAGCAGATCAACAATTACATCCGGGCCAATTATAACCAGCCCATCAGCCTGAAGGAGCTGGCGGACAAGCTCTATCTGTCCAACGGTTATCTCTCCCGTTTTTTCAAGCGGAACTACGGCATGAGTTTTGCGGAGTACCTGACCAACATCCGGCTGTATCACGCGGTGGACGAACTGTTGTATACCAGCACGCCGATCACCCGGATCGCCTACGACAATGGCTTCGCGAATGTGGCCATTTTCAACAAGGCATTTAAAAAGGCATATGGGGAAACGCCTTCCTCGCTGCGGAAGCGGTCTAAGGAGCAGAAACGGGACGAGGAGAGCCGGGAGACGGATGCGGCTGTGGAGGAGCGGCTGGAGCACTACCTTCATGTGAATGATTCGATCCGGGATGAGGGCGCGGAGATCGGTGTGCGCAAGGATACGTTTTCTGTCCGAAAGAGTGAGAAGCTGTGGGACGGCTGGGGCAGGACCATGAATATCGGATCTGCGGCGGCGCTGCTTCGGTCCGAGGTGCAGGAGCATGTGATGCTGCTCAAAGAAGCGCTGGGCTTCACCTATGCCCGTTTCTGGAACATTTTCTCAAAGGAAATGCTGATCGATCTGGACGTCATGGATGGCAGCTATAATTTTGCCCGCCTGGATTCTATCCTGGATTTTTTGCTGCAGTATGGGTTAAAGCCTCATATTGAGCTGGGGATGAAGCCGGTCCGGTTTGTGAGGAATGTGCAGACGCTGTTTCCGGAGGATGAGGAGACCGGGTATGCGGAGACGGAAAAATGGGAGCGGGTGCTGCATGCCATGATGCGGCACCTGGTACACCGTTACGGCCGGAGCGAGCTGGATACGTGGCGCATGGAGGTCTGGTTCTATGAAAGCATGTGGGAACAGGAGAATGCGGCAGAGGAGTACTATGAGTTGTTTGGCAGAACTTATGGGATCGTGAAGTACTACAGTGACAAGCTGGAGGTGGGCGGCTGCGGGCTGCGGCTGGATTTTCGGGAAAGCTGGCGGACCGCGTTTCTGGAAGGCTGGGGCAGTCAGCAGGTGAAGCCGGACTTCCTGTCCATCTGTTACTTTTCTTATGAGCGGGGGGAGATCGAGAAGGACCGGTATGCGAAGCGCAGTACGGACAATGAATGTATGAAGCATCGTATCTTATATGAAAAGGGACTGATTGAAAGGACCGGGCTTAAGGATGTCAAGATCTATATCACGGAATGGAACCTGACGGCTTCCGCACGCAGCTATATCAATGATACCTGCTTTAAAGGGGCTTATGTGGTAAAAAATATACTGGATATCTATGGGGAGGTCGCGGATATGGCGTTCTTCCTGGGGAGCGACCGGATCTCGGAGTATTATGATTCCAACCGGCTGCTCCACGGCGGCACCGGGGTAATGTCAAAGGACGGGATCTTAAAGCCCACCGGATTTGCGTTTGAATTTTTCAAAAGGCTGTATCCTTATTATATCGGCAGGGGGGAGAACTATCTGATCTCCACCGACCAGCATGATTCCTACGGGATCATCTGCCACAACCAGCGGAAGTTGGGATACAATTATTATTTTACGAAAGAGGACGAGATCGAGAAGGAACATATGTGGAAATATTTTGAGGACCGCAACGGGCTGGAGCTGTGCCTGACCCTGACGGATGTGACGGACGGGGTCTATCAGGTGAAGACGTACCGGATCAATGACCAGAACGGGAGCGCGCTCAATATCTGGCAGGAGATGGATTATGAGAAGGAGCTGTCCAGGAATGATATCAAATATTTCCGCAGGGTGTGTGAGCCGAAGCTGACGATCCAGAAGTGTGAGTCGGGTGAGGGGGTGTTGAGCCTCCAGGTGCAGATGCAGCCGAATGAGATCGCGTTTGTGCGGATACGGCTGCTGGTGTAGGGAAAAATAGACTATTTTTCGTTACTATTCACGGTGCCTTGCACCTTGCTGCAAGGCATCCGGCCAGTAAAGTGGCGGCTTTAGGCATCAAGCCCCTCGCCGTCAGGCGGCTTTTTGATGGGCTGGATGCGTTATAATTTGCGGCCGGTTAGGCCGTGAATTGTAACAATTTTTCTTGCAACCTGTTATCAGATATGGTATATTCCGGTCTTTAACACTTACAGAAGAGCAAAATGGCGCAATCCCTTGAATTTACAGGGGTTGCGCCTCTTTTTCTATT
>VSNK01000173.1:0-3233 GCA_009774255.1 Faecalicatena sp.
ATTATATACAAATAGCACAATTATAAAATTAATTTAAAAATATATCAAAAATATATTGACAAATAAAAGGCGATATGCTATTATAAGATCAATCCAAAGAGATAAGATCATTCGATACCATATCTCAGACAGGAGCCATTTTTCGAAAGGCCATAAGGAAGAATCTATCAGAATTTCGGTCGGAGAATGGATGGAATATAAGCAAAGGAGGTAGAGGTCCAGTGGACAGTGCAGAGTTAATTCCAATTCAATATGTTAATGGTACGGCAGATGGACATTCCTGTGGAGAAGAGACCTTTACTTACTTCGGATAAAGGGAGCCGGTACAATAATAAGAAGGATGAACAATCGGAGAGTATGAGGAAGCCGGACAATAATCGAGAGATTCAACATTTGCAGACGTATTGAATACAAGTACCACAGACAGCAGAATTTTCAGAGGTGTGTAAAGAAACATCACAGAAAAGTAAAGCGCGCATACATAAAAAGGGTAAAGGTCTTACAGGAGTGGGGATCAAGAGGTTCCTCCGATTTTAAAAATAAAGATGAAAAAATTAAATAATGATTAAAAATGCATCTTCAATCAGAATTGAGGATGCATTTTTTTCAGCTGTGCGGTTGCGTAAGCAGACGTAAGAGTGCGTTAGCACGGCTTTTGCGAATGGATAAATGGGTTGGAAGCTCTTTGGAGCATCCAACCGCACAGCTGGAATTTTTTTGACAATATCGAAGAGTTATGGTACACTAGGGAGAAGAATGCGAATTACGAAAATACAGAGAATGATAACGAGGTGAACGGCAGTGGACAAATATGAGTATAAGCTGAAGACAGGACAGATGCTTGAACTTATGAAGGACGGTGCATTTAATAAGGCTGCGGAGATTGCAGACAGTATAGACTGGAAGAGAGTACGCAATACAAAGATGCTGACAGATGTCAGTGATATCTATGAAAAGAACGGAGACTATCAGAAAAGCTACGAAGTTCTGAATATTGCCTATCATCGTTCGGAAGGAAGCAGGAAGATCGTTTATCGGCTCTGTACCCTCGCGTTGAAAACGAAAAATGTGGATGAAGCGATCGACTATTATGATGATTTTCAGCAGATCGCTCCGAAGGATCCCAACAAGTTTATTCTCCGATACCAGATCCTGCGTGCCCAGAGGGCGCCTGTTGAGCAGCAGATCGAAGCACTGGAAGCGTTCAAGAAAGCAGAATATATCGAGGAATGGGCATATGAGCTGGCTAAGCGTTATCAGGAAGCGGGCATGACTGCGGAATGCCTGGAAGAGTGCGATGACCTGATCTTGTGGTTCAATGAAGGAAAGTATGTCTATCAGGCGATGGAACTTAAGATGCAGTATAAGCCTCTGACGCCTTCTCAGCAGGAGAAGTATGACCAGCGGTATGCCAGAATGTCGAATGAGACGATGGAGATGCCGAACGTAGAGGAGTATAAGAATGAAAAGGACGCGGCAGAAGCAGGAGAGCCCATAGAGGAATTGTCCGCAGAAGCGGGAGAAGACTCAGAAGCGGCTGGCAGGGAGCCTGTTCCGGAGCCGAAAAAGAGGGAAACAAAGGGCAGAAAGATCGGCAGCACCATGAAGCTTGACGAAGCGCTGAAAAGTCTCCTGAATCTGGGGATGGGAGAGGAAGACAAGGCGAAGGATTCTTCCAGTGAACCGGTCAGTACGGATGTTGTGTTCGAGGAAGATAAGTTCAGGGATGCCATTGAAGAGATAGAAGCAGTCGCGGATCTGGATCTGATTGATGAGATTGCCAATCAGAAGGGGCTGCGGGAGCTGAAGGTGGATCCGGATCTGGAAGAACTGCTTCCGGATCCGGACGACATGCTGGAATTGGATCTGGAGGAAAATCCTCATTTAGAATCCGCAACCACCGTTATGCAGCCGATATATACAGGAGAGGCGAACGGGCTGGAATTACAAGGGGAAAAGACGTTAGAAGAACTGTATGCGGATGCCGGAGAGCCGCTGGAAGTTCCGGATTTGAACGACGGCCGGAAGGAAACAGGGGTCAGCGGAGATACCAAAATACTGGGAACCGGGCTGGGCGGAGATACCAGGATCCTGGATAAAGAAACGGTGCGGATGCTTGCGGGATTGGACAGCGGAGCCGAAGGAAGCTCTGCTGCGCCGGTGGAACAGCCAGAAGAAGAGACAATAGAGCCGGCTGAGATGGCGGGAGAGGTAATTCCGGAGTTGGACGAGGAAGTCAGAGAGATCATTGCGGAGCTGGATGAGGAAGCCAGAAAGACGATTGAAGAGCTGGAGGATGAAGAGCCGCCATCCGGGAATTACTATCATGCGGGAGCGGCAAAGATCTCCGCTGCGGAAAGTAAAGATCAGATAGAGGGGCAGATGAATCTTCTGGACTTAATGGCAATGGACATGTCGGAGCCTGCGGAGGAACCGGAAGAGACAAAGGAGAGGGGAAGAACAGGAAGCCCCATCTTACCGCTGGATATTCAGAGGATGATCGACGAGATTGAGGGCGTCATTCCGGCGGAGGAGACGGACGAAGGGGTTGAAAGTGAAGCGGACATCAGGCAGGCATCGGCCGCACGGAATGCCGAGCCTCAGGAAAATATGGGAGCGATGGCCGAACAGCTTCGCGTGGATGAATCTTCTGAGTGGTTTGAAGATTATGACGATGTCCTGGACGAAGAAGAATATGCGGATACTCCGGCAGAATCGGACGATGTGGGAGGCTTTGAAGAAGAGTATACGGAGGATATCGAAATCAGCTTCGGCAGAGAAGAAGAAACTGCGGAAGAATATGCTGCGGAAGCGGTGTTCGAAGATATTGTGGAAGATGACGGAGACAGAGAAGATTTTACTATACAATATCAGGAAGAACATGATTACGGATATGATGATGTGGTGTATACCGAAGAAGCGCAGGAGTATACGGCCGAAGAGCCGGAATACGACAACATTGCGTATGAGCAAGATGAACCAGAGAATGACGGCGGAGAACTGGAATTTGAGGAAGCCGTGTACGGAGAGCCGGAATATGGCGAAGATGCCGGGGAGCCAGAGTATGCTGAGGGAGTCGGACCGGTCTATGGCGCCAGCAGGGCGGTTTACGAAGGCGGCTATGAAGAAAGTGAGCCGGTTTATGAGGAAGCCTATGAAGACAGCGAGCCGGCTTATGAGGAAGCCTACGAAGACAGCGAGCCGGCTTATGAGGAAGCCTACGAAGACAGCGA
>VSNK01000173.1:3333-3502 GCA_009774255.1 Faecalicatena sp.
GAAGACAGCGAGCCGGCTTATGAGGAAGCCTACGAAGACAGCGAGCCGGCTTATGAGGAAGCCTACGAAGACAGCGAACCGGCCTATGAGGAAGCCTATGAAGAAAGCAAACCGGCGTATGAGGAAGCCCATGAAGACAGCGAGCTGCCCTATGAGGAGGTTTACGAGG
>VSNK01000173.1:3602-12417 GCA_009774255.1 Faecalicatena sp.
AAACCTACGAAGAAAGCGAGCCGGTTTACGGGGAAACCTACGAAGAAAGCGAGCCGGTTTACGGGGAAACCTACGAAGAAAGCGAGCCGGTTTACGGGGAAACCTACGAAAACAGCGAGCCGGTCTATGAGGAAGCCTACGAAGAAAGTGAGCCAGTTTATGAAGGCGGATATGAAGACGGTGAGTCGGTCTATGAAGGCGGATACGAAGAGAACGAATCCATCTATGAAGACGAATATGGTGAAAGTGAATCCGTCTATGAAGGCAGCGGATATGAAGAAAGTGAATCCGTCTATGAAGGCGGCGGATATGAAGACGGCGAATCCGTCTACGAAGATGGGTATGAGGATGCTGAATCGGTCTATGAGGGTGAATACGAGTATGGCGAGGCTGCCTACGAAGATGGATATGAAGATCGCGAATATGCGGAAACGGACTATGAAGATGAGACAGAGTACGCCGGAGAGTATGACGGTGAAGAAGAGTACGAAGACGATCGCGAGTACGAGGATGAAGAATATTATGCGGAAGAGGAATATGATGAGGACAAAGATTATGATGCAGCTTACATAGAGAAGAGTCTGAAACGGGAATTCCGTCCTCAGAGGCGTTCAAGAAAGGGGTACGATGAGCGGGAGGTTCCGGAGGAGGATGATGATGAGATGGATATCCTCTCTGCGACGACTCCGCTCAGCAGAAAAGAAACGGCAAAAATGATTGCCACCGGAAAGACTTCTCCATTGCCGATGGATGAGATTTCAGACGCGCTGTCTATGTCGGATACCGGATTTGTCGTACACGGACGGTATGATCTGAGGACACAGAGCGGAATCGGCACCAGAGCAGGACTGACGGAAGAGCAGAAGAAGCTGTTTTCCTATTTCGTACCGGTCCGCGGCATGAGCGAACAGCTCGTGGATGTATTGGAGCAGGATAAGAACTGCACCAACCGGAGAGGAACATCCATCACCGGCAATCTGCTGATCATCGGCAATAAAGGAAATGGAAAGACCGTACTTGCCGTTGATGTAGTAAAAGCAATCCAAAAACAGCGGAATATCCGCCAGGGAAGAGTGGCCATTGTGACCGGGGACTCCCTGAATAAAAAGAAGATCAGCGACATTTTCGGCAAGCTGTACGGCGGTGCGCTGATCATTGAAAAAGCCGGAAAGATGAATGAAAAGACAGTAGCCCGTGTCAATAAGGCCATGGAAAGAGATACCGGAGAGCTTTTGATCGTGCTGGAAGACCAGAGAAAGCCTTTGGATCGTCTTCTGACATCCAATCGGGAATTCAGGAGGAAATTTACGAGCCGACTGGAAGTACCGATTCTGATCAATGACGAGCTTGTAACCTTTGGACAGACCTATGCCCAGGAAAATGGATATCAGATTGATGAGATGGGAATTCTGGCGCTCTACAGCCGGATTGATATGCTGCAGAGAGAAGACCATGCGGTGACCATCGCGGAGGTAAAGGAAGTGATGGATGAAGCCATGGAGCATTCTCAGAAAACATCGGCGAAGAAGCTGGTGAAGCGGGTATTAGGGAAAAACAGAGATGATTCGGATCGGATTATACTGACAGAAAAAGATTTTATATGATCAGCTTGTGTGGTAAGGAGTTGTAGAAAAATAAGTGACACATCTTGGCTTGTCTATTTCTCCGGCTGCACAGGTCAAAAAGCCTCGACGTAGCCCACTACGCCTGCGTTTTTTGACCTGCACATCCGAAGAAATATCCTGCGCAATCTGTATCACTTATTTTTCTACAACTCCTAAAATCCTCATTAGAATGCGGCTTTATTGTGACCTCTCTAATGAGGATTTACTTTGTTCAGGAGGATGGAGTATGAGACAGATGGACTTAAAAGCACTTGCGAAAATTAATTTGGGGCTGGATGTGCTGGGGAGAAGGGAAGATGGATACCACGATGTGCGTATGGTCATGCAGTCTGTTTATCTATACGATAATGTGAAGCTTGAATATAAGGCGGAACCGGGCATTGAACTGTCATCCAATCTATACTATCTGCCGGTGGATTCGGGCAATATTGCATACAAGGCTGCCCAGATGTTGATGGATGAATTTCAGATTCCGGGCGGAGTACGGATTACTCTGGAAAAGCACATTCCCGTGGCAGCGGGGATGGCGGGAGGCAGCTCCAACGCGGCGGCGGTGCTGTTCGGTATGAACCGGCTTTTTGATCTGCGCCTTTCCAGGCAAGAGCTGATGGAACGGGGAGTAAAGCTGGGGGCGGATGTGCCTTACTGCGTGATCCGGGGCACGGTGCTTGCGGAAGGGATCGGAGAGAAGCTGACCGTCCTCCCTTCCATCCCAAGGTGTGCGGTATTGATTGCCAAACCACCTGTCAGCGTGTCTACGAAGGCTGTCTATGAAGCGCTGGATTCCAAAGCGATCGTAAAGCATCCGGATATTGACGGGCTGCTTCAGGCACTGCGGAAGGGCAGTCTGAAAGGCGTGGCGGAGCATATGGGAAATGTTCTGGAGGATGTGACCATTCCTCGATATCCTGTGATCCGGGAGATCAAACAGGAAATGCTCTCGGCAGGGGCCTTGAATGCAATGATGAGCGGAAGCGGGCCGACCGTATTCGGTCTGTTTGAAAATAAAATAGCGGCAAGAAATGCGCAGGAGCGAATCAAAAGGAAAGCCTTGGTCAAACAGATCTACGTGACCAATGTACACAACGCAAGGAGGGAATGATGGGATGGAATCCGGATTTAAAGTAGATATGAACGACTTCCTGCCCTTGCGGGATGTCGTGTTCAATACCCTGCGGCAGGCAATCCTGCGTGGAGAATTGAAGCCGGGAGAAAGGCTTATGGAAATCAAGCTTGCTAATCAACTTGGAGTCAGCCGTACTCCGATTCGCGAGGCCATCCGGAAGCTGGAACTGGACGGCCTGGTACTGATCATTCCGCGCAGAGGTGCGGAGGTGGCGCAGATCACGGAAAAAAGCCTGCGGGATGTGCTGGAGGTGCGGCGCGCTCTGGAAGCACTGGCGGTACGGCTTGCCTGTGAGAGGATGAATCCGCAGGGGATTCTGGATCTGAAAAGTGCGGAAAAGGATTTTGAAAAGGTTCTGGGAAATGATGATATCACTGTTGTGGCCGAAGCAGATGTGGCATTTCATGATGTCATTTATATGGCGACGGATAATCAGCGCCTGATTCAGCTTCTGAGTAATTTTCGGGAACAGATGTACCGATACCGGGTGGAATATCTCAAAAGGAAGGAGAGCCACCAAAAGCTCCTGGAAGAGCATCAGGAGATCATCTGTGCCATTGAGAGCGGTGAGGTGGAAAAAGCGACTCGGATCACCTGTCAGCATATCGACAACCAGGTGCGGACGGTCAGCGGTCTTCTGAGGAGACAGGAGTAAAAGCAGAGGAACTCGGAGATGATGTAAAACATAAATTTTTTTGAACCGTATATTTGCCGGAAAACAGGCAATACTTCCGATATCAGAAGTCTTGCGGAGGGGCTGTTATACTGAGAGGCCCGGACACAAGAAAATGGATGAGGAGGTATACATATGGAACGGAGCTATATAGAACAGAACACGGCAGAGAGAATCACAACAGGGGCTGGCAGCAGGGCAGGGAGCGGCACACGGAGAACTATGGAGAGATATATCATCATATTGCTTTCGCTGCTCCTGGCTGCTCTGGTTACCTGGTTCTTTTTGTGGAGATCAGGCATTGCGGCGGAACGTCAGCTTCAGGAGCATCTGGCGCAGGAGGTACTGCGGTTTCATATTCTCGCGAACAGTGACAGTGAAGAGGATCAGGCATTAAAGATTACGGTGAGGGATCGGGTTCTGGATTATCTGGATGAGGAAATGCCGGAGGCAACGGACGCACAGGAGACTGCCCGGTGGATGCGCCGTCACGTAGAAGAACTGGAGGAAGTGAGCAGGAAGACAGTAACGGGGCAGGGATATGAGTATCCGGTGAATGCCGCGGTCACGACATGCTGGTTTCCGGATCGGACATATGGAGATATGACATTTCCGGCAGGGAACTATGAGGCCCTCCGGATCGAGCTTGGGGACGCGCAGGGGCATAATTGGTGGTGCGTGCTGTATCCGGGGCTGTGCTTTCTGGATGCCGCAAATGCGGTCGTCCCGGAGGAAGGAAAGCAGAAGTTGCAGAATGTGCTGACAGAAGACGAGTATTCACAGATTACGGCAACAACAGATTTTCAGATAAAATGGTTTTTTCCGGAAAAGTGGAAAGGATAAGGAAATATGATTTATACATTTGACAGCAGAGTGAGGTACAGCGAGGTAGATCATCAGGGGACATTGACCCTTCCGGCGATGATGAACTATCTGCAGGACTGCAGTACATTTCAGTCAGAGGATATCGGCGTGGGCTTGTCTGTCCTGCGGGAAAGGAACCGGGCATGGCTTTTGTCCTACTGGCAGGTGGAAGTCCGCCGTTTCCCGAAGCTGGGGGATAGGATCACGGTCGGGACACTGGCAACGGGATTTAAAGGATTTTTCGGCAACCGCAATTTTTATATAGATGATGAAAGTGGGGAACGCGTGGCATGTGCCAATTCGATCTGGGTGTTCATGGACGTGAAGAAAGGTCGTCCCACAAGGCCCGAGGAAGCGGAAATTACTCCATATGGTCTGGAAGAACCGCTGGAAATGGAGTATGAGGGCAGAAAGATAAGGCTGCCGGAGCTTACCCAGGCTTTGGAGCCGTTTCCGGTAAGGAAGGCGCACATTGATACCAATGAGCATGTCAATAACAGTCAGTATATCCAGATGGTTATGGACATACTGCCGGGGGATATTCAAGTACATAAGCTGCGCATCGATTATAAAAAGGCTGCGGTCATGGGGGATATTATTTTTCCAAGAGTATCCGAAGAAGAGGACCGGACAGTCGTGGAACTGTGTGATGAGGCAGGCTCGGCCTATGTGGTGGCGGAGTTGAAATAAGTGATTCTAATAATGATTCAGAACAGAGTTATTGATAAAGGAGCAGAAAGATGAAATACGATGTGATAATTATCGGTGCGGGACCGGGAGGAATTTTTTCCGCATATGAACTGGTAAAGGGAAACAAGGATTTAAAGATTGCCGTGTTCGAGGCCGGCGGCCCGTTGGAAAAACGGAATTGCCCCATTGACGGGGAAAAAATCAAGAGCTGTGTGAACTGTAAGACATGCGCGATCATGAGCGGCTTTGGCGGCGCGGGAGCATTTTCAGATGGAAAATATAACATTACCAATGATTTCGGAGGTACGCTGCATGAGCATATCGGGAAAAAAGAAGCCATCGCGCTGATGGAATATGTGGATGAGATCAATGTATCCCACGGCGGCGAGGGGACAAAAATGTATACCACCGCAGGCTCCAAATTCCGCAAGCTTTGTCTGCAGAACAAGCTGAACCTGCTGAATGCGTCGGTCCGCCATCTGGGAACAGATATCAACTATGTTGTTCTTGAAAATCTGTACGCCGAATTGAAGGAGAAGGTGGAATTCCGTTTTCACCATCAGGTAGATCATATTGAAATCCTGGATCAGGGATACCGCGTATTCTGCGGAGAGCAGTTTGATGACTGTGACAAATGTATTGTCTCTGTGGGAAGAAGCGGCAGTAAATGGATGGAAGAGGTCTGCCAGGAACTGAATATCCCGACCAGCTCTAACCGGGTGGACATCGGCGTGCGTGTGGAATTGCCGGCAGCGATCTTCTCTCATCTGACAGATGAACTGTACGAGAGCAAGATCGTGTACCGGACGGAAAAATTCGAGGATAATGTGAGGACCTTCTGCATGAACCCTTATGGTATCGTGGTAAATGAAAATACAAAGGGAATCGTGACCGTCAACGGGCACAGCTATGAAGATCCCCAAAAGCAGACCGAGAATACCAACTTTGCACTTCTGGTGGCGAAGCATTTTTCAGAGCCCTTCAAGGACAGCAATGGATACGGAGAAAGTATTGCCCGTCTGTCCAATATGCTGGGAGGAGGGGTGATCGTGCAGCGTTTCGGCGATCTGATCCGCGGGCGCAGGAGCAACTGGAAGCGGATTGAGGAAGGTCTGGTACGTCCGACTCTGGCAGCGACACCGGGAGATCTGAGTTTGGTTTTGCCGAAGCGGATTCTGGACGGGCTGATCGAGATGATCTATGCGCTGGACAAGATCGCCCAGGGAACGGCCAATGATGACACGCTTCTGTACGGGGTAGAAGTGAAGTTCTACAATATGGAAGTCAATATTGATGAGAACCTGGAAACGCCTTATAAAGGGCTGTATGTGATCGGCGATGGAAGCGGAGTGACCCATTCCCTGTCCCATGCATCGGCCAGCGGCGTGCATGTGGCGCGGCATATATTACAATATAAATGAGAGCTTTTGACGGGCGAATCATAAATAGAGCGCGGTTCAAGACAGCAGTTGTGGTGACAAGAAGTAACTACTCAGCACAGGATAGCGCATTTACTGCGCTATCCGTACGAAAACGTATAAATCGCAAGAGCAATCCCCATTGCCGCAGGCAATTTTCATGGGATTGCGGCGTAACTACGAAGGTACTGAGTAGTTACGACAAGAAGAAAGGAACGAGAGATGAAATTAGGAGAAAAACAGGTACTTACAGTTGTAAAGAAGGTGGCCTTTGGCGTATATCTTGGAAATGATGAACAAAGGGTTCTCCTTCCGAAAAAACAGGTGCCTGAGGGGATTGAGCCGGGGGATCCGGTGGAAGTGTTTTTGTACAAGGATTCTGACGACCGGCTGATCGCTACCACCAATGAGCCGAAGCTGGTTATGGGAAAGCTCTCGGTGCTTCAAGTGGCAGACGTGGGCAGAATGGGGGCATTTCTGGACTGGGGACTGGAGAAGGATCTGTTCCTGCCCTTTAAGCAGCAGACAGCGAAGGTGCAAAAGGGAGACCGGTGCCTGGTATCCCTCTATATTGATAAGAGTGAGAGACTGTGTGCCACCATGAAGGTATACCATATGCTGCGGACGGATTCGCCTTACAAGAAGGATGACAAGGTGACCGGGATCATTTATGACACCAGCAACAATTTCGGAGTGTTTGTGGCGGTGGATAACCAGTTCTCCGCCCTTATCCCGAAGAAGGACGCCGCAGGCCGGCTGCGTGTGGGAGACACGGTGGAGGCACGTGTCACTGCGGTAAAGGAGGACGGAAAGCTGGACTTAAGCGTGCGGGATAAGATTCCCGAGCAGATGGATAAGGATGCGGAAGCCATTCTGGAGGTGATACGGAAATATGGCGGAGAACTGCCCTTTACGGATAAGGCAGATCCGGAAAGAATCCGTCAGGAATTTGGCATGAGTAAAGCCGCCTTTAAGCGTGGCGTCGGGCGGCTTTTGAAGGAAGGTAAAATAGAAATTCTGGAGCAGACAATCAGGATGAAGTGATCCCCTGCTCCGGAATGTCCGCAAATTCAGGCTTTTTCAGCTTCAGCAGGTCAGACCGTACTTCGTGGGGCATCTCTACGCGGAATGCCTTCGGTGAGGTTCCCATGATGCGCTTGAAAAGGCGGGTAAAATAATAAATATCAGGAATGCCGCATTGAACCGCAATGGATTTGATCGGCAGATTCGTACATAACAGCAGTTTACCGGCATGCTCGATCCGATACTTATTCACATAATCGGTGAGAGTCATGCCGATTTCTTTTTTGAACAGCATGGAAAGATAGCTGGCATTGATATTGAGCTGTTCGGCCAGCACATTCAGGGAAAGATCCGCACTGATATCCGTATGGATATAGGTCAGCGCTTTCCCAATGATCGTAGAATACTGCTTCAGGCTGTGGCTGCGGATCAGATTACAATAATCGTGTATCATCCTTTTATGAAAAGCAATACACTGGTTCACGCTGGAAAGCTGTTCGATCATCGGAATCGTACCGTTGGAATGGCTGTCAATGTGGATCGGATGCACACCGGCCAGTTCGGCGGATTTCCGTAAAAGTGTATTAAAGGTGATGGTATAGTCTTTCATATCACGCAGCCTGTCCGAAAGGCGGATCGGGAGCATAAGGGAATGGAACTTTGCAATTTCCTCCAGAGCTGCGTCCTCATCGCACCTTCTGACTGCCTCCATCAAGGCATTCTCAGCCTCGTAGCGGGCTTCAATAATATGGATATTGCGAAACGGCTCTTCCGGTATGTGCAGGTAATTCTTATAATTGTAATGCCACATGTCCAGAGCGTTGCCGTCATTATATTGTATCTCAAAATTCCCCTCTCCATATAAAAAATTCCCAAGTTCGCAGAATATACTTTTCAACAAGTCATTGGAAGGGAAAAAAGGAAGATGTTCATAATAAAATTTCAGATTCGCATGAAATTCTTCCGGAAGCTCCAGATAAGAAATCAAAGCCGCGAACCGGTTGTCGTTCATTCCTTCAAAAAGAACAGGACCGCAGAAAAGCCATTTCCCCATTTCAGGAATAAACAGGATGACATAATTGCACAGAAAAATGTCTCTGTCCAGATAGATCACGGCCGGCCTTTTGGAATAAAGCCATTGAGCAAATTTGTCTGCATAATCGGTCATGCCGAGGATACGGCTTCGCAGGCCAAGGTCATAATTTTCATAAAATTGCAGGATGTCCTCTTCCTGAGAAGGTATCGTGAGATAGCGTACCGGAATATAGTTGGACCGTAGGATATTGTCTATGAATGGGATAATATCATTTTTCAAATCAATAACTCCTTCTTCCTATTTTGCAGAAATGTATCCAAAATTACTTTCCTCTATAATCTATTGCATATAATTCAAAGA
>VSNK01000174.1 GCA_009774255.1 Faecalicatena sp.
GTGATAATCTGAAATTGTATTAAATTTTATGTGGAAATCATACAGATTTTCACAATTAGTTTTTGTCCCGGATAGATTTTCCGGGAGCGAAATTTGAGCATCATGCTGTAAAGAATAAGGATTAGGCAGAAAGACAAGGATACAAAAAGGAGTCGCTCTTTTTTGCGTCCTTTTTTTGTTCCATGGGTTCGGAAAGGAGGAGAAGGATGCAAGCCATGGAACGGGAACCAGGCAATACGGACGGCCGTGCCGGGAAGAAGCCTGAATGCCGGGCATGAAAATCAAGAAACTTCTGCAGCTGTCCGGCTTTGCCGGGGCTGCAGGCTATTGTACGAAAGGAGAAAATAACAATGACAAGGATTGAATGGGACAACGCAAATGATTTGGAGCTGAGCCTGCTGCTTTCTATGGCGGAAGACGGTTATGAATTCTGTATCAGCGACGGCAGGATCCGCGCAGTAGATCTGTACAGGGAGCTGGCGGCCTGAATGCCGGGAGATTTTGGGAAAGGAGGAGGCTATGTATTATCAGGATAATTTCTCAAAAACATTTCGGGAAGAGGTCGGGCTTCATCAGTATCTGGCAGAAGTGGAGACACATGCATGGTGGGAACGGGTACCGTGTAAAAGCATTGAAGTATTGACAGCGGCAGGCAATGCCGGGAGTGTGACCCCGATTTCCGGGGCAGAGACAGACGAGGTTCTGTCGGATACCATGAAGCATACCCAGCTGCTGGTAAAGGCCATGGGAAATGTGTATCTGCTGGGAGGAACGGCTCTGCCGACGATCCAGCGGCGCGCAAGGATTTCAGGAAATGCGCTTTCCGAAGTGAAAAAACCGGTTCTGGCATATATTCTCAATGAATGTCTGGGCGTATCAAAGGGAAAGGCGCTGCTACGTTTTTTTGAAGGGAAGATAAGGGCGATCCATTCCGGCGACCCGAAGGATTATTCCATCATACATATGATGGATATTTTTATGGCGGCATCCGCTTATGTCAACGGCGATTTTGAAGATGTATCGTTTGCCGGAGGTTTTACGGATCATTCCCTGACTACGGCGGCCTGGTCGGTGAAGGATGAAAGGATGCTGGAAGCCTACCGGGAACTTATGAAGCAGTATGGCAGGGAGGCCCGGGAACAGCTTAGGACAGAGATACGGATCACCACATCCGACGTGGCGGCATCCGGAGCCAATGTCTGCTATTCCATGAAAGAGGGGACGAATACCATTGTTTTGGGAAAAGCGTTAAAGACGATACACCGTGGAAAAAAGGGGATTGATGAAGTAGAGGAAAATATCCGGCAGATCTTCGAATTCTATAAGGAAACACTCCGGGGTATGGGCAGGCTGTTTGACATTCAGGTCAGATATCCGGCAAATGCCATGGCTGGGATTATGAAGAGCGTGGGGATTGGAAAGAAGCTGGTCGCTGAAACCGTGGAACGGTTTAAAACGGAATCCGGCAATCAGGCCTGTACCGCCTATGACGCATACTGCGGGATTTGTCAGGTACTTTCTCTGGCAAAGGACAAAGGGGCGAAGGAAAGGGCCATGCTGGAGCTGGAAGAAGATATTTCCAAATGTATTACAAAGAAGTGGAGCGACTTTGACATTCCGGGAGAAATCCGGTATTAAGCGTTGAAGTATCATTTCAAATCCCGTTTCTTTGCGGAAAGGGGGAACTGATCTTGAAGCTGACACAGATGGACAGGGAAATGCTGCCGGCATGGGTGTACAGCAGCGAGAACAGCTTCAGGTGTTTTCAATGGCTGTGTAAGAAAGCAGACACCATGCTTAAATTAAATGGACAGATTCTTTGTACTGTAAAAAATGGGATATTTTCTCTTCTGTATTGCCGGAGGGAAGGTGATATGGAAAAACGTTCGGGAACTGAAGCTGACTGGAGCCTGGCCGGAATCTTGAATGGTGCGACCTGGGAACTGACGGATGTGTCTCCGATTCTGTACCGGATCATGGAACTGCCGGAAAGAATGCGGTTCCGGGAGAAAGCACAGGCTGAGGAGACAGTCATCCGGAAGGCGAACAGGCTTTTACTCTATCATCTGGAACACAGGCCGGAGCTGTTCCGCCAGTTTGGAAGGAGGATTATTCCGGCAATCAACCAGAGGGAGATAGAAGAACGGGCAGAGGTGTATTTCCGCCATGGAACAGATCCAGAAGATGTCCGATACATCCCGGCATATCATTTTGGAGATGGAACAGGATCTTTTACGATGCGGGTATATCTTCTGTATCTGCAGGATGAAAGGCGGCTGGTGTACGCTGTGGCAAAGCAGTGGTTCCGGAAATTCGGGGCGGACATGTACCGTCAGAAGATTATTTACGGATGTATCCGGGAAACACTTTTGGCCAGAACAAAGAAGAAAGAGAATCAGGAAAACCGAAAAGAACATGAGAAGAAAGAGAGGAATTACATATGAAATCTTATAATCATTTGAACCTTCAGCAGAAACTTTGGAAAGTAAGGAAGCGGATTCCGGCACTTGTGAAAAAGCGTTACAGTGAGGATGTGGATTATGAATTTATCAGGATAGATGATATCCATAAATTTCTGACACCTGCTTTGAACAAATACGGTGTGAATTTTGAGATTTTAGAGGAAACCCCGACGAAACGGGACGTAAATGGAAATCCGGTTTATCTGGTGCAGGAAAATGGCTGCTGGATCTATGAGTCAGACCTTCTGGTTGGCTGGGTCAATGCGGACCGGCCAAAGGAACAGGAGACGGCATGCATTCATGCTGTGGGAACACACGAGATGCCGGAGAAGGCCAAGGGAACAGCCTGGACCTATGCGATCAAGCATTATCTCTCCAATAGATTCAGTATCAATCAGGGCGGAGATGATGCGGATTTTCATGATTACAGTACCGTTCCGATGGAAGAGGATCCGGAGAAAAAGAAGGAGAAACCAAAGAAAGAATATTCGGAGTCAGGGAAACAGCGGAAGGGGAAGAACGTTCCACAGCGTGAAGATAGGAAGAATGGGTCTGTTTCCCGGCATATATCTGAAGCAAGGCAGGAGATAAGTTTTCCGTCTTTGGATGAAACGCATCCGGAGAATCCGCCTCAATCTACAGCAGACCAGGCGGAGGATCGTGGCAGAAAAGTGCAGGAAACGAAATCGGTGGGAGCAGGCCAGGAAGAAAAAATTCTTCCAGGTCAGAATCCGGGGACAGGACATACAGAAAAAAATCCCGGAGTAGCAGATAAGAAAGTCCAGATTCAGAATATAGATGGACAGAAGAAAGAAGATAAAGAGGCCCGAAATGAGGATTCCGTAAAAATCGGACAGAAAACAGAAGAACCTGCTGCGGCAGAAGAAACGGATGAGGTAAAAGGGCAGATTTCTTTTGAGACCATGCTACAGGAAAATGGAGACGCACCAACAGAGGCAGGAGCAGAAGAGGGTGTAAGAACCGCAGACACGGCAGATGACGGGTTTGTGGAGGTGGCTTCGGATGAAGAGATTCCATTCACGGAAGATGGAACTGATGAAAAGGAAGATGATTTTTTCCAGGCATTAATGGAAGACATGGGCGGACAGGGTGAACCCGATTCCGACGGGATGACAGTGGAAGAAGCCCGGAAAGTGGAATGCACCATGGGGCTGTTCATGGGCAAGCCTCTCGGAGATGCCATGGATGCAGGTGAAAGCGGCAGAAAAGCTCTGGATTGGATTGCAAAACGTTACAGCGGTGATAATGTAATTCTGAAAGAAGCTGCGCAGCTTTTGTTGGATGTCATGGATTCGTCAGACAGGCAAAAAGCGGCATAACGGATCAGTTTAGCAATAATAGAAAGATATGATGTAAAAAAGCAGGGAGGCAGACAGTTTGGAGAAAACCGATCTGCTGTGAAAATAGTTTGGGTACTGGAATCCGGCAAAATGCATGAGAAATGCAGGCTGCCGGATTTTCTGTATCCTAATGTATGCGGAAAGGCTGCCAATGGTATGCTTTCTGTATTTGGCATACCGCTTGCTTTATGAAAGGAAGGTGATCTTATGTTTATACCGCCTTTTTCTATTGAGGATGTGGCGGATCTGCTTTCTATACAGCGGTTACAGAATAGCAGCAGCGGATCTTTCCCGGTGGTCTGTCCATTTTGCGGCGACCGCAGAGGGAAGATGAATTTCTGCGTATGGAAAGACGGGAAGATTAAGAATACTTATCATTGCTATGATTGTGGTGCTCAGGGGAATATGCTTCAGCTTTACGCAGAGCTGAGCGGGCTTTCCGGAGAAAAACGGTACAAGAATGCTTACTGGAAAGTTATGCGCATGTTGGAAAAGGAACAAAAAGATATTCTGCCGATTTCGAAGAAACAGGAAACAGAAAAGATAGCAGAACTGAAAGCATTTTCGGCAGAACCGGCAGATTACAGGAAACGTGATCAGGTGTACCGGGCGCTGCTGGATATGCTGCATCTGAAAAAAGAACATAAGGCAGACCTTGCCAGACGGGGACTGACTTTGGATCAGATCAGCCATATGGAAGATCTGGGATTTAAAAGCACGAGTCCGGATGAGTCCGGAAGCCTTGCCAGGCGCCTTTTGAAGCAAGGCTATTCGCTGAATGGGGTTCCGGGCTTCTATGTGAACCGGAATGGAGACTGGCGGGTTGCATTCTACGGCTATAATGTGGGCTATCTCTGTCCGGTTTGGACTATAGAGAATGAGCTGGCCGGATTCCAGATCCGTATGGATCATCCGTTTAAGGGCATGAAATATGCATGGTTTACCAGCAGTGGGAAAAAGAAAGGCTGCTCCAGCAAAAGCCCGGCAGGGATTTTCGGAAATTCGGATGTTCGGGTTCTGTATGTGACGGAAGGAATCTTAAAAGCAGCGGCCGCCTATGAACTGACCGGAAAAACATTTCTGGGAAATCCCGGTGTCGGGCACTATAAAGAACTGGAAGTGATATTAAAGGAGATGCGCGGCTGGGGACTGCAAACGGTCATGGAGTGTTACGATATGGATAAAATGATGCAGGTGGATTGCCGGGAAGACTATCATGAGGAATGCGCCCGGTGTCAGCTAAAAAGAGAAAACGGTAGCCTCTGTCCGATGAAGCTGCGGAAAAGGGAGGATATCCGGATCGGCTGCAACCATCTGTACCGGATCTGCCGGGAGCTGGGGCTGAAATGTATCCGTGTGACGTGGGATACGGATGATCATGGGAACTGGCTTGGAAACTTCAAAGGGATCGATGACTGGCAGGCGGGAAGAGGGAATGCGGCAGACACACCTATGACGGCAGGAAAGGCTTCGGAAAGGAAGTGTGCATAGCCTATGGAAGTGTGTGCTGACTCTAACGACAAAAGGAAATGTTGCATATCGATAGATTTGTGATGTATAATAGACGAATAAATTGTATTTCCATTGTGAAAGGAATGGTTTTCTATGAAAGAAGTTGTAGGTTACGCAGATCCAGAGAAAAACTTTTGGAGGAAGGAAATTTAAAATGACATTATCTTTAGATACAATATCAGAGGGAATCAAAAAAATATCGAATGAATATCCGATCAAGAAGGTTACACTGTTTGGTTCATATGCGGATGGTTCTTTTACAGAGGAGAGCGATGTCGATTTACTGGTAGAGTTTCATACTCAAACAGTGTCTTTATTCATGCTTTCCGGAGTGAAGATTGGATTAGAAGGAATACTTGACAAACCTGTAGACGTATTGCATGCCCCGCTACCGGAGGATGCAATGATTGAAATTGGAAAGGTGCTGACAGTTTATGAATCATAGAGACTATATTATTCTCCAGAAAATTGTGAAAGAAATTAAAATTGCAGAGGAATTTACCAATGAGATGTCGGCAGAAACATTTTTGCAGGATGAAAAAAGCAAAAGGGCAGTATGCATGACGGTGATAAATATTGGAGAACTGGTAAAGGCAGTGACCGGGATTACAAGGAAAAAATACGATAAAGTACAGTGGAAAGAGGCGGCAGGTTTCCGGGACATTGCTGCACATAAATATCAAACGCTGAATATGATGGATGTGTATCAAACGATAAAAGAAGATTTTCCTGTTTTTCAAAAGCAGCTGGAAGAGATTCTCGAGAAAGAAAATGATGAAAAATCCAACATGTAATTGCGTTATATGCTGTATAAACCAAAAAGAAGAGCAGTAAAAGGAGTAATTGAAAAATCTGTTTGAAAAAGGGCGTTGATATTCACATCAGCGTTCTTTTTTTGCGAAAATCAATGGACAATACAAATTCATGTTGAGGCTATACAAAAGGGGAGCATTATGCTCCTTTTTTGTATGGCCTGAAACCAGACCATAGGAAAGGGGGAATGATCAATGCATATAAGAGACCGCCCGAAAGGCATATTGAACGGAACAAATAGTATCAACAAATTTACCGGAAAAGGAGAGGTTCATGATCAGAAAGAAAAAGAGAAGAATTTTAGCAGGTTTACTGGCAATTACAATCTTATTCGGCACGTTCATTTCGGAAAGCGGGACGGCGCTGGCAGCGGATACCGCAATGGAAACGCAAAAAACCGTGGGAACGGAGGCGGACACAAAAGATAACATGGAGGCACGGAGCGAATCGGAAACAGAGCATTGGGCTGCGGCTGAGGATATCACGATCCTTCAGGGAGACCCTTTTGACATTGAAAATGATACCACCGGAATCCATGCAGGGGAAGAGGAGAAAATCACTCTGAAAGAAGCAAAGGATGACGCCGGAAATGCATTCTGTACAGATGTGCCGGGCACTTATCATTGCGTTTACCAGGTGACGCCTGTCAGGGGAGATTCCTATGAGGTGGCAAGGAAGGTCATGGTGAAAGCACGGGAAGCAGAAACCAGAACTGAGGATGGCAGATCGGATTCCGGCCAGGATGAAGGAGAAGAGTCTGGCGACGGGGAAAGCGACCCGGCAAAAGAAAATTCAGCGGGAGAAGATGTGGAGCTGGCTGCATTTGGGGTGGAAGAGGGAGTTTTATTCTCTGTAGTGCCGGCCTATATGTCTGCAAGGGCGGGAGGAAACGTATCCCTGGTAAGAGGGGCGGATATTTATTATCCAGCGGACTTGGGAAACTATTCCACCTGCTATTTTTATGTAAATGGGAAGATCGCATACTGCATCCAGTCCCATCTGGAGACCCCGCCGGACTCGGATTATGTGGCAAATGTATATGAGTCAAATACGAATCTGCAGAAAGTCCTTTACTATGGATATGGTGGCCCCGGGGATGTGTCCGCGTCCTTTCTGGGAGGCTACAGTGACGATCTGCGGTATCTCCTGACCCATCTGGCAGCTTCGTATGCTTACGCAGGAGATGCCGGGGCATTTACCGGATGTACTGAAGCCGGCCTGCAGCAGTACCGTGTCCGGGATTATATTAATTACCTGTTCGGTCTGGAAGCACCGCCGTCAGCGGCAATTTCGCTTTCCTCATCCAGTGAAAAGGCTTATATGGATGGAGAACAGCAGAGAACCGGGACGATCACGCTGAGTGGGGATCACCGTAATTACGTGACACTGGCACTTCCGGATGGGGTTACCTGCCACGATCAGGCGGGAACAGAGAAAACAGGCGGAAACGTGAAGATTTACGGCGGGACTACCTTTTATTTTACGGCACCGAAAACCATGACAGGAACCTGGAGGAGCGGCACTTTGTCAGGACAGCTTGGCGCTCAGTGGAAAACGCTTGTGGTGAGCACGGTTGCCGGAAGCCAGGATATCGGATATGGTGATTTTTATGATGAAGGAAACGGAACGGTTTCATTTACTGTGACATGGATGGATCTGGCCAAAGTAAGGGTAGTTAAGGAAGACGCGGCAAGCGGTGTAAAACTGGTCGGCGCAGTCTTTGGAATCTACGGTGACGCAGGGTGTACACAATTGATTACAAAGATGCCTGCGACGGATCGGCAGGGTGTGTCTGAGGCAGAAATCGTAAAGACCCAGGATACAGTCTATCTGAAAGAAATCACTGTGCCTGCCGGATACAGGCTCAATACAAGGGCCTATAATGTGAAGCTCGTTTCCGGGGGTATGCAGACAGTAACCGTGGCAAATGAAGAGCAGAAGGGGAAGATCACGATCCGGAAAACCGGAGGAGTACTGACAGGAGTGACAGGTGAAGCTGGCAGTATTTCCTTTCAATATTCCGACCGGGCATTTCCGAACGCAAAGTATGCCGTCTATGCGGCGGAAGAAATCTGCAGCCAGGACGGGCAGACGAAGATTTACAGTGCCGGGGAACTGGCAGAAAAGGTGGAGACAAAGGCGGACGGAAGTATTACATCCGGCCTGCTCCCTCTTGGGACATATAAAGTAGTGGAACAGAAAGCCCCGGAAAATCTGACTATCGGAAAGACAGAGGGGGAGCGGACACATGTAGTGAAGCTCAGCTATGCAGGGCAGACTGCAGAAATAGCACAGGGTGAGACAAGCTACAAAAATGAACGGCCGCAGGCGGAGGTTTCGGCTGTGAAAAAATCGGAAAACGATGGCGCTAAACTTCAGGGCGCTGTGTTCGGACTGTATGCGGCGGAGGACATCACAGGGCAGGATGGCAGTGTGTTGGTAATGAGGGGAACTCTGATTGAAACAGCCATTTCAGACCAAGAGGGAAAAGCAGCATTTCATGCAGACATCCCTATTGGATTCCATTACAGCATTCGGGAGATTCAGGCTCCGGAATCCTATTATATGAGTGATCAGGAGTATGGATTCCATTATGCGTATGCGGATGATACAACATATACCTATACTTTTTCCCAGGAATTTTCAAATAAGGAAGTACGGGGAGAGATTCATGTAAAAAAGATTGATAAAGACACTCAAGATTCCGTTCCACAGGGGGATGCGGATCTGAACGGGGCAGTATACGGTTTATATGCGGCTGCAGATATTTCCCATCCAAATCAGAAAGATGGCATTCTCTATAGTACGGACGAGCTGATTACACAGGGTTCTATTGAAAATGGGATTTTAGATTTTCGGAATCTGTATCTGGGGAATTATTACATCCGGGAAATTTCAGCCCCCGAGGGGTATCTTCTGGATGAAACCAGATATCCGGTCGAACTGGCATATGAAGGCCAGGAAGTGGAGGTTGTACATCAGGATGTGACGGTTGCCGAGACTGTAAAAAAACAGTCATTTCAATTGATCAAGATTGATGAAGACGGAAAACAGACAGAAACAAACCTGGTGAAGGGAGCCGGATTCCAGATCTATCTAATCAGCGCCCTGAGTGCTGTTCAGGATGGAAGCCTGAAACCAAAGGAGGGTGCCAGCTTTGCGGCGGAGGATTTCATCGGCTATGATTACAGCAAGGAAGAGACGGCTTCTTATTATGAGAATGGCGAAAAGATCCAGACCGGGGAATTATTTACGGATGAAAATGGTTATCTGCGTTCGCCGGAGCTGCCCTTTGGGGATTATGTGGTATTTGAGTCCACCACACCGGAAAACTTGAATACCATCCATCCGTTCCTTGTGCGGATTACGGAGGACAGCCGGGAGCCCCAGGCATGGAGGGTATTTGACGACCGGCTCTTCCAGTTTTTCTTTAAGATAAAAAAGAAAGACGAACAGACCAATGCAGACGTGCTGGAAAATAGCGCAAGCTACCAGATCTACGATGTGAAAAACGAGAAATATGTGACGATGGAGACCCGGTATCCGAAACAGGAAACCGTGGATACGTTCCAGACAAATGAAGAAGGATACCTGCAGACACCGGAAAAGCTGAGGGCAGGAACCTACCGGATTGAGGAAGTAGAGGCTCCGGATGTTTATGTGCAGAATGGATATGAGAATGCCCTGGTGAAAGAAGGGGAAAATATTCCCTTGAATGAAGCGGCAATGGGAGGAACCTATGAGGATGCGGCCAGGTCTGCGGTCACGGTCAATGTGGAATCCAATACTGCCCATGAGGTGGAGGAAGGTACTGGGGAATATATCGTGGTAGTCAATCAGGAAAATGATGAAGCGGTAGGCAGCCTGACCCTGATCAAGACCGGGGAACGGATTGCCGGAGCATCTAAGGTTGAGGACAATTTTCTCACAAAGCTGAAAAACCGGGCAGTATCTGCCGTCAATCAGGTGGCAGACATTATCATTGGGGAAGAGCCATTTGAAAAAGAAACCGGATATGCGTTCCAGTATGAGACAGGAACGATAGAGGGCGCTGAATTTTCTGTTTATGCGGGAGAAATCATTTATACTCTGGACGGGCAGAAGGATGCGGAAGGGAACCGGCTGATCAGATATGAAAAGGACGCATTGGTAGCGGAGCTTGTGACAGATGCGGAAGGAAAGGCGGTTCTGAATAATCTGCCGGTAGGCTCCTATTATCTGCGGGAGACGAAAGCGGGCCTCAACTGCGTGCTTGACCCGGAGAAAAAGGAATTCGAAATTTCTTATCAGGGACAGGAAGTGGCAGTTGACTATGTGGATCTGGAAGTCGTGAACGAACGGCAGAAGATCCGGGTGGAGCTTCTGAAAAAATCGTCTGCTACGGGGGAACCGCTTGAAGGCGCGCTTTTTGGGCTGTATGCGCAGGAAGATATTTTAAATGCAGCCGGCGAAGTGCTTGTTCCGGCCGGGGAACTGATTCGGTCGGCAAAGAGTAATGAAGAGGGAAAGGTTCTCTTTGATGTGGATTTGCCCCATGGAAAATACGAGGTGAGGGAACTGGAGCCCCTTCCGGGTTATCTTCCCAATGAAGAAACCTATCCCGTGGATGCATCTTACACAGATCAGGAGCTTACAGAAATCTTTGTGGAGAGGGAGATCGAGAACCAGCCTACTGTTACGGAGTTTACAAAAATAGATTTAACAGGAGGGCAGGAAATTGAGGGTGCGAAGATGCAGATTATAAAAGACGGCAAGGTGGTAGAGGAATGGATCTCTGCCAAAGAACCCCATACCGTTTATGCGCTGGAGCCGGGGGATTATGTCCTGCACGAGGAGGAAGCTCCCACTGCGGATGGCTACGTCCGGGCGGAAGATGTGAAATTTACCGTGGAAGAGACCGGAGAAGTGCAGAAGGTGGAAATGAAAGATGACCATACCAGGGTGTCTGTCAGCAAAGTGGATATTACGGATGAAGAGGAAATTGAAGGTGCTAAAATCCAGATCCTGAATAAAGATGGGGAGATTGTGGAAGAGTGGATTTCCGAAAAGGAACCGCATATGATTGAGTATCTTCCGGTAGGGGATTATGTCCTTCATGAAGAAGCTGCGCCGGAGGGATATGTGGTTGTCTCGGATGTGGAGTTTACCGTGGGAGAGACCGGGGAGATCCAGAAGGTGCAGATGAAGGATGAGCGGCCGATGGGACGCCTGTGTGTAAACAAGACAGATGCAGAAAATGGAGCGGTTTTGCAGGGCGTGGAGTTTGAAATCCGTAATAAAGTGACCGGAGAAGCGGCAGGAACACTTGTGACAGATAAGGATGGCCGGGCAGAAAGCGAATTGCTTCCGATTGCGGTATATGAGGGCGGAAAGATGATTGAGCCAATTCTGTATGTGCTGACAGAAACAAAGCCGCTGGATGGTTATGAGAAATACGGAAAGGAAGAGGAAGTTGTTTTCGAGTATCAGAATGACCAGACACCGGTGATTGAGGTACTGAAACAAATCCAGAATACGAGAAAACCGGGAGTGACACCGAAGAAGCCAGCTCCTAAGACCGGGGATGTGGCCAGAATCTGGATTCCGATTGTATTGGCATTGCTCTCAATTGCAGGGATGATCGGCGTTGTTGTATGGAGGAGGAAAAGATAGATATGAGTAATCATTCTTTTAGGCTTTTTGGGTCTGATTTCCGTAGCACTGCTACAGGTGACATTAGTATTCGTTCGGCTGTGCGCTGTACTGCACAGTATCTGAGCCAATAAAGTAACTTGGAACTGGCATCCAGCCCTTCGCCGAGGCGGCTATACCAATGGGCTGGATGCAGTACAATTTTTATATACGCTATTAGCTTTCTGAAAAAATACGCCTATCGAGTTACATTCTAAATCATTACAGCAATGCCAGTTTTTTCAACCTTCTTTTAAGTATCAAAAAATTTATGTATTTAAACGGATTCTCAAAAATATCTTTTATATTAATCGGATAGACAATTTGATACTGAACGTGATGGCTTACACACCATCGGCATAAGCTTGTAGTAGTGAAATTTTTTGCACCAAAACCGCTTGCAAGATAAGCAAGTTGTTGTTCTTCCCATTTATCGTAAGAAGCCACGACAATCGGATAATTTAAATTTTCTGTAAAGAAATGCAGTCCTTTCAGCCCTTCTTTCTTGAATTTCAATATTTGTTTCATGATACTCCTTCCCACCACAGATAAGCGCCATGCTTACTTCTTTTAATAATATAC
>VSNK01000175.1 GCA_009774255.1 Faecalicatena sp.
CACTACGCGCATAAAGAAAATGGCTGCAGCCGCAGCCGCGCTTCGGCGCGATTGTGCGTCAGGACGCATATGGAAAAAAGTCCCCTAAAGCCGCTCATGTATTGTAAATATGCACAAAAAAACATCCGCCAGAGCAGAAAAACAAGTGCATATTTGTCGGATTTGCTATTTTTTGGGAATATGGCAAAATCAGGTCATTCGTCCTTTTTATTTCTTCACGTTATTCGGTATAATGGAACCAAGAGGTGAGGCCCATGGAGGTATTTAAAGAACTTCCGCTGAAAAAACAGACGTACATGGAGATGCTGTTTCAAAACTGTACGGAGGAGGTCAAGTATTATATGAGGGTAATGGAGGTGGGTGAGAATGAGGCGCTGATCAAGGCGGGGGAAAGATGCAGTAATATCTATATCATTCTGTCAGGAAAGGTCACCGGAATCGAATGGCCCATGAATGAAAGACCTTATTACTTTAAGGATTACGGCCCAGGAGATTTTTTCGGTGAGATCGAATATTTTGCGGATCTTAGCAATTATCGGATCGGGGTGATTACGGCCACCAGATGCCGGGTTCTTGTTATCCCGGTGGCACCCTATATGGAGTGGCTGCGCAGTGATGTGGATGCATTGTATCTTCGGACAAAGGAGAACATGCGCAGGCTTATTTCCCAGACGGCCGATGCCCGGAAGTATCTGTTTATCGAGGGCAGGGAACGGCTGATGCTGCATCTGATCCGGAAGTACGAACAGAAGCAGCCGCTGAAAAAGGAACTGGAGCTCAAAGAGAGCAGGGATCAGCTTTCGGAGGAGATTGGCTTTTCTGTAAAGACTCTGAACCGCAATATCAAAAAGCTCAGTGAGGTCGGCCTGATCGATATGCGGAAGGGAAAGATCGTCATTTTAGAGGAGGGCTATCAGCAGATGAAGCGGCACATCGGACAGTATATTTATGGTGAGATCTGAGAACACAGCAGGGGTGTTCCCTGAGAATTCGGAGATCCCCGAGATTCAGAGAAGACCGGAAATGAATGGGAATGCTTCTGAAAAAAATTAAAGGAGGGAGAAACGATGTATGTAGGAAAGAAAGTAACCCGGGTGGATGCCTATGACAAGGTGATCGGGCGCACAAGGTACGCAGACGACCTTTGCGACAAGAGCGCGTATATTGCGAAGGTGCTCCATTCCACCATTGCCCATGGGAAAGTGGTATCCATCGACACCAGTGAAGCGGAAAAGATACCGGGAGTGGTGAAGGTGCTTACCTGTTTTGATATGAAGGAGAAGCACTATTTTCCCACGGCAGGGCACCCATGGTCTACAGACCCGAGCCATCAGGATGTGGCGGACCGTCTGGTCCTGACGGAGGAGGTACGCTTCTACGGGGACGACATCGCCGCAGTGGTGGCGGAGGATGAAGTGTCCGCCGCACAGGCAATCAGGAAGATTAAGGTAGAATATGAGGAGTATCCGTTTGTGCTGGACGTGCAGGAGGCCATGAAGGACGGGGCACCGCAGCTTCATGAAAAGTATCCCAACAATATTTTGAAGCATACGACCATCCGCAAAGGAAACTATGAGGAAGCCATCAAAGAACCGGGGCTGACCAAAGTGGAAGGCTGGTATGAGACGCCCACGGTGCAGCACTGCCATATCGAGAATTTCATCTGCTATGCGGAGATGGAGGGAGAGCGTATCACTGTGGTTTCGTCTACCCAGATCCCGCATATTGTCCGGCGTGTCGTCGGCCAGGCGCTGGGGATCGGCTGGGGGCAGGTGAGGATCATCAAGCCTTATATCGGCGGCGGCTTCGGCAACAAGCAGGATATCCTCTATGAGCCGCTCTGCGCATGGCTCTGTATGCAGGTGGGAGGACATCTGGTGAAACTGGATGTCCCGCGGGAGGATACTTTTGTATCCAACAGGGTGCGCCACTCCATCCGCAGCCATATCATTTCCTGGGTACGGCCGGACGGCACCTTTGCGGCCCGGAAGCTGGAAGCATTTTCCGACCAGGGAGCATACGCTTCCCACGGACACAGTATCGTGGCAAAAGGGGCCGGAGCGTTTCCACAGCTGTATCCCTGTGACAATGTAGAGGTTGACGCATATACGGTATTTACGAATAAATCCGTGGCAGGCGCCATGCGCGGTTACGGGATTCCGCAGGCTATGTGGGCGGTGGAATGCCATACCGAGGATGTGGCGGCAAAAATGGGCATGGATTCGCTGGAATTTCGGCGTAAGAATCTGATGCCGGTAGGGTATATGGATCCATTTTCCAAAAATGAATTGTATTCCGATACCTTTAACCAGTGCCTTGACAAAGCCATGGAGGCCATTGATTACGAGCGGAAGTACAAGGAATATCAGAACCAGACCGGAGACATCCGGCGGGGAATCGGCATGGCCGTATTCTGGTATAATACGGCAGTATGGCCCATTTCACTGGAAACCTCATCCTGCCGGATGGTGCTCAACCAGGACGGCTCCCTGCAGGTGCAGCTTGGAGAGACGGAGATCGGCCAGGGGGCCGACACGGCGTATACGCAAATGACGGCGGATGTGCTGGGAGTGCCGCTTCAGAGCGTGCATGTAGTATCCTGTCAGGATACGGACGTGACGCCCTTCGGAACCGGGGCATATGCGTCCAGACAGACCTATACGGCGGGCTTCGCCATCCGTCAGACCGCTCTTCTTCTGCGGGAGAGGATTTTGAAATATGCTCACGAGCTGACCCGGATGCCTCCTTACAACCTGGACATTGTGGATGGGAAAATCGTCCGCACGACAGACGGAAGAGAACTGATGACATTAGGGGAGCTGGCCACCGAAGCATTGTACAGTCTGACAAACAGCCAGCATCTGTCGGCGGAAAGTACATCCCAGATCAAGTCCAACGCATATTCTTTCGGATGTACGATGGCGGAAGTGGAGGTAGACATTCCTATGTGCAAGGTGAAGCTTCTGGATATCGTCAATGTGCATGACGCAGGAAAACTGATCAACCCGGCGCTGGCAGAGGCCCAGGTACACGGCGGCATGAGCATGGGAATCGGCTTCGGGCTGTCAGAGAGGCTGATGTTTGACCCGAAGACCGGGCGGGCGCTGAACAATAACCTGCTGGATTATAAGATTTCCACCTTTATGGACCATCCGCGGCTGAAAGCGCTGTTCGTGGAGAATCCCGAGCCTACCAGCGCGTTTGGCACGAAGGCATTGGGCGAGCCGCCTACCTGCTCCGTAGCGCCTGCGATCCGCAATGCGGTGTATCAGGCAACCGGAGTCGGAGTCAATGAGGCGCCTGTGAACCCGCACAACCTGTTCCGCAGATTTTCGGAGGAAGGTATTTTTTAGAGAGAAGGGAGGCAAAACATTATGTATGATATAAAGGCACTTTACGAGGCGGAAAGTGTGGAGCATGCGGTCCGTCTTCTCATGGAACATCCGAAGGCTCAGATCATTGCGGGCGGAAGTGATGTCCTGGTGCAGATGCGGGAAGGAAAGCGCGCAGGTAAGGAGCTGGTCAGCATCTACGGGCTGGATGAGATGCGCGGCGTCAGTTATGAAGAGGACGGGGCCATCCGCATCGGCTCCCTCACCAGCTTTTCACATATCACCAGGGATCCGATCATCCAGAAGCATATCAACGTGCTGGGTGAAGCGGTGGATATGGTAGGAGGCCCCCAGATCCGCAATATCGGGACCATCGGGGGAAATACATGCAACGGCGTGACCTCCGCGGATTCGGCTTCTACGCTCCATGCGTGGGACGCGGTGGTGGAGATCACCGGACCGGACGGAGTGCGCAGGATCCCGATCCATGATTTTTACATAAAGGCGGGCGTGGTAGATCTGCGGCCGGGAGAGGTACAGACTGCGATCATCATTCCGAAGGAGTCCTATGAGGGCTATCACGGGCACTATATCAAGTATGCCATGAGAAATGCTATGGATATCGCCACCACAGGCTGCTCGGTCAATGTAAAATTGTCCGGGGACAAGAAGTCCATCGAGGATGCGCGGATCGCCTACGGTGTCGCGGGGCCGGTGCCCATGCGGGCACCCACCGCGGAAAAGACGGTGAAGGGGAAGCCGGTGTCGGAGGAAACCGTCAAAGCCTTTGCGCAGGCGGTCCTTGAGGATATCAACCCGAGGGACAGCTGGAGGGCTTCCAAGGCATTCCGGCAGCATATCGCGGTGGTACTGGCAGAGCGGGCGCTGAAAGAGTCCATTCGTCTTGCAGGAGGTGAGGTCGATGAGTAAACAACAGTATAAATTGGTTACCTGTACCATCAACGGGAAGCAGGTGGAAAAAATGGTGGATGTCCGCGCGTCCCTTACGGATATGCTCCGGGATGATTACCGGCTCACCAGTGTGAAAAAGGGCTGTGAGGTCGGCGAGTGCGGCGCGTGCAATGTGATCATTGACGGGGAGTGCTTTAACTCCTGTATCTATCTTGCGGTGTGGGCCGAGGGCAAGGAGATATTGACTCTGGAAGGTCTGGCCGGGCCCAATGGAGAGATCTCCGATATCCAGCAGGCGTTTATCGATGAAGCGGCGGTGCAGTGCGGATTCTGCAGTCCGGGATTTATCATGAGCGCGGTGGAGATCCTGGAGGCGAAGAGGGAATTTTCGGATGATGAGATCCGCAAGCTGATGTCCGGCCATCTCTGCAGATGTACGGGATATGAAAATATCTTCCGGGCGGTGAAGAAAACTATGCTCCGCAGGCTGGGAAAAGAGAAAGAGGCGGATGAGGTTTAGAGCTACGGTTAGAATAGGATTGAATGCAGAAACAAATGTGTAATATTTAGACAGCATGGTATACGCGATGAGAGAGTTTCTGTAAAAAAATAAAGAGCTGAATGTTGAGAATCGCAGGGAGAAGCGGTCACAGGCAGGCTGCTTCTCCCTTTTTGGCTTTTTTTCGGGAAAATTGCCGTTACTATGACCAAAACAGCTAAGAAATGACACTATACAAAAGTGTGAAAGAATGACCATGAGGGTTTGAGAAAGGAAAAATCTATGGAGAATAAAGAAGAAATTATCACCACCGTAAGTGAAGAAAATATTTATAAATTAAATGGAAGGGTGCCGCTGGGTAAGGCGATTCCTTTCGGACTCCAGCATGTGCTTGCCATGTTCGTATCCAATCTGGCGCCGGTGCTAATCGTGTGCGGCGCGGCTGTTGTGCGGGGAACAGGCGAATCTCTGACGGCAGTAGAGATCACAAGGCTTTTGCAGTGCGCTATGTTTGTGGCCGGAATCGGAACCTGCCTGCAGCTTTACCCAGTCTGGAAGATCGGATCGAAACTTCCCATCGTTATGGGGGTCAGCTTTACATTCCTGGGCAGCCTTTTGATGATCTGTACCAATCCGAATCTCGGATATGAAGGTATGGTGGGCGCGGTGATCCTGGGCGGAATCTTTGAGGGGCTGGTCGGCTTAAGCGCAAAATACTGGAAGCGGTATCTGACGCCTGTGGTGTCGGCCTGTGTGGTGATTGCCATCGGACTTTCGCTTCTGCCGGTGGGAATGAATTCCTGGGGCGGCGGAAGCGGCGTAGAGACCTTTGGCTCCTGGTATCATCTGTTTGTGGGAGCATTTACCCTGGTTGTGTGCCTTGTATCCCGGTACTTGCTGAAGGGTGTGTATAAAAATCTGAATATCCTGGTAGGTCTGATCCTGGGATATATCCTTTCAGGGATCTTTACCATCGCCGGGATCGCGCCTATGATCGATTTTTCGGGGATCACCAAGACGATCGGCGAGGTGGGCTTTATCAGCATTCCCCGGCTGGTGTTCTTTACCAGCCACAAACCGGTATTTGATATCGGCGCGTTCTTTACGATCGCGATTGTATTTATGGTGTCTGCCGCAGAGACTACAGGTGCGACGACGGCTGTCTGCACCGGGACGCTGGGACGTGACATCAAGATTGAGGAGCTGCAGGGCTCTCTGGCCGTGGATGGATTTTCCAGTACCATCTCCGGGTGCTTCGGCTGCCTGCCTCTGACCTCATTCAGCCAGAACGTGGGGCTGGTGACCATGACAGGAGTTATTAACCGCTTTACGATCCTGATGGGCGCTTTGATCCTGATATTGGCATCTCTGTTCCCGCCGCTGGGCGCGTTCTTCAATTCGCTGCCCCAGTCCGTTCTGGGCGGCTGTACGGTGATGATGTTCGGTTCCATCATGTACGAAGGAATGAAGATGCTCAAGGAATGCGAGTTCAATGACCGGACCATGATCCTGGTATCTCTGGCATTCTGTATCGGCGTAGGGCTGACGCAGACGGACGGCAACTTTTTCGCGGCATTTCCCCAGGCGGTGGGAGATATCTTCAACGGAAACGCAGTGGCAGGCGTATTTGTCGTATCACTGTTGCTGAGTTTCATACTGCCGAAGGAGAAAAAAGAAACAGAGAATTAGTATTGAAAACTCTTTCTCAAAAGGAAGATTACTGGTACAATACTCTTATCAGAACTATCAGTAAGGAGTTGTAGAAAAATAAGTGATACAGGTTGCGCAGGATATTTCTTCGGATGTGCAGGTCAAAAAACGCAGTTCTACACTCCGTTTCGGTCCTTGCTGAACAAGCGTCACTGGCGCTTAGCAACGTAGTGGGCCTTGCCCTAAGGGGTACCATGCGTAGCATGGTGGATTCCTTACGGCTACGTCGAGGCTTTTTGATCTGTGCAGCCGGAGAAATAGACAAGTCAAGATGTGTCAGTTATTTTTCTACAACTCCTAACATCAGAAATGCCGGAAGGCTGTGAAAAGAAAGGGAGCGTGTTGTATGAATTATTCGGAACAGGAAGGGAAGCAGTATCATATCCAGGTGGGGAAGGGCGATGTGGGGAGATATGTGATCCTGCCGGGAGACCCGAAGCGTTGCGCAAAGATCGCAAAGTACTTTGATGAGGCAGAATTGGTGGCGGACAGCCGGGAATATGTGACCTACACCGGATACCTGGACGGGGTGAAGGTGAGCGTGACATCCACAGGCATCGGAGGCCCATCGGCGGCCATTGCCATGGAGGAGCTTGTAATGTCGGGGGCGGATACTTTTATCCGGATTGGGACCTGCGGCGGCATGCAGACGAATGTGATGAGCGGTGACGTGGTGATCGCCAGCGGCGCGATCCGGATGGAGGGGACGAGCCGGGAGTATGCGCCCATTGAATTTCCTGCGGTGGCGGATGTGAGGATTGTGAATGCCCTGATCGGGGCGGCAAAGAAGCTGGAGCAGGATTATCACGTGGGAATCGTGCAGTGTAAGGATTCTTTTTATGGACAGCACTCTCCGGAATCTAAACCGGTGAGTTATGAACTGATGGATAAATGGGAGGCATGGAAACGGCTGGGATGTCTGGCATCGGAGATGGAATCTGCCGCGCTGTTTGTTGTGGCAAGCAGTCTGGGCGTGAGGATCGGATCCTGCTTCCTTGTGATGGCAAACCAGGAGCGGGAAAAAGCAGGGCTTGAGAATCCGGTAGTCCATGATACGGATATGGCGATCCGCATTGCGGTGGAAGCAATCCGGAATCTGATTCAGGAAGACCAGGGGTGATGATATGAGACATGAACAGATCATGGAATTGATTGAGACGGCGGCGGATCAGCTCAAATATTCCTATGTGCCTTATTCCGGTTTTCGAGTAGGCGCGGCTCTTCTTGCTGGGAACGGATCCGTATATACGGGCTGCAATATTGAAAATGCCGCGTACACCCCTACAAATTGTGCCGAGCGAACCGCATTTTTCAAGGCAGTCAGCGAAGGAGTCAGAGAGTTTCGGGCAATCTGTGTGGTCGGCGGCCCGGACGGGAGGCTGGAGTCCTATACACCGCCGTGCGGAGTCTGCAGGCAGGTGATGATGGAGTTTTGCGATCCAGAGGAATTTGAGATTATCCTGGCAACAGGGAAGGATGATTATAAAATCTATCAGTTAAAAGAATTGATGCCGCTGGGCTTTGGACCTGATAATTTGGCATAGAAGCGAAGAGGTTCCTTATTTGACGGGGCTGTTTGAAAACGGCTGTATAACTTATGATATCACAACACGATGTCGCAGGTATGCAGCCATTTTCGGACAGTCCTGTTTTTTTGCTCTATAGATGATTCATCCGTCAAAAGGTCTCATTTTCCCACTCACTTTGGCATACGATGCGTAGGTCTTATTATCAATATATGTAAGAGATTACATTCTCGGATGTGGGAAAGTGAAAAAAGAAATATGATTAGTATAAATGCACAAAAAATAAGTTTATATAAACGGATTTAAACTATAAAAATAAGCATAATAACGAAAAATATTTTGCGTATTGACTTTTGAATGAACTATATTTACAATAAAAATGTAAGTGCTTACATCATGAGGAATGGTTCACCTGATGATGTGAAAAAGGAGTCAAAGAAATAGAAAAAAAGAAAGGAAAGAGTGATATGAGACGTATGAAAAGATGGTTATCTGCAGCCTTGTGTATCTGTATGGCGGCCGGGCTGGCAGGATGCGCTTCATCGGGCACCGGTGGTGTCTCAGGGCGCAAGAGAATCGTGCGGATCTCCCATGCGCAGTCGGAGACCCACCCGGAGCACCTTGGGCTGCTCGCGTTTAAGGATTATGTGGAGGAGAATCTGGGAGACCGGTATGAGGTACAGATTTTTCCGAATGAGATCCTGGGGGCGGCTCAGCGGGCGATCGAGCTGACCCAGACGGGCGCCATTGATTTTGTTGTGGCCGGTACGGCAAACCTGGAGACCTTTGCCAGCGTTTATGAGATATTCAGCATGCCTTATTTGTTTGACTCTGTGGAAGCCTACCATGAGACGATGATGGATACGGATTATATGGAGCAGATTTATGAATCAACGGATGAAGCTGGTTTCCGTGTCATGACCTGGTATAATGCAGGGACAAGAAGCTTTTATGCTAAGACACCGATTGAGACGCCGGATGATTTGAAGGGCAAGAAGATCCGTGTACAGCAGTCGCCTGCCAGCGTAGCCATGACCCAGGCATTCGGCGCGGCGGCGTCCCCCATGAGCTTCGGAGAGGTCTATACGGCCATCCAGCAGGGGGTGATCGACGGGGCGGAGAACAATGAGCTTGCTCTGACCAACAACAAGCACGGTGAGGTCGCCAAATATTACGCGTACAACAACCACCAGATGGTGCCGGATATGCTGATCGCGAACCTGAAATTCCTGCAGGGGCTGTCGGACGAGGAACGGGAAGTATTTACAGAGGCGGCAAGGTTCTCTACGGAAGTCGAGATGGAGAACTGGGATGAACAGGTAGCAGAGGCGAAGAAGATCGCAGAGGAGGATATGGGAGTACAGTTCTCGGAGGTCGATGTGGAGGCGTTCAAGGAGAAGGTACTGCCGCTGCACGAGCAGATGCTGGAGGAGAATCCAAAGATCAGGGATTTTTACGACCATATCCAGGAGGTCAACAAGGAAGCAGGTCAGGAAAAGGAGGCAGATGAGTCATGAATGCATTGAAAACACTCCGGAAAGGGATGGATTGGGTATTAAGCTCTGCATGTTTTGTAATATTCGCGTTTATGGTATGTATTGGGACTTACCAGATTGTGGTACGTTATTTCTTCAACAGCCCCAGCACGGTCTCGGAAGAGCTGCTGACATACAGCTTCACCTGGATGGCCCTGCTGTCATCCGCCTATGTATTTGGCAAGAGGGATCATATGCGCATGGGATTTTTGGCGGATAAACTGAGCGGGAAGAAAAGGCTGGCGCTCGAAGTCGTGATCGAGGCGCTGATTCTGGCATTTGCCGTGATCGTACTGATCTTCGGCGGGATCCGGATCATGAACCTGACCATGACACAGGTGACAGCCTCTCTGGGAATCCCTATGGGAACGGTCTATACGGTGGTGCCGCTGAGCGGTGTCCTGATCGTGGTTTATACAGTTCTCAATATTATCGATCTGTGTACGGGAAGTATCGAGCTGGGCGGTACGGAGGAGGCCCAGGAATAAAGAAAAGGAGGATTTTTCTATGGATATAGCAATATTATCCGGACTGATTATTTTAGTAATGCTTGTGATCATGCTTGTAGCCGGCATGCCAATCGCGGTTGCGCTTGGGGTCTCTTCAATCTGCGCGATCCTGCCGATCCTGAATTTTGAGGCGACGGTTGTAACAGGGGCGCAGAGGATATTCTCGGGAATCTCGGTATTCTCCCTTCTGGCGATTCCCTTCTTTATCCTTGCAGGAAATATTATGAATAAAGGCGGGATCGCCGTCCGTCTGATCAACCTGGCGAAGCTGGTGACCGGCCGCACTCCGGGCGCTCTTGCCCAGACAAATGTAGTGGCGAATATGCTGTTCGGGTCGATTTCCGGTTCCGGAACGGCTGCCGCTTCGGCCATGGGCTCTATTATCGGACCGATCGAAAAGGAAGAAGGATATGATCCCAACTTTTCCGCGGCTGCAAATATTGCCACCGCGCCTACCGGGCTTCTGATCCCGCCCAGTAATGTAATGATCACATTTTCACTGGTCAGCGGCGGGACGTCCGTAGCCGCGCTTTTCATGGCAGGATATGTACCGGGATTTCTCTGGGGGCTCGCATGCATGCTGGTGATCTATGTGCTGGCAAAGAAAAATGGATATCAGAGTACTTCCAGATTCACCGGAAAAGAAGCGATGCAGGTATTGCTCCAGGCGATCCCGTGCCTGCTGCTGATCGTGATTGTAATCGGAGGAATCATATTCGGTATCTTTACGGCTACGGAGGGGTCGGTCGTGGCAGTTGTATACAGCCTGATCCTTTCCCTGTTTTTCTATAAGTCTATCAAGCTGAAAGAACTGCCGCAGCTCTTTAAGGACAGCGCGGAGATGACCGGAATCATTATTTTCCTGATCGGAGTTTCCAGTATCATGTCATGGGTTATGGCATTTACCGGGATTCCGACAGCGATTTCCAATGGCCTGCTGGGACTGACAAACAATAAGTTCGTGATCTTGCTGATCATCAACATCCTTCTGCTGGTGGTGGGGACATTTATGGATATGACGCCTGCATGTCTAATCTTTACACCGATCTTCCTGCCCGTATGTACGGCGTTGGGGATGAATACGATTCATTTCGGGATCATGATGATCTTCAACCTCTGTATCGGGACGATCACGCCTCCGGTGGGGACTACACTGTTTGTCGGTGTCCGTGTTGGAAATGTAAAAATTGAGACGGTATTTAAACAGCTTTTGATCTACTTTGCGGCAATCTTTATCGTGCTGCTGCTGGTAACCTATATCCCGCAGATTTCACTGTGGCTGCCGGGCCTGATGGGATATGTATAAAAATGACAGATGTTTGGAACGGCAGACCGCAGACCCATGTGCTGCCGTTCTGAGATATTTCAAAAAAAGGAGAGAATGAAAATGAAACAATTTATGGATCAGGATTTTTTGTTGAGTACGGAAACTGCAAAGACATTATTTCATGAACATGCGGCAAAGATGCCGATTCTGGATTACCACTGCCATATCAATCAGGAGGAGATCGCGAAGGACAGGAAGTTTGAGAATATCACTCAGGTATGGCTGGGAGGGGATCACTACAAATGGCGGCAGATGCGCTCCAACGGGGTTGATGAAAGGTATATTACTGGTGATGCTTCTGACAGGGAAAAATTTCAGAAATGGGCGGAAACACTGGAAAAGGCCATCGGCAATCCGCTCTATCACTGGAGCCATCTGGAGCTGCAGAGATACTTTGGCTATCATGGGTATCTGAACGGAAAGACAGCGGAAGAGGTGTGGAACCTTTGCAACGCGAAGCTACAGGAGGATGGGATGAGCGTGCGCAATCTTATACGTCAGTCCAACGTGACGCTGCTGTGTACCACGGATGACCCGGCGGATTCTCTGGAGTGGCATAAAGTCATTGCGGAGGATCAGACATTCGATGTTCAGGTGCTTCCGGCATGGCGGCCGGATAAGGCGATGAATATCGAGAAACCGGATTATACGGAGTATCTTGTAAAATTGGGGCGTGCGGCAGGCATGGAGATCAAGAGCTTTGCAGACTTAAAGGCAGCTCTGCGGAAGAGAATGGAATTTTTTGACGGCATGGGCTGTAAGGTGTCGGATCATGCTCTGGAATATGTGATGTACGCACCGGCAGAGGAGAGCCGGATCGAGGAACTGTTTGCAAAGCGTCTGGAAGGCGGGGCTTTGACAAAAGAAGAGGTGCTGCAGTTCAAGACGGCATATATGGTCTTTGTGGGAAAGGAATACCATCGTCTGGGCTGGGCGATGCAGATCCACTATGGGTGCAAGCGGGATAACAATGTGTTCCGTTACGGCCAGCTTGGACCGGATACCGGATATGACTGTATCGACAATTACGCGCCGTCCGCGCAGATG
>VSNK01000176.1 GCA_009774255.1 Faecalicatena sp.
GCCTACTCATTAATGAGCAAAAAGCGGCTGCATTAGCAGACGCAAGAGTGCGATAGCACGGATTTTGCGAATGGTTGCGCAGGTTGGATGATCTTTGATCATCCAACCGTACAGGTGGAAATCTTTTTAAACCGAATCCAGATTTTTTATGAGCACCAGACTGTTTTTCTGATCCGCGTATGCATACTCTGCCCGGTCCATGATCTCCGTCGCCAGAAGTCTGCCCAGCCCTCCGATCTGCGTATCCATATCATAATCGTCTATATCCACCGTATTTTCCAGAGGATTGAAGGGTTTCCCGCCGTCCTGGAACGTCATGACAATCCGGTCGGATACTTCCATGGAAAATTCTACATCTCCCGGTTCCTTTTCGTACGCATAAGAGCAGATATTCACAAAGATCTCTTCTGCGGCCAAGCACAGCTTCATTTTCAATCGGTCCGGGACACAATCATTGTCTGCGATCACCCGCCGAACCTCCTCCAGATTTTCCAGGACTGCCTTTACCCGGATGCGGGTACAAGACGGCACGCAGAATGCAAGCATGGTAATGTCGTCGCTCTGTACGGCTCCCCGGGCAAATTTATGGATTTCATCCAGGACAATGTCCACACATGCTTCGCCGCGGTTCTTTCCCAGAAACTCCTCCAGACGTTCTGTCCCGAAAAATTCTTTGTCCAGGCTCACCGCTTCGTTGACTCCGTCCGTATACAAAAATACGGTATCCCCGCTCTTCAATGTGACCGTTTCTTCTTCATAGCTTTCTTCCTCAAAAATGCCCACCGTCATCCCTTTCGCGCCGTCCAGCCGGACCAGGGTATCCGAGATCAGATAGGGAGTGTTATGCCCACCGTTCGCATAGGTGAATCTGTGCGTACTACTGTTGTAAATTCCCACAAATACGGTCAGGAACATCTGCTCCGGATTGTTCTGGGAAAGGCAGTTGTTGGTATGGAACAAGATTTCCGACGGGGAATATCCAAGCTGCGCGTACTGCCTGACCACTGTCATTGCCCTCGCCATAAACAGGGCCGCAGAGATTCCTTTGCCTGACACATCCGCGATCACCGTGCATACCTTGTCCTCATCCGTACTGAAATAATCGTAAAAATCTCCGCCCACAGATTTGGCCGGAACCATGTCGGCCTTGATCCTGATCCTGTGATCCCGGAAGGTCTTATCCTGCAGAAATCCTGTCTGGATCCTTTTTGCGATATGAATTTCAGCTTCCTGCCGGTGCTTTTCCTCCGTAAGTTCGTTGATATTTTGGATATAGGTATCAATTTCCTCCGCCATCTGGTTAAAGGAATCCGCCATCTGGGAAAACTCATCGCTGCCCCCCACATCCAGCCTTTCAAATCCATCCTTCCGGTCCGTTATAAAGTTCTTCATGCGCCCGCTGATGATTTTCGCGGGTTTGAGCACCCTTGTCTTTAAAATTGCACCCAGTACGGCAAGGATAAAAATCATGGAAAAAATGACCGCCGCAAACATGGTCCGGTACCGCCTGACAAAAATATGAAACGTCTCTTCCATGGAGATATCCGCCCCTACAAGCGCCGCAGGTTTTCCATCCTGGTCGTGTACCGCGGCGTAGCAAGTCAGTACATGCCCGAACTGGTTGTCTGTTTCCGCAGCCAAGCCGGTTCCTCCATCCCTCCATTCGGCCTGGTCGGTTCCTTCATCCCTCCATGCCGCCAGCTCCGCTTCATTCAACGCATGCTCCACAACCGTCCCAGGGGTACGCTCCTTTGCGGCAGAAGGCGCACTGTTCTCACTGTACAGCAGCATAAGAAAGGTAATGGTGTCGTTTTCCGTATCCGGGATATAAACATACAGGTATTCCAGACCGTTTGCCATACACAGATCGCCCAGTATGGTCCTGTATTGTTCTTCCAAAGTCTTGTCCGTCGGAAGCTCCTGCAGCCTAACGCCGTCCAGCAGATCCGCCGCAATTGCGGCAGACGACCTGGCATAAGACAGATATGTTCTTTCTACTGTCGTATGTACGGAGTAATATCCCAGGGAAAGCAATCCTGCATCCGTAAAAAACAGGACTGCCGCTATGATGATAAGTGTTTTTGCCATGATCGAATTCTTGATAGAATGATATTTGATAGAATCCTTCAAATCTTGTTGCTCCCCTCCTGATCCAGTTCGTAGATTTCCTTGAGATTTTGTATGGCGTCCTCAAAAAATAATACATGCATGCCTACATAGGATTTGCGTAAGGTTTCCACCGGAGCCTGCCTGAGCATGTCTTGCGCGGACTCCTCCGGATAAGTGATTCCCCAGCATCTGAAAAGATATCCTGCCCAATACATAAAGCTTTCGCTGTATGTCTCTCCTTTTTCCGGGTGCAGATGATTTTCGATATCCTCCATAACAAAAGTTTCCCCCAGCCAGACATCGATACTGTTGTTATCATACATTCTCCGTCCGGTCTCGGAATTCATCAGCCGTTCAATAAATTGCTTTGAGGCATATCCTCTTTTCACCGACAGGCGGAATAAGTCCCCTGACATCTCACACATGCAGATATTATAACGATTATGCTTGATTGTCTGCCCACTCCTCTATGATCTCGTCAAAGTATTTTGTCTGCGTACTTCTCCTGTATTTTCTCCTGATCCGGTCCAATTCCGAGGACATTCTGTCTCTTCGCTGTTGTGTCTGTGCGATTGCATACTTGATCTCCTGAGCGTTCAGCTTTCTGGCACTGATGATTTTTAAATGTCTGCAGTCGCACGCCTCCTCTGTTTTTAATACATACTGATTTCCAAGCTTTGTAAACCGCAGACATTCCAACATGGCCAGATCAGACAGATCCCCCCGGAAAAACTCTGTTAATGTCGGGATCATGCTGTCATCCGCAATCGTACCAATAATCACACGCTTCTCTGCTGTAATACGGTGACGGCCTCCCCTGAAATCCATTTTTTGATCCATGGTATAAAATCATTGCTTTCTCCCCTTTAAATACAAATTGAACTCACCTGACCTGAATGCCTCAGTTATACGACCGCTTCTACAAGCATTTTCTCCCGATAGCGAACCTCTTCTACCCCTGTTTTTTTCTGTTTATTAAAATTAAATATAAGCATATATCCCGTTTCCAGATGATAATGTTCAAGATAATGATATAATTGTTCCTCTCCCCGCAGATGCCTTGCGGCACCATGCCAGAGTTTGGTTTCTACGATAAACTGCTCTCCGCCGTAATCTACGACCAGATCGGTGCGTTCCCGGTTTCTGGTCTCTGCCTCCACATAGCAATTTCCGGTTCCATTGATGATCGGCTTAAGAAACAGCATAAAATAACGCCGGCCGTCATCTTCATAAAATTTCTGGCCCCGTCCGCCGTAAAGTGAGTCAAAATGCTCCACAAAACGCTCCAATACCATCTTCATATTCAGATGTCCGTTTTCTATAAACAGAGACTTCTCTTTCAGAGCCGCATCGTAGATTTCCTCCTGCTGCATAGATGGAACCGCAAGAAAAAAATTATACAATAATGTTTCAAATATCCGGTTGGCGATCACCACCTGATTGTTTGAAACCTTTACAAAACCAAACATCAGTGCCATTTCAACGGGACGGACGCCAACCACGTATGCAATTTCTTTTCCTTTGAATAATAAGTCACGCAGCATCCTGTCCAATTCCGGATAATCCGCCAGCTTATTGATAAGTGAATCAAACAACGTGTTCGGCTCTACAAGCAAAAGACGGACTGCTTCGAGGAAGCCCTCTTTTGTCCAAGCGCACTCGGCTGCTCCGTCTTGTACGGCAATCCTTTCATCCATAAGCTTGCAGAGACGTGAAACCAAAAAAGGATAGCCTGACGTATACTCATAGAGCAGCCTGGACATTTGTTCAATATCCATATCCGTATGGTGGTCGCGTTCATAATCTTCAAGCATTCCGGCGATCGCCCCGGCCGAAAAACTCAGATCTACAAGGAAATCAGCCGCGATGTTCCATGGGCTGTTTTCCCCGTGCCCATCTTCCGTACGAAGTTTTCTTTTGATGTTTTTTATATCATAGACTCCTGCAAGGATTACTGACTGGAAAACAGGCATCCTCCGTCTCTTCAGATAACAGGCCCGAAGCTGAGCGAGGAAATCAATAAATACCTGGTTATTCGTTGCACTGTCAACTTCATCAATAATCAGGACTACTTTCTTTTTGGCACATTTACATAATTGCAGCAGTGAGCGGAACAGTACGGATAGGGTTGCTTTTCGGGTTAGATCTGCCGAATATTCTTTGAATGCCTCTTTTACTTCCCCGGGCATATATTCTACGGACTCCAAAATTTCACTTGAGAGAGCAGCGACAAAATTTTGCTCGGACTCGAAATCAGCATAGCTGATCGTCTGGAAATCCAGGCTGATCACATCATATCCTGGCTTTAAAAAATCAGTAAGAGCTGTCAGTACCGTAGTCTTTCCAAACTGTCTGGCCCGGTTAATGGTAAAATATTTCCCGGAATCTACCATGGATTTTATTTCGCAAAGCTGCCTGCTTATGTCCGCCATGTAATGAAGTTCCGGATCACAGTAGCCGTCCGTATTAAAACACCTGCTCATATATACTGATGCTCCTCTCTAAAATTCTAAAATGTTTTCCAGCTGTGCGGTTGCGATTCAACAGGTCATTGGCATGCAATTTATTGCAATGCAAATGGCCTGTTGAATCAGCAGCCCACCGCACAGCCAGAATATTTTTTCATAATTTTATCTTAACATAGGCTATGATAGAATTCAAGAATGAGCAGGACGTCAGAAGCTGTTAAAAACAGGTTACATGTCACACCCCGACCAATCACCACGCTGATTGGTCGGGAGGATGCACATAAAAGCTGGTATTCAGGCCGCCCATTGCCGCAGGCAATTCAAAATGCGGCCTGAGTTACAGGTCACGCCTGGTCAATGTGTGACCTGTAACAAAAACAGCCGGGTTACAGATCATCGCAAATCTGTAACCCGGCTGATGTGAAAGGAATGAGAAAATACAGGATTGTGCCCATACACAGCTGTTTCTAAGCACTCTTTTTTGATTCCTGCTGCTTAGGAACTGTCACAAAATAACTTGCAACTATGACTCAAGATAAACCTTCATATACAAGGCGGAGGAATGAGGCGTACTGGGGTACGCCGATTGACAACAACGCAGTATATGAAGATTTAGACGAGTCATAGTTGCAAGTTATTTAGGGACAGTTCCTTAGTATCAAATATGCTCTTTCAGGAAATCCAGCACGATCCCAAGAATCGTATCATTGTCAAACCCAAGGCATCCATGGTTCGCATCGTCAATCTTATAGAACACCACGTCTTTGCCCATCTTCTTCATATAGTTGTAAAGCTGGCAGCTCTGGTTAAACGGGACAAGCATGTCGCGCCCGCCGTGTATGATCAAAAGCGGCGGCGTGGGTTTCTCCTCCGACAGATAGTTCATCGGGATCGTCGCATCCGCAAGTTCCGGATTTTCCAGCACGTTCTTATGCCCGATCTCGAATCCCTCCGGACTGTCCGGATCATAATGGTTCTGGGAGCTGTCATAATAATTCATCAGAGAAAATACCGTCGGCCCATATACGTCAATGATACAGTTCACTTTTGCGGAATACTCATTGTACAAATCCGTGTCCGGCGCATCGTCCCCGGTAAATCCGGCCATCAGAGCGGTGTGCCCTCCGGAGGAATCGCCGCACACAGCCATATGCTCCACATCGATATGGTACGCTTCGGCATGCTTTTTCAGGTAGCGGATCGCCGTCTTCGCATCCTGCATCTGTGCCGGGAACGGAGCCGTTTCCGATGGCCGGTACTCGATGATCGCCACGATATAGCCGTGCTCCGCCATACGGATATGCCGGGAAATATTGTTCCACAGCCATTGCTCATGGAATGCGGAGCCCTGGATGTATGCAATGCAGGGCCATTTATGAGCGGCCTTTTCCTCTGCTTCGGGCGCGCCGAAATGCGTCCTTGGCTCTAAGATGTGCATCCTAAGCTTCCTCCCATCCCGCTCAGCGTAAATCACGTCCTGGTGGATATCTACATAATATCCCCACTCATCTTTCAGCCCTTTTAGCACCGTGCACCCTTCCGGCACCTCATCCGTGTGCGGGAACTCTGCCGGAACAGGGGTCGGGATCGGGTCTAATAATTTTCTTCCTTCCATAACTGCTTTTGCATCAAACAAGATAAAAACCTCCTATTATGTAAAATATTACTGCGTCCCCTGTCATACTTTCTCATGCAGGCATGAAACGCATGACCTTTTGACACTTGTATCATATTATGCAATTTCCTGGTAATGCTTATAATTCTTAAAGTGGTTGAATGCGATCAGCACCAGGGCAATGCCGATCCAGACGCATCCATACAGGAATGCGTGATGCTGGGTAATCCCGCCCATCAGGTTTCCTGCAAAAGCAAGCACATAGGCGAATACGAATGCGCCGAACGAGTTGCCGAAAAATCCCAAAGAGGTTGCCAGAGCAGAATTGCTCTCATCTGTCCCGTCATTTACCAGGAAGTTGATGTAAGGCATCCACCAGCAGAAACCGACTTTACAGATGGTAACTCCAATATACCACATCGTCGTGGAAGATGTAAGCCCTATGATCGCAAAGCCTATGATGTTCATCACCAGAGAAAGCCAGCCGATATTATTGCCGATCTTCCCTTTCATAAATCCAAAGAAGAACCCGCCGATCAGAGAAGCAATGCCGCCCCAGCTTGCGATCGCTGCCGCCTGCACGGTCGTGATCACACCGGTCTCAACCGCGCCCAGCGACAGGCAGTTGTCAAATGCGCCATAGCCAAGGCCGTAGATGAACTGTGAAACAAACCCGATGTAGCAGGCAACGGGCAGCGCCTTTTTTACGACCTTGTCCGTCGTAGTTTCGACAGATGCGGGTTTCTTTTCCTCCCGTCCAATGTCATTGACAAAAGCCGGAATGCCGAACAGCACCAAGAGGAAGATGGCAACCGCGTACAGGTATGCGCAGTACGCATAGTGCCAGTCATATACCATGATCCCTGCCATGGTGTAGGAGAACAGGGACGCCCCGAGCCCCACGCATGAGGACTGGATTCCCATCATTGTATTTGCCACTTTTCCCTCAAAACAGTCCACGATCAGAGATGCGGACAGCGGCTGGATCAGACCCACGCCAAGCCCTGCCAGGACGCGTACCGCAATCTTCCCGGTCAGGGAAGGGATGAACATCGGGGAAAACGCGCCGATAAAGCAGAGCGCAATCCCGATCAGGCAAAGATTTTTCTTCCCGACTTTTGCCGCGGAAGCCCCGCCCACCACGTTGGCGATCATACCGCCGATGGTCGGGAATGTCACAAAGCTCTGGAGCAGATACTGGGGAGCATCCGGAAATTCTGCCGCAAGGTCGCCCAGCAGACATCCGGCCACAGAAACAGAAGCCAGCAGCAGCGACAGGGAAAGGACTGCCGCCTGAAAAATGCGGAATTTCATTCCGGTAGGATAATTTCGTTCCATAATGATACCTCTCTTCTCTTTTTATTTTTTTGTTATAAAAATTTTACAATTTTACTCAAAAATTTTCATTCCGTATTGTGCGGTTTCCATATCCGTTTTGTGACTTTTCTAAAAATAATCTGAAATTTTAACAATTATTTTTCTACAACTCCTAACAGATTCCGTATATATCTTTTCGAGTGCAGGAACATTGGCGCCAGCATGCTGCCCAATGCAATCCCCAACAGTGCCTGCACCAGTTGTGTCCCGTAAAGCAGAAAATTGGCCCCATCCGCATTGACAATACAGACAATCGTATGATAGAGCAGGTCTCCCGGTATCATGGGTACCATGGCCGGATATAAAAATTTAGTAACGACCGTTTTTTTAGAACGTCCCAGCAATTCTGCATACAAGGCTCCCAGCAATGCCCCGGCCAGGGTATAGAGCAGCCGGTTATCCGTCACCGTCTGACAAAGAATGATCGTAATCCGCGCAACCACCCCCGCAAGCCCCGCATATCCTAATTCCTTCGGCCTGATGCCGAATACAATACCGAATCCCACCGAGCAGGTAAAGGAAAATAGAATCACAAAAAACATTCCTCTCATCTTCTGTCCCCTCCTTTCAATATCCGATTGCCAATGCGATCCAAAATCCGCATACTGCCGCCAGTACCCCCATGAATGCCTGCATGAACAGCAGGCCGCCGCAAAGCACACGGCCGCAGAGCATTTCCCTGCAGGAATTGATCAGAGGAATACCCGGAACCAGCCCCAGCGCCGTCACGACCATAACATGGAACGGCTCTGCGATAATGCCCGCCCTGCAGCCAATCACATCAATCAGTCCTGCAAACAGAGCCCCTGCCGCACTCACAGCCATCTTCTGGGTTCCGGGTACGGATGACAGATACATGTCAAGGCCCATTGCAACCCCAATCCCGATTCCGATAAAAACGGCATCTGTCAGATTACCTCCGATCAGATAATTCAGAGATAAAAGAGCGGCCACCATACCGCATATTTTCAGGAATGCAGGATAATGCTCTGCCTCTGCCGCATTGTTCAGCATCTCCATTAGTTCTTTGGGAGCAGGTTTTTCTCTGTGTATCCTGTGGCTCAATGCAGCCAGACCGGATAATTCCTCCATATCAACGACAATCTCTCCCACATTTTTCTGGCGCATGACAGGTTCCTGCCCTTCTGCCCTGGCACTGATGATCAACGTATGAGGCAGCATAAAAATTCCTCCATCCATCAGTCCGTATGTGCTGAAAATACTGTTGATTACCTCTTCTACACGCCATAATTCACCTCCACGCACTAAAACCTGTTCTCCCAATGAAGAGGCAAAATCCATTACTGCGTTAATTTCCGACTTTGATAAAGCCTTTTCCTCCTTGTTCATCACTTTCGTTTCCTCCTGTAATTTTTTCCACCCGGCCGCAATCTTCATGTAACATTTCCTGAACGATACAACCTGTTCTCCCTGTCAAGTATATATCTTTTTTGTTTCCTGCCACACTGCCTTTTGTGACTGTTACATGTCCAATCTGTATCTTTTTTCCATATCTTCATATCTATTCAACCTCTTTGCATAAACAAATGCTCTCGGCCCCCTGTCCATTTTAGACACAAAACGGATATCCATAAGACACAGTTTTGCCTTGCCTCTTCCTTTTCGAAATCCTATAATGATACTAAGCGCCAGATAAATCTGCGCACAGTATCCTATGATGCGCACAGCCGCGTAAGGAGTTGTAGAAAAATAAGTGACACATCTTGGCTTGTCTATTTCTCCGGCTGTGAGTAGAATATAAAGACACCCTGTTAGAGGAGGAACAAAAGATGTTAGAATTTGAAACAGAAAAAGTAACCGACCGGATTACAAGAATCTATGCATTCTGCACGGAGCTGATGTATCTGGTAGAGGGGGACGAAAAAGCCGCGCTCCTTGACACCGGCAGCGGCTTCGGCAGTCTCAAAGCCGCTGTTGACAAGCTGACAGACAAGCCTGTCACCGTGCTGCTGACGCACGGACATACCGACCATGCCATGGGCAGCCTGGAGTTTTCCGATGTATATCTGAACCTGGAGGACGAATACATTTACCATCCCCACGGGGACAGCGCTTTCCGCCACGAAGGGATGGCGTTGGCGGAGGGTGTGTCCATATCCGAAGAAGATTATATTGAAACAGCGCCATTTTCATTGTACAAGGATATGAAAGGCGGAGATTCCTTTGACTTAGGCGGCGTGACCATTGAAATCTATGACTGCCCCGGACACACAAAGGGTTCTGTCGCCATGCTGGTCAAAGAAGAGCGTGCGCTGCTTCTGGGCGATTCGTGCAATAACTTCACCTTCCTGTTTGAGGATTACTCCCTGCCGATTGAGGAATATGAGGAAAATCTGAAATCGCTGAAATCACAGGTAGAAGGAAAATATGATATGATCCTTGCATCCCATGGAGACGGGAGGCTGGAGCCGGATATCATGGACGGAGTCATTGCCGTATGTGAAGATATCAAGAAGGGAAATGTAGATGATGTCCCCCTGACTTTCCGAGGAAACTCCGGCCTGATCGCAAAAGCCATGGGGCCAAATGGACGCGTGGACGGCGGGCATGGAAATATCGTATATCATAAAGACCGGCTCTGGAAGTCAAAGACCCCCCAGTAAGCTGACGGGGCCTCAAAATTATGATGCAGCAAGCTGCGGGGTATTTGGTCTACACTCCATTTCGGTCGTTGCTAAACAAGTGCCACTGGCACTTAGCAACCCTCGCGGCAGTCGCCAAATATCCATGCAAGCAGGGCTACTTGGCTCGTTGCTTCGCGGGAATAAAATTCGTAGAAAATTCCGTATGATACATAACTTACCATACAAAATGCGGCAAAGGCTTAAAAGCCAATGCCGCATTTTGTATATCCAGGGAACTGGCAAAGTCCGCCCTCCCATATTTCTCAAACCAAAAACATCCCTCCCACAACGGGCAGCCATAATGCTGCGAGCAGCGTCACGGCAATTTGCAGATAGACGGTGCTTTTCGCCATATCTGTCATGGCATAATAACCTTTTCCGTAGGTGATCAGCGCAACCGTGTCCAAAGGCAGCAGGTAACAGTTGCAGGCACAGATCGCCGCCGTCATCATGATCAGCTCCGGCGATGCACCTGCGTTTGCCGCAACCGCGATCAGTGTCGGTGCCAAAATAGGCAGCAGGGAAGAAGCCACCGGGATCACCAGGAGGGACACAAAGACAAACACTGCGGTCAATGCGATCAACGCCTGCTGCGATATTTCCAGTGAAGGTACCAGTCCGGCAATGACACCGCTGACTCCGTTGTCGATCATAGCCGCACTGATGGACAGGACTGTGCCCACGAGGAAAAAGGCATCCCAACTGTTTTCATGCAGGAACGTATCCACATCCAGAACTTCAATCCCCGGCACGAACATCATGCAGCATCCCAAAGTCGCCACGATCATAACATTGATCATAGAAATCCAGGAGGAAGAGATCCACAGCACAAGCATGGAACACACGATAGCCAGAACTTTTTTCTCCTTTTTTTCCATCTGCCGCGGTATGTCCATAGAATCAATAAATTGGCGGATATCCTGTTTTGAGACCGGCGCGGGCTTATATATTTTTACAGCCAGGTACCACGCAAGCGGAATCATGACGACAGCCAGCGGAATCCCGGCGCACATCCAATGCACAAATGAGACGGTCGTGCCGTTATATTTTTCCAGTTGGCTGATGGCGATCAGGTTGATGGAACTCCCTGCGGGGGTCATCATGCCGCCTATCATGCTGGAAACCGGAATTGCGATCATGAACGCCTTTCCGGTACGTCTCCTCTCATCCTCCCTTTCATAGACCTTGATAAATTCCAGGGAGATCGACATAAAAATCGCACAGGTCGGCACATTGGAGACAATCGAGGAAAACAGCGCGCACGCCGCCATCACCGTGAACAGCACGCTTTTGATATCCTTTCCAAATGTCTTTAGCATAAACCGCAGGATCCTTTTGGAGAGCGGAATGGTGGTCATCGCCGCCGCAATTCCAAAAGAGGCCAGCGTAAAAAATACGATCGGCTCCGAATATCCGGTCAGCGCAGTCCCCAGATCCGGCGTCACACCCACCACAGGCATCAGGCCGCAGAATATCAGGCTTGTCACTACGACCGGAAGCGCTTCCGTAATCAGCATAATCAAAAAGGCGGCAAGAACTCCCACTGTTTTGACTCCGGTTTTTGTCAGATATGCATTGCCGGGAAAACACAGCGATATCGCGATTACTGCGATGGCGGCAGCCATCCCGGCTGTTTTTACTTTGTTTATTTTAGGCTCTTTTTCTTCTGCATGCTCTCCCCTCGTTTCCTTTTCTTTTCCCCCTTTTTCATCCGGCATCTCTGTTTTCAGGCTTCGCTTTTCTCCCACATTTCATTCTCCTTTCCGTCTGTTTCCTGTCCATCGGCTCTTCTGGTAAAATTTTATAATATCAGCCCTTAAATTTCCGTCCTTATTGTGCGTATTTCCATTCCGTTTTGTGACTGCTTTTTATTCCCATGTCATTTTCCATAAATTTCCGGCTGCTTTCCCCCTTCGAACGTGCGCCCAACGGGCGCACACAAAAAAAGACTTGTGCCTCATATTGCCTGCACAAGCCATTTTCAATCTTTATTGTTTATAAATCTTTTCTTTTCGGTACTGGTTCGGGCTCATGCCGTAGCGGCTTTTAAACGCCCCGTTAAACCCCTTTACGTCCGGGAATCCCTGGTCCAGCGCAATCTGCGCGCAGCTCTCCTGCGAACGGCGCATCTCCCGCAAAACCGCATCCAGCCTGACTCCGGTGAGATATTC
>VSNK01000177.1 GCA_009774255.1 Faecalicatena sp.
ATTGAGATTTTCTTAGACATAAAGGAATCTTATGAAATTGTTTCATCCAATGATATAAATCAAATTCTAGAGTTAATCGGCTCACTATGGAAAACACATGGAAAAGTATCGGATTTATTATCACGCGATAGACTTTCCAGCGCTTTGATAAGACATGGCAGCGAAAGAGGGGATGGAAAATTATTATTGTTCGCCTTTTTTGAGTCTGGGAATGATACACATCTGGTAAAATCTAATTTAAGAGTACTTCTGGAAGATCCAAGTTTATTCCTTCCTGCCTCTCGAACAGGACTCATGCTGTTATACCGTGAATTTTTCGCTAATAAGACAGACAGCATGATATCCTATGAAATAAGAGAAAAGCAATTTATTAAAGATAGAAATATTTATGGTAATCTTACACAGCCCATCTATCAGTTTTTAAGATTTTTGCAGACATACACCGGCTTGGAAGAGAGAAATAAAATTTATAAAAATGAAATAGAATTTTTTGAACAGAAGCTGATCGAAGGACATATCCGTGCAAATGAGCAAAATGGATTTTTTTATAATCCTTCGGAAGAAAATATGAATGTCCCATTGTATATGGCCTCTTCTATGGTTAATGAGATTGCGCCCATTGTATTGGCTTTAACAGACAGCAGGGCATACAGGCGGCTGATCATTGATGAGATCGAGGCCAGCCTGCATCCCCAAAAACAGTTGGAGCTTGTAAGATTTTTAAACCGATTAAACAATAAGGGAATAAAGCTGATTTTGAGTACGCACAGCGATACATTTGCCTCAAAAATAAATAATTTGTTTCTTTTATCTGAATATGCTGTTCAACATCAAGATTTTGAAATCGTCAATAAAATGGGACTGGAAAAAGAAGATTTGATGGATACCGGGAATTTCTTTGTATATGAATTCATAAATCAGCCCAATGGGCAAAGTATTGTCAAGGAAATAACCAGAGATAAGACAACAGGTTATCAATTTGACCTGTTTACAGATTCCGCCATGCATTTGTATGGTGAATCCTTAAAAATAGGAGAAATATTACAGAATGATAATTCCGAACACAACTGATTTTGACAAGAAGAAGCATTATCAAAAAAATATTTTATATAAAATAACCACATCAACTGTTATCCCTTTTAAAGAGACCCATAAAGATAACGAAAGCAGTGAACTGATAAACTTAATTTTTGATTTAGCACCTGGACAATATGGCATCTTTGCACATGAATACAGAAGTCCGGTTGCTTTAAAGCAAGGCTGCAAAACAGCGGATGTACTGGCATGCAGAGTTGATGAAAATCAAAAGAAAATTAATACCCTTATATTTGATGTAAAAAGCAATATCTCTGCATTTTCAGATGATCTCCTAAAAGAGAATGCCATGCTGACAGCGATAAAAGAAATACGTGATTTTGTGGAACAGATTCGTGCTGAAATTTTGCACAAAAACAGTTTTATACTTTATTACAAAGATGATGGATTTATCGAACATGAAACGATAGGAATTGCCACCAAGAATTTTGAAAAAGAAAAGTTTCTTGCCGTTGCTGATATGCTTGAACGTCTATTTGAAGAAGAAACAGCTTCTATTCCGAGGTTGGTGGAATTAAAGTTAAAAAATAGTCTCAGCTCATACAGAAATGAAGCAAAACGTATTCGTGATTTTTCAGAAAAAATAGTGAGGCTTCACGAAAATGTTTACCCGCTAAAGGTAATTCTTTTAAAGAGGGTATCAAAATCTGAGTATGAAGCATCCATAAATATCTGCTCTGACTGACTTGAGCCGAAACGGCGATATCCTCAATCGAAAGGTTTTCACCGGGTGCCTTGCAGTGAGGTGCAAGGCACCGTGAACAGTAACCTTTTGTACCGGGTGTGCAAGGCACTGCAGCCTGAAGGGGACTGCATGGAAATAAATCATGCCCCCAGAGACTGCATAAATTCCTCCACTTCATCCAGGTTCGGATAACCGCATCCCAGTTTCTTCGTCATACTTCCCGGTCTGGTCACTTTGTAAGCCGCATATCTGCTTGCCCACTCCGTGGCTTCGCGCAAAGATTTTCCCCAGATAATATTGGCCGCGACAGCCGCAAGATATCCGTCCCCCGCGCCGATCGTATCCACCGCCTTTACGGGTGTAGGCTCAACCTCCCAGTAATCTTTTCCGTCAAGAATCACGCTTCCTGCGGAACTACATGTCATAATGACTCCCCTGCAATGATATTTGTTCTGAATCTGCTTTACAATATTCCATGCTTTCTCGTCGGAATCCTCCGTCAGACCGCACAGTGTTTTTGCTTCCACATCATTCAAAACCATAAAATCCAGATAGCTTAAATCCCCCATTTCTTCACTCGGCAGCGGACTCACATTACACAAGGTCATCATACCAAATTCTTCCTTTGCGATCCTGGCTCCGTCCAGCGCCTTTTGATACGGCATCCCAAATCCGGTAATCAGCACTTTCGCCTCTTTCATCGCCTGAATCGCATCATACGTTTCTTTCCACGTCAGAGCCTGGCAGGCACTGTCTCCATCGACAATCGTGTTCGTGCTGTCTTCCTCAATCATGATCAGTCCGGTTCCCGTGGATACAGAATGGTCACGGTACATGTAGGTGGTGTCCACTCCGGATTCGCTCATCCACTGATCCCCCATATCTCCCCACGGGTCATAGCCGACTTTTCCGATATACCCCGTTCTGACTCCCAGACGTCCCAGTGCCACGGAGACGGTCGCTCCCTTTCCCCCATCTTCTTCTACATGCCAGTTTGTGGCTTCCAGAGTTTCTCCCCGCCGGGGAAATCTTTTAATATGGCATACCTGCCCCACTCCATGGCTGTTCAATACAATGACCTCAATCGGCCCAAATTTTCCCATATATTTCTTGCCTCCTTAACTTTCATCCAATAATCCTCGAATCACTTGATAGCCGCGCTCCGCCGAGAAATCCGGCTCATTTGCATAACGGCTGAACAGCTCCAGAGAAAGATATCCGTCATACCCTACTTTTTTCAGATAGCTTACAATCCGCGGAAAATCCATCTCGCCGTCCCCTGGGATCAGATGATCCTCGCTGCCCCTCTCGCAGTCTACAAAATGAATATGCTTTACATCCCTGCCCATTTTTTCAAAATACGCGCAGATCGGTTCCCCTGATGTAAAAGGCGCGGCAAGATCCAGCATACATTTAAAATATCGTGAGTTCACCTGGTCCAGAGCCCAGCGCACATCATCCGAAGTTACAATCATAGTTCCTTCGTACGGTGTCACTGGCTCCAGAATAATCATCTGCCCGATTTTTTCCGCATGTTCCGCTAAAATCCGCATATTTTCTATAAACAGCTTTTTTACCTCTTCTTTATTCCGGCCATATCCCGGATGATTGCATGCGAACATACAGTACTGTGAGCCGATTTCTTTTGCCATATCCAAAGTCAGTTTGAAATACTCCAGGCTTTCTTTATTCATCTGCCGATCTTCAAATACCAGGCTGTACGGGGAGCCTGTATTCTCCGGCGCGTAGCTGACAATCGGAAGGCGATAGTCCTCTGACAGCCGCCGTATTTTCTCCGCCCCGCCTCTCGCCAGGTCCGGAGCATAAGCATGAGGGCGAAACCCTCCGATCTCAATTGCGTCATATCCATTTTTTGCAGCCGCATAAAATACGCGTTCAACAGGATAATTCGAAAAACCCGCCGTAAATAATGCAGTCTTCATAGCCATATTTTTTCTCTCCTTTATTCATTTTATGTATCTGCCAGATGCCTGAATGCGCTGCTTTACTGGACGGATGCCTTGCAGCGGAGTGCAAGGCCCCGTGAACAGTAACTGAAAATTGCCTCCGGCAGTCTATGCATTTTCCAGAATTTTGCGAATCCGGCATTCCATGGCTTTTGTGCTTTCCAAATCAAGATAGCCAAAATGAAAGCGAAGGCTTTCATGGGCACCGGGCGCAAGAGTATTATAATATCCATGTTCTTTTTGATAGGCCGTGGAACGGTTTGTTCCTGTCGTAGGCAATGCGATGCCTATACCGTCTTCGTCCTCTGTCCTGCAGAACCATCGCAGCGCGTACGGAAGCTTCCGGGTGCAAAATCCCACATAGCAGGCATCCCCGCCGGGCATCACCTGCATAGCGTGAGCCCAGCCGTTTTCGTCAGACTCGTATCGGATATTCACGCACATCTCCGGATCATAACACTGGACTGAAGAATCCAGCACATCTGCCAAAGTCGGATCCTCCAGCAGTTTCTTCCCGTATTCCCGCACCCGAACCGCTCTCGGCGAATCGTCTCCCAGCTCCGTGGGATCCACCTGGATATGTTCTTTGTCTTTCTTTGCACTATAAACAAGCCTTGAACCCTCTACCGCAAGCCAGTTTATATGGCACATGAACATATAATCCAGCTCTCTTCCCCGGCGGTTGTGAATATCGATATGCATCTCCAAAACGGAAGCATTCTCATAAAGCCTGAGTTCCGGACTGTACGCATAGTGGTATTCCTGGCTGTTCCGATATACAAAAGTGCCGCCGGCCGCAAGATATTTTCCCTTTTCATCGCGGCCGATCCCTGTATATGTCTCCTGATAATCCGCAAACGGCAATTCCCCGTGAAGCGGATAGTCCTCCCCTTCACCCGGCGCATTGATATTGGTCAGCCCGCAGTGCAGCAGCAGGCCCCCATAGTTATCTCCGAACTTTGTGGTCGCCTGTGGCTGGTCAAAGATTGATCTCTGCGTCAGGTCCCTTCCGTGAAACTCTGCGGACCAGATCTGCTGTCCCATATACGGCAGCACGACCATGCTGCAGTGCTGATTCCGGATGCGCAGCCCGCAGACCCCTGTCCCATAGCGAAACGAGGTGGCGCGCAATTCCCCGTCGCAGAGCAGTTCCAGAGGCCGGTCTCCAAAAAAGGAGGGCTTGAAATTGACTCTTGTAAATTCCATATGTGTTTTTTCCCCTTTCGTTCTTTGTCCGTTCCGTATCTGTTACAGTTCACGGCCTAACCGGCCGCAAACTGTAACGCATCCAGCCCATTGAAAAGTCGCCTTCGGCGGTCCTAAGCGCCTGTGACGCTTGTTTAGGACGGACCGGAACGGAGTGTAGACGGGCTGGATGCCTGAAACCGCAACTTTATCGGCCGGATGCCTTGCAGCGGGGTGCAAGGCACCGTGAATAGTAACCCATATCTGCCTGAACAAACTGCTGGTTCTATACTCACGAGCGGTAAGATCCGCCAATCTACCAATACATATTCCGCAGCACAACGAGGCATTTTCACAAAGTTTAGCGCTCGTGAGTATAAATTCCCGGCTCTGTAAATGTATTCTGCTTTTCGGCCATGCCGGCCGCAGTTTATGGCAATACATTCTGCTTTTCAGCCATATTGGCCGCAGTTTATGGCAGGTCATAGCCCAGTTCTCTTGCCAGTTCATCCAGTTCTCTTTTTAATTCATCCGGCACATAGTCCTGGTTTGCCGGCATGCGGGAATGCATTCCCGTAGGGCCGCCGCCGTATTTCATGGCGTATATCCATGCCGCGTTAAAGGGCGCCTGCTTGCACAGGTTCCGGATTCGGAGCACCTTATGCTGTGCTTCCATACATTTCTTCGCGTCTCCCGCCAGCCCTGCTTCCACGATATCGATCATTTCTTTCGGGAACGGAACCGCCATAAAAGACACACATCCCACCGCCCCAAGAAGCATCATGACACCGTCCAGCCCGTCGCAGCCTCCCAGAAAATCAAATTCCTCCGGGTCAATGCGCAGCGTACACTGGATAAAATTCAGAATATCCACGGACGCGTCCTTAAATCCTCTGAGATTTGGATGTTCTTTCACAAGCCTGCATAATGTATCCGGTTCAAAAAAGGTCCCCATCTGGGCACAGTTATAAATATAAACCGGCCGCTTTGCATAGTCGATCAGCTCTGCCGCATAGTCATACAAAGCCTGCTGCGTATGGCGGAACAAAGGCGGCGCCGTGATGCAATAGCAGTCCGCAAGCCCTGTTTCCTCATAAAGATCCAAAAGCTCTTTATTCTGACGCACGGAATTTTCAAAAGAGCACGCCATAATCTTGGCTTTTCCCTGCGTCACTCCATAAACCGTTTTTAAAAGCCGGAGTTTTTCTTCATTAGAAAGCGCCTGGCATTCCGCCGCAAGCCCGTTCACAAAAAAATTTCTAATCCCCTTTTTCATATGCCAGGCAATCAGCTCCTCTGTCTGCTGATAATTGATCGAACCGTCCTCGTTAAATGGTGTCAGAATTTCATCTACAACACCTGTTATAAAGTGTCCCATTCCTGTTTCCTCCTGATTTTTCTATCCTTACGGCAAATCAAAAAACCGCTGTCCACCGGCTGCTTCGCGGGAATCAAATTTGCCGTGTATCACGTTTACTCTCCCAGACAATATCAAATGGAAGCTTCCCCTGATAATAGGTTTCCCGCTTTACCGTTTCCACCAGCCCTTCCTGAAATGCCATGCACCCTGTCCCCATACCTTTAAGTACCACCTTTCCCGGATCCAGCAGAATGCAGGCACACGCCAGCCCTTTTCCAATCTGTCCTCCCAGCTCGGAAAGAACCCGATCTGCCTCCGGATCGCCATTGCAGGAAGCCTGCACGATTTCTTTTAATTCTTTGAGTGCCGCGATCTCATTCAGATGCCGTCCTTTCGCTTCAATGGTTTCCGCTGCCAGAAAGCTTCCAAACTCTGCCTCCTTGCATGGATAGCTGCTTCCTTCGATCTCGAGCATACTCTCTATGGAATCTCCCAGCTTCACATGGAGGACGCATTCCTCCGGCTTGCCGGCACCCGGGCTTCCCCGAAAGCCTTTCAGCCCCCGCACTGCCAGAGCTGCCGCCCCCACAAAGGCACCTGCATATCCAAGCCGGGTCGCTTCGATTTCTACCTTTCTGTCCGGCTGAATTCTGCAAAATTCCCGGCAGAGCGCTTCCTGATACTGCTCAAACACCATAGAAAGCCCCCCGCCCACTATAATCTTCCGAAAATCTGCCGCCGCACAGGCATTGGCGATCATCCTTCCAAGATACCGCCCCTCCAGCTCCAGTGCCTCCAGAGCCGCCGGATCTCCTTCCCTGGCCCGGCGGCATATTTCCGGACCTCCCGGCAATTTTCCATCCTCATGTTTCTGACCGCCGGCCTGTACATAATTCTGCGCAAATCCACGGCCTGACGCGTACATCTCCACCGCACCCCGGACACTTCCGTTGTCTGATATCCTGCCCTCTTCTTCCGCTACAAACAACCCGATCTCACCGGCATGCCAGAAACCGCCGTAATAAAGCTCCCCGTTCAGAAACAACGCTCCGCCGATTCCCGTGCTGACCGTGAGATAGAGAAATTCCCTCTCTTCTTTCGCTCCCCCAAAATATTTTTCTGCCAGGGCGCAGGCATTACAGTCATTGTCCGCAAAAAAGGGAATTCCAAATTCCCGGCTTAATATGTCGCAGATCGGAAGATTCTTTACATTGAGATAATCCGAATCCACCCATATCCCCGAAACCGGATCCGCAAATCCTGGTATGGTCACCCCTCCGGCCTCCGCCTTTTTCGCCAGCGCAGGATACCGTGCGCAAATATGATGAAGAGCCTCTTTCAACTGCACGACAACCGCCTCGGGTTCTGTTCCGCTCCATTCTCTGCGCTCCTGATATAAAATGTTTCCACCGCCGTCCACAAATCCCACTATAAATTTGGAACCGCCAATGTCCACTGCCATCAGAATCCGCCTCTGATCCTGTAATTTTTCTTCCATATTTCACCTCCCATTGTTCCGTTAGTCTGCCATTTTCCGTCAGTCTTCATAAGCCGGAGACATCGTCTCATCCAGAGCTGCCACCAGCGGGATGCTCAAATCGATTTCCATTCTGTCAGCAATCAAAAATGACAGCACCTGCAGCGGAATCAGATATTCGATTGTATTCACAAATTCCACATCCGAACTATATATGGAAAGCACATCTCCGCCTTCCGAAATGTCCGCACTCCCACTCCGTATGAGTATCCGGTTATCGCAATATGGTTCGGATGCCTGAGCCAAACGCATCATCCGCTCCTGTTCCGGACCCGCCTCCGCCGCAAGGAAGAAGATCATGTCCCTTTTTTCAAGAGCGCGGAACGGGCCATGGAGCGCCTCCTCCAATTCGAGGGGAACAGAAGGCTTTCCGTGACATTCAAAAAATTTCAGGGCCGATTCCTGCACCGTACCATAATTTGCACCGTATCCAAGCAAAAAGTATTTTGACGCGTTCATGACACGCTCCGCATTTTTTTCAAACCAGGAAACCGTATTCCCGATTGTCTTCTCTATATTGTCCGGTACTTTCTCACACGCACGCAGATACCGGTCATATTCGGCCCGTGAAAGATTGCCGGCGCGGTATGCTGCCTCCAGAAAATTTAGAAAGATCATGAAGATCGCCATAGTCTGCCCCTTGGTGGAAGCCATTGCCTCCTCATGCCTGCCGGGCTTGACCAGCACAACATCCGAGTTCCGTGCCAGAATTCCCTTGGGATTTAAGGTTGTGCACATCACAGAGCAGCCTTTTGCTTTTGCCCGGCGCGCCGCATCCACCTGACCTCTGGAATGCCCGGACTCCGCGGGACACACCAGCAGGATTTCTTCCGGCCGGAACCTGCCGGATCTGTCAAATCCCATATGATGATGAAACACTCCCGCAAAAACAGCCTCCGCTTCTGCCCCCAACAGGGCTTCCGCCGCAAAGCGCAGCACATATCCCGCATAGTATGGGGAACCATTCCCTACAAATAGGATTTTTTTAAATCGATGCTTCCGATACAGAGCCGCAAAGTCCGCACACAAAGCCTCACGGCCTTCATACAGGCTCCGGAGCAGTGCGGACTGCTCTTTTATTTCTTCCATCATCGCATGGCGCTGTCTCATATCCCGCCTCCTTCCTCTGCTGTTCTCTTATTCACTTGATCGATAAATGCATTGACTTCCTCCAGCGGGCGATAGGAAGGGATTGTTCCGTTGATCGTGACCGACAATGCCGCGTAATATCCTGCCCATTCCATGGCTTCCCGCAGATCCTTTCCCCATACAAGGTTCGCTGTCACCGCCGCCATAAACCCGTCCCCCGCGCCGGCGGTATTCACTGCTTTGTCAACATATACAGGCGGAATCGTCAGAAATTCCTCCCCGCACAATGCCGCGCTTCCATCGCTCCCCATTGTCATAATGACATTCGAAACCCCGCAGACTTCTCTCACCTTCTCCATCCGTTCACGGGAATCCGAGACTTCATGTTCCGCTTCCTTGCAGATATATCTTCCCTCTACCTCATTGATAAAGAGATAATCAATAAAATCCATCTTCCCCAATGCTTCTTCCGGAAGCGGGCTTGGGTTCAACACGGTCTGCATCCCCAGCGCCTTCGCATGTCTTGCGCCTGCAAGGGCAATGTGCATCGGTACTTCGAATCCTGTCACAAAATAACGTGAACCTTTCATTGCGTCCAGAGCCGCACACACTTCCTCTTCTTTCAATGCGGCACTCGAGCTGTCCCCGTCAATCACGGTATTCTGACCGTCAGGCCCGATCAGAATCAGGCCGGTTCCTGTAGATACTTCGTCTGTCCGATACATGTATTTTGCATCCACGCCTGCTTCTTTCAGCCATTTTTCCCCCAGATCTCCCCAAGGATCCATACCAACCTTCCCAATATAAGCCGTATGGATGCCCAGCCGTCCCAGAGCCACGGCTACATTGGTGCCTTTTCCGCCGTCTTCCGCGACATGCCAGTTTTTGACACGTAACGTTTCTCCCCATTTGGGCATATGGTCCGTGTAGGCATACTGCCCTACGCCGTGACTGTTCAGTACAATTACATCTTTTCGCTTCATCATTTACCAGCCTTTCGTTTCATGAGACATCGGATGATCTATCGTCTCATCCGTCGTATATAGCGTCACATCCGGAACATACTTCGGTATGATTGTAACCGGATATTCTACCGTAGGTTCGCTGAACAGAAGGATGCGGCAGACCGTCTGTTTCCATGCTCCGGTCGCTACCATATAGATACAGCGTTTTGCCGAAAGTATAATCCGAAAGCCAAGAGTGATTGCTTTTGGCGGAATCCGGTCAAGGCAGCAGCCAAAAGAACGCTGGGACATGGCCAGAAGGGAATCATCGTTCAGCTCCACAATCCTGGTCTTTCCATTTGCATATTCTTCTACTGTCAGTCGGTAGCAGTAGCTGCGCGGCGCTTCGTTGAATGCTACCAGTCCTGTCGCTCCGATTCCCGCCCACACGGTATCTATGCCGCCCAGTTTTTTGCACAGCTCATCCGGATAATCGATGTCATGGATCCTCGGCCAGATCCTCTGTTCTGCCGGCACATTTAATTCTTCATCGATACGTCCGTAGAAGCATGCATTCATAGTCCCTTCCAGGCTTTCATAAGTATCCGCTACCGGAAGCGGCCGGCCTTCCCAGTCCAAAAATTCATCCATGTGGAAGATCCAAAGATTTTTCAGGCTGATCCGCTCCGAATTGACGCGTTCCGTAAAGATGTCATATTCTTCCGTCGGACCTGCCGGAAGCACCCATTTCGTAGGCAGTCCCAATCGGTTATGTTCTATGACTTCATCCGCCATCATGTGCCCAAGCTCCGTCATCACCGCCGCCTTATCCCTGCGGACTTCCATCTTCACCTTAAGACCTTCCTGATTTTGAATCCTCTCCTTCGGAATCGAGCACCATTTGAAAATTTCTTCCTTTGTAAGTCTGTTTGTCTCCAATTTGCTTCCTCCCTGAAATATAATTTCCTGAAATATAGTTATGTCTTGAAATTTAATACCCAATCCCCACATTTTTGCCGCAGGACCGGGTAGTATATGTGCCTACTGTTGTGCCGCCGCCCGCTCTGCCGCTTTTTCTGCTATGATGCCCGCGTTTGCTTTCTTAAAGTAGAAATAGAACGGAACCGCGGAGCCAATTGCCGCGATGGACGCGATCACGCTGAATAACGGATCACTGATAAACGTCGTTACCACAAGGATACAGGACGGAACAATTGCCAGAACCGCCATCAGAGGACCGACCGGCATCTTCCACGTGGGATGGTAATTGCTCTTGTTTCTCACCTTGAACCAGGTGCAGAAACAAAGGATATTACGGATCAGGCAGATCAAAGTAAAGTATCCCAGCAATGTCTGGATGGATGTAAAGAATACAAAGATGATCGCTACGCCGCTCTGCCATAACATGGATACATGAGGGGTCTTCCATTCCGGATGCACCTTGCTCCAGGATTTCCACCAGTAGCCTTCTGTTGCGGCCTTATATTGCACACGTGCCTGAAACATGATCAGGGAGGACAGGGAACCTGTCACAACCACGATTGCCAAAACCGCCGCGATCGTTCCTGCCGATTTTCCGATAAACGGAACATACTCAAATGCGGTAGCGATCGGCGCGTCGGACGCCGCAAGGATGGAAATATCGCAAAGCCCTACCGCTGCCGCCGTCAGACCTGTGTAAAGCAGGGTACACAGAATCACCGTACCAATCAATGCGATCGGCAGATTGCGATGTGGGTTCTTGATCTCACCTGCCATCGTTCCGCAGGTCTGCATACCGTCAAATGACCAGGTCGTTGCCGTAATACCAAGAATCAGTGCCATGGCTCCCGTCTGTGCGCCCCGTACTGTCGGCGCAATGTAATTTCCTCCGGAAACACAGAACAATCCTACAATTACAAGTAGAATAAACGGTACAATCTTAACACTGGTAATCACATTCTGGAACTTCGCGCCAGCATCCATTTTAATCATGTGAAGCGCGGTGAATATCACGATCAATACAACAGATACGATACGTACCGTCATGGTTGTCCATCCTGTAAAGTAGGCCAGATAATTCCCGACCGCAATCGCCATAATCGCGATACCAACGGGATCCGTCGCCCAGAAGCAGGACCAGCCGCCGAAGAATGAGAGAAAATTCCACCCGGCTTCCCGGAAGTATACGATGAAAAGTCCGTCTTCCGGATATGCTGTCATAAGCTCCGTGTAGCAAAGGTTCTGCGGAATCATGATGATGCCGCCGATCAGAAAAGCCAGAACCGTCAGGATCGGAGTCCCTGCCGTTCCTGCGACTTCCCCCACGGAAGTAAAAATACCGGATCCAACCGTTGTACCTACACCTAAAACTATCGCTGACATCAACCCCAGTCTGCGAGTCAATTCCTTCTCTCCCCCGCCTGTGTTCGGGGATACTTTCGTGTTATCTTTTGCTGACATAACACACTCTCCTTTCTTTCAGATAGTTAAAATGTGATAAGTTTGCGCAAATTAATCATATTGTGTATTAT
>VSNK01000178.1 GCA_009774255.1 Faecalicatena sp.
ATATATTATTTTACAGAAGCTAAGGATAACCTGCTTGAAATTGAGAAAGATGTATGGGACTTAAGTAAGATTGGTGTATCATTCAACTCAAATATGATCAAAAATTTTAAAACATTGAATTTTTCCAAAATCATACAGATGTCTATAAAAGAGGAAACAAAGAAATCCATATTCCGGCATTTGCAATATGAAGCAATTGCTACGATTAGTAAAGAACTGACTGCAATGCGCCGAATGTCGGTATACCTTAACACGCATTATCCAAAGATAAAATCCTGTAGTGAAATCAGCAGGGAGATTCTGGAAGAATATTTGATTTTCCTACAGACAGAGGATACAGGGGTAAATAATTTCAGGAGCGACCTGACAAGATTAAGAGCGGTGCTTGAAACTATCGGAAAAATATACGGATACCGCCATTTGGAACAATTATTTTTGAATACAGATATCCCGTATTCCGCCAGAACCGAACTAAAATCTTATAGTGATAAAGAACTGAAAAGATTCAATGCGGTATTTGTAAAAATGGAAGAACAGATGTGCCGGTTGATGGTCATTCACCAGATGCTTGGAACAAGGATATCCGACACTCTCACGCTGCAGACGGACTGCCTGTATGAGCAGGAAGGAAGACCGATGATACGCATCCAACAGATGAAAACAAATACATTTGTAAAACCGATCAGCGCGGAGTTGGAGTTGCTGATACAGAAAGCCATTCAGTATACTAGAAGGAAGTACGGGGAAACAAAATTTATTTTTGTAAATGAGAAGAACCCGGAACGGCCCATGCAGTATAATACGGTACAGAATCGGGTTATGGCAATGATACAAAAAGAAGACCTTCGGGATGATAAAGGGCAGTTATTCGGATTTGGCACCCATATGTTCCGCCATTGCTATGGAATCCGTCTGACAGAAATGCATTATGATGATTGGACGATCGCAAAGCTGCTTGGACACCGGAGTATAAAGAATGTGAAGTATTATAGGAGAATGAGTTTGCAGATTGTGGCGGATGAAACGAGAGAAGTCAGAGAGCGAAAAAGCAGGCTGATAGAAAAATATTTAGATGGATGGGGCGAAGAATATGAGCAAGTACGACAACATGATTGAGCGGAACCGGAAAGTTAGTGAAGAAAAGATATCAAGAGCGAAAAGCGCTATCAGGGAGATGATCGAAGACGAAGAAAAGGTAACCATTCCGAAGCTGATGAAAAAAACAGGGCTGTCGAGGGGCTTCTTTTATAAAAACGCTACGGTGCGGAAAGAGATAGACCGGGCACTGGATCTCCAGGCAGGGATGGTAGACAGCAAAAGAAAGATTCTTGATCTGGCGATGGAGAACCGGATCGAGTTATTAGAAAAGACAATAAAGGAACTGAAAAAAGAAAATATGGAATTAAAGCAGCAGAATGAGAAACAGCAGAAGTTACTGAATAAGAGAAATTTGAGTATATTGAAGTCATAAAATAAACATAGAAAATAATATGGAAACCAAGAGGCATGCAGTGGCATGCCTGTGGTTCTGTTGAAGATAAAGTACCAGACGGGTGCTGTGTGGAAAGTCGCTGAAACATAACATGCTGGAATGAAGGAGGAAATAAACATTATGCTAGAGGAACAGTATAAGGCAAAATGTCCCGGACATATTTTGATGGCGGATACGGCATTTTTTGAAGCAGATGAAAAGCAAAAGAAAAAATATGCAGTGATCGATCTAAAACCTCCGGCGGGATTTCAAATGGGAATCGTATTAGAAAGACTCACATCTTTAAATGAGGAGATCACTCCTCCGCATTCCATCCAGCTGTATTTTACACCGGAACAATATCTGGATCGCTGTCTGGAGTATGAGGATGTTCCCTGGCAGGATTTGCAAGCACATTACGAAATCCTTGATCTTACCAATTATCGGATTCTTGTTGATGGAAGGCAGGAAACTGTAGAAACGGGAGCATACAAGATTTGGGGTGAATGTATCGAATTTTACAGCTGTGACGGGGGTGCTGAGAAAACGGAGGCAGTGTACCTTACGGTCGGGGTACCGGAGCAGAAAGCATTTCAAAGGATGCGGAGGATGATCTATTCGCTGTTTGAAGAAGTGCGGATCTGGAAAAAGGAAAGGGAAAATATAGATGAAATATCTGAGATGCTGTCCATAAAAAAATGGGAAAGGCAGAAGAAAAAGAACAGCCCCGGACAGACGAAAAGAAAAATACAGCGGAACGAGGATTGCCGCTGAACAGAGGAAATCATGAATCAAGAGGTATGCGGTGGCACGCCTGTGGTTTAGTAGAAGATAAAGAGTTGAAAGCGGGAACTGCCGGGAAGGGGAGTGTCCGCTTTTTAGGTAGTTTTAGGGACTTTTGGGAAAAGTGACACATTACACAAATGTGCATACCGTTAAAGCCTGTATTTTCAAGGCATAAAGGGGATGGGGTACAGATTACCGACGAGCCTACGGGAAATCTGGACAGCCGTACTAGCCAGGACGTTCTGGGGCTGATGAAAACCAGCGGACAGCGGTTTGGGCAGACCATCGTCATGATCACACACAATGATGAGATCGCGCAGATGGCGGGCAGAATCATACGTCTCGAGGATGGGAAAATCTGTGGAGGTGAAGATCATGATACTGAAAGTGAAGAATAGAAAGGTAGTCAATGAGATCGCACGGACTACTTATAAGGCAGACAAAAAGCGAAATTATCTTACCGTCTCTGCAATTTTTCTGACAACATTTTTGATCACGATTGTTTTGGCGGTCGGAGTAAGCTACTGGAACACCATTTCCGAACGCCATATCCGGATGGAGGGAATGGATTATGACATCGAGTTAAGCGAACCGAGAGAGGACCAGGTGGAAAAAATCCGCAGTATGGATCAGGTGAAATATGCCGGTGTTGCGGTAAAATGCGCGATTTTAGAGAAATATCAGGAGAAGTCACTGGATAAGACAAGACTTTACTGGTTGGATGAAATCTGCTGGGAAAAGCAGACGGTTCCTGCCCTGGAGGGCTTCGAGGGAGAGTACCCCCAAAAGGAAAATGAGATCATGCTCGGGAAGAACACACTCAATGCCATGGGCATTGAAAATCCGGAAACAGGGATGAAACTTGCACTTTCTTATTTTACACTGGAAGAAGGTTCGGATGAAACCTGTCTGGAAAAAGAGTTTATCCTCAGCGGATGGTATACGGATTACAGCAGAACGACCAAAGGCTATATCTCAAAGGCTTTTTTCGAAGAGAGTGGTGTAAAACAGACGGATTTCACACAAGGTCTTTTGAAAATATCTCTGAAAAATCCGTTGTATTCGGAGGCGGATATTGGAAAAATCCGTGAGGAGATCGATCTGAGAAATAAGCAATATATTTCTGCGGATTTTGATACCCTTTTCCATTTTCTGATCATGGCGGCGGGGTTGTCTGTCCTGCTGATCATGATATTTGCCAGCGGATATCTCATTATATATAATACCATGTACATTTCCATTTCAAAGGATATCCGGTATTATGGACAGCTTAAGACAATCGGGATGACTTCTGTCCAGTTAAAAAGAATGATCTTCCGGCAGGCGGTCTGGAATTCGCTGGCAGGAATTCCCCTTGGACTGATCGCGGCGGTGGTGATATCAAAACGTGTGATTCCACGGTTACTGCATATCGCAAATCCAACATTTTCCGCCGGGGATGTTGTGTCTGCAAATATAGGGATATTTTTTCTCGGAGGATGCTTCGCGTTTTTCACGAACCTGGTCAGCTGCGGCAAGCCGGCAAAAATGGCCGGGGATTGTTCTCCGGTTGAAGCAATCCGATATACCGCAGGTTCAGGAAGAAGGAAAAATCATAACAGGGAAGGGGGCGGCATCTATTCGATGGCCATGCAGAATATGCTGCGGGATAAAAAGCAGACCGCTGTGATCTTCGCGTCCTTTGTCATTGTCGTGTCCATATTTATGGCAATCAATATATTGATCCGCGCCAATGACGCAGAGCGTATATTAAATGAAGCTTACTCCTACGATCTCCGTTTTAAAAATGAAACGACGATAGAAGATGACAGGAAGCAGCTTATCACAGAGGATAAGATATCCCAAATCGAAGATATGGAGGGTGTAAGATCAGTAAGAAAAGTAAATTCAGAAGAAGTGATCATCCCTTATCAGGAAGAGGTTTATGGAGATTATTTTAAAGAATTGTATCAGTCGCGGTACAGTCCGGGAAACTACCAAGAGGACATGGCACTGTATCAAGAGGAACCGGAGAATGGGCTGTTTGCTCCCCGCTTTATCAGCGTGGACGAAAAAGGTTTTGAATTTTTGAATAAGGACCTGGGAAATGTCCTGGATCAGAAGGCTTTTGAGCAGGGAAAAATTGCGGTGGCCCTTAAATATTTTACGGAAGGGGATCACAATATGACCGGAAAAACGGTGAGGTTCTATTTCCGGGACGAGGAAGGAGAGAGAAAGGAGCATACCATCCGGATCGGGGCCGTGGCGTCCGGTGAATGCAATCCGGCATATTTTGCCGGCGGCGTGGTACCGGATCTGATCGTCAGCGAAGCATATGCGAAGAAGCTTCGAGGGGAACTGTTTACCGAACTGATCTGTGTGGAATATGAGAAAGCATATTCCAGAGAGACAGAGCAAAAAGTGAAAGACGTTTTTGCCAATGATCAGGAGATTTCTTACGAGTCAAAACTGGAGCGTTACTCTGAGATGAAAAATACGGAGACACAGGTGAAGGTATTGGGCAGCAGCGCAGGATTCATCATCGCTGTGCTCGCGGTATTGAATTATCTAAATACGATGGCGGCAAGTATACAGAACCGGTCAAGAGAATTTGCGGCATTGGAAAGCATTGGCATGACAACAAAGCAGATCAAAAAGATGCTGAGGGCGGAAGGAATCGGATACGCGGCAGTTTCACTCCTTTTATCGCTGGTCATAGGGCTTCCGGTCAGCTATATTGTATTTGACGCGGCGGCGGTTTATTCGGTTTCATTTTCGATTCCGTGGATGAGGAATTTTGCTCTGTTCGGCGTTGTGACCGTGATATGTGCGGCCGCGCCGGTGGTTCTCTATCAAAAGACACAGGATCGAAGTATTGTTGAGCGATTGAGGAATTGTGTATAGCATTGAATACCACAGGGGCTGCAGCAACAGCCCCTTAATCTATTTTCTGTTCATTTTTTATTCATTTGGCATAAGCATTCTTGAAGAGATGGCTTGCTAATTTTCATTTTAGATGTTAGTATAACAATGTTTGATCCCCCTCGATTGTGGTGGTTAGACGGTTTGAGGTTACTGTTCACTCCTGGGCCGTGCACCACGCTGCACGGTCACAGGCCAGTACGTACCGGGGCCGGAATCCGGCCTCTTGCCGTAAGGCAACTTTAAATAGGCCGGATTCATTACAGTTCGCTGGCTGGCCAGTGAACTGTAACGGTTTGAGAAAGCATAGTGTAAAATTGATAACCGTACAATTGACAAAAATGTAATATGGAGATGAGGCAGCGGATATGGAAAAAGACCCATTTGAGGAATATTTGAGAGAGACAGAACCGGATAAGGCCGGCAAGGGTTATGCCTGGAGTACGGCAATTGGACTTCAGGCAGTAGACGGACTCAAACCATCGAAATATTTGATTGATACCGCAATTCAGAATATTGAGGGTAAAATCACGCTGAAAGAAGCAAAGAGTCTGATAGAAAGTTACTATGAAAAAAAGCCTGTGCGTTTATCTGATGACGGGCGTACGGAAGAAGCAGATAAGGTATCCTCCCGTATAGCAGAAATACTTTTGGAAACTGCGTTTTCATTTTCTCCGAATGAGTATATCTCGATTCACCGCAGACTCTTTCAGGGCATTTATAAACACGCCGGAAAGATCAGGGATTATAATATTACGAAAAAGGAATGGGTGCTTGACGGAGCAACCGTTATGTATGGCAGTGCTTCGGAGCTGAGGGCCACGCTTGAATATGATTTTTTTCAGGAGAAAGACTTTAGTTATAAAGGCATGTCAATGGACGAGATCATTCATCATCTTGCGGTGTTCGTTTCAAGATTATGGCAGATCCATATCTTTGGAGAGGGCAATACAAGAACGACGGCGGTATTTTTTATCAAGTATCTGAGAAAACTCGGTTTCTCAGCAACGAATGACATTTTTGCGGAAAACGCATGGTATTTTAGAAATGCGCTCGTCCGTGCCAACTACACAAATTTACAAAAAGATGTTCACGAAACAACGGAGTACCTTGAAGTGTTCCTCAGAAATTTGCTTCTGAATGAAAACAACGAACTCCACAATCGTAACCTGCATATAAGTGGACTTTGGAAAATTGAAAAAGTGGACATTGGAGTTGCTAAAGAGATGATCGACGATAAAAAAATGGACATTGAAGTTGGAAAAGTGGATATCCAGGGTAAAAAAGTGGACATTGAAGTTGGAAAAGTGAATATTCAGGATAAAAAAGCGGACATTGAAAGTGTGCTTTCCGAGAAAGCAAAAGATTTTTCTGCTAAAACGGTTATCCATATCCATAGATTATTTGATAAGTTCGGTTTTGATGAAGTCTTTGGAAGAAATGCAATTATGGAACTTCTTGAACTGAAAGGTTCGGGCGCTTCTAAATTGATTTCTAATCTGGTGCAGGCAGATATTATTGAATCTGTATCTGGCCACGGGAAAGGAAAGTATAGATTCAAAATGTAAGGAAGGGATGAGGTCTCCCTGCAGGGTGGTCTTGCCGCTGTCCTACCTGTCCTTCGGAGTTATCTGGACACTGACCTGTTTTGGGAAAATACCGCTTACGGCACATTATTCCTGTCAATTCAGTTTTGCCAATACTTATGGGAATTTTTACGGTATGGTTTGTGAAATGGTATCTTGCAAAAATCGCAAGGGGCCGGTAATACTTGTGGGTATTTATTATCGATAAACTATTGGGGGAAGATGATATAAAAAAGAAAAACTGGGATTTGGATCAATTTGTAATGCCGCCTACGGAAAGAGGGCAAAATGCAGATGATTATGTGAGGGAGTTGCGAGACTATGACAGATTAAAAAAAGGTATACGTTGATACTTCCTATCATATACTTTCTGGAAAACAATACTCTATATAAAGACAAGATAAAAAGCTTTTTCAAAAAGTGTTTGGATAATGATATAGATTGTGAAATAGCAGATCGGGCCGCAAAAATCAGAGGACAATATAAATATTTTAAGGCAATGGATTCTTTGTAGATTGCAGCGGCAATAGTCAGCAAGTGCGATATGTTTTTTACAAATGATAAACAATTAAGGCAGGAAAAAGAATTGCCTTGCATGACTATGGATGATTTGTAAATTTCATAGGTATTATTGGTTTAAGGAGAAATGAAAGAGTGATATATACAATGCGTTATGAATCCCCCATAGGGCCGCTCCTGCTTGTGGAAAAGGACGGCGCGCTGGCGGGAGTCTGGATGGAAGGACAGAAATACTATCTTGGCGCCCTGAGGGGGGAGAAGCAGGAAGAAAATGCGGATTCAGAGATTTTGTGCCGGACGAAAAACTGGCTCGACAGATATTTTAAGGGGGAAAGGCCGGACATCAGCGAATTGACCCTGAATCCGGAGGGGAGTGAGTTTCGGAAAGAAGTATGGAAGCTCCTTTGTAAGATTCCATATGGGGAAACCAGAACCTATGGGGAAATATCGCAGGAGATCGCGGCCGGCCGCGGGCTTGAAAGGATGTCCGCGCAGGCCGTAGGCGGCGCCGTGGGACATAACCCGATCTCCATCATTGTCCCCTGCCACCGTGTGGTCGGAATAAACGGAAGCCTGACAGGATATGCGGGAGGGCTGGAAAAGAAGATAAAACTGCTCACCTTAGAAGGGGTTGATATGGAGAAGCTGTTTGTCCCGGCAAAGGGAACGGCTTTATAGTGTCGAGCAGTTGTGTCTTCATATTATTATGTACAAAGAAAATGATTACATGTGGGGCAAGTATGATGCTGTGGGACTGTGGGAGGATGTTGTTAAATGAATCGGTATAAAATTATGCTTGTTGATGATGAGCCTTCCCGGGCATTGTCTGATGAACAAAAAAATTATTGGAGCGGTATGGCTGACAAGGTAGATACACCGCTGCAATATGGATATCATGGAGGATGGGAAAACATCATAAGTAGCTTTGAGCTTCTGATGTTTGCATTGCTGGCCATCTGCATTGAGATTGCCCCTGTCTTTTCCGGCGAATACCAGGCGGGAACAGATGCGGTGATTTTATCTGCAAAGTATGGGAAAACAAAGCTGACGACAGCAAAGATCGTAGCATCGCTTCTATTTGGAACAGCGGCATTTATTCTCCATGTTGTTGTGGCGTGCGGCCTGCCGCTTGCCATGTTTGGGATAGATGGATGGAATTTGCCGCTTCAGATTGCAAATACGACAATCCCTTACCCATACACATTTTTACAGGCTGCACTGCCTGATACTGTGGCTGATCACGAATTCCAGCATCGGCGACAGGTGTTTCGGGGTATGGAATCTATTTTCCTACACCGCCAGGGAGTTGGAAGACGGCAGCGATTTTCGTTGGATTTGTGGGAAAGTGGTTTGTATTTGTATTGGGATCCTGGCAGCGGCGGCATTGCCTGGAATCATTGGGCGGCAAGAACGGTAATTCCTTACTGCCTGTAAGCGATATGATATTTCGGATTAGCAACCCACTTATTAATGAGCAAAAAGCGGCTACGTTAGCAGACGCAAGAAGTGCGTCAGCAAGGACGTACGGTTTTAATTTCACCCCATGTAGTGGAAGATCTGACAGCGACCTGCAATCAGCTTGCAGTTATGAAAAAGGGGAATTTCTTTATTCAGGAAATATGAGAGAACTGCTGAAACAGGCAAAAGGGCATGTCTGGATCTGCAAAACAAAAGAGGAAGGGACAGCGAGAGAACTGGAAAGAAGATATCATGTGTCATCGAAACAGTATATGGGAGATGAAAGGGCATATTCGTGTAAAGCTCTGTCATGCTGTTGCTGATTGGCGTGCCTATTGCTACACCATATACATTACAGAAAATGCCGATAATGCGCTATTCCATAACACATTGTATTCAGTCACAACTACAACATTTCCAAAAAAAGATGGAAGTGAATTATATATTTCACTCCATCTTTGCTTTTACATTCAAATTGGCATTCTTAAAGATTCTATTTCTGCTTGCGTTAATCCTGTTACTTTAGTAATTTGGTCAGATGTCATATCCATATCCAACATTTTTTTTGCAATATCAAATTTTTCTTCACGTCTTGCATTGTGCAATGCCTGTGCCTCATCATGTCTTGCTTTTGCACGTAGCCTCTCTTTTTCACGGAACTCTGACGAAGCAGTAATCGCCTGACTCATAATTGGCACCTCCATCTTTTTAATTTTCTCCAGTTCCTCTTCCGTTTCCGCCTTGAACAGCGAAAGCCACAGCAGTAACATATCATCCTCACCCACATCTGACGGCAGTTTAGGAAGCTCAAAGAAATGAAACCCCATTTTATCCGACAGCAGTGTATGGCGCATAACTTCCAGCGGTTGGAAGAAAGAATGATATTCTTCACATTCAAACAGCGGGAAGTCTATAATACTGATAACGATTGTGCGTGGCAGGGTAGAATAACCCTGTCCGGTTAGCAGCGCTGATGAAAACTCCCTCGCCCAGTAGTACATAACTCTCTCCGGGTAGTCCCCCTCATTGCAGACCTGTACTTCCAGATCCACACGCTGACCATTCACAGTCATATTGATATCCAGCCTACAGAATTTGTCCCCCAGGTTCTCAGGCGGCATCTCCGGATTCCGTATCACAAACTGCCCGATATCCTCCAACGATATTCCAAGCAGTTCTGCCACTATTACTTCAAGATTAATGCAATGATGTACTAGCTTCTTTAAAAGTTCCGGATACTGTACAAACAGCATTTTGAACAATGTATCTGTCTTAAATGTATATTCCAGTTTTCGCATGGCAGAATCTCCCTTAAATCTTATAGTTTCCCCTATGTATAATATACCATATCCGATGACTGATTTCCATAAAGATTTTTGCGGCTAAATCACTGCGAATTTGTATCGTTACTGTTCACACCTGGGCCGTGCACCACGCTGCACGGTCATAGGCCAATACGTACTGGGGCTGGAATCCGGCCTCTTGCCGTAAGGCAACTTTAAATAGGCCGGATTCGTTACAGTTCGCTGGCTGGCCAGTGAACTGTAACACAACAAGAATATTACTTATTGATCATGTTAAATAGAGTCTTTACACTGAAATCACTTGTTGATATAATAAAGCTAGCAAATGATTTTAAGTTTCATAGCAAACGAATGCAGAGGTGATCATATGGCTGAAAAAGAAATGATAAACAATTTGATTGACGTTTACATCAATCTCCAGCGAATTGATATAGCAGATGATACAAAAAAAGAGATTGATAACCAGATTCGTGCCGTAAAGGCCAAGCTGGAATCCTTTGGTATTATTACAAGTGACCTGACCATCAACAAATAAAAATGCGCGGCGTTTATCGTAGTGACAATAAACGCCGCGTTTTTAATACCACCGTACACGGATGTTTAACCTCTTTTTTAGTTGGAGCACTCTCGGAAACTCCCTTGCACCCATCTTTGCGGCTGATTTTCCGCCAGGAGCACCCAAATTTAATCAACGTACGCTCCACGTACGCCTCATAAATTTGTGTACTCCTGACAAAAAGTCATCTCACAAATCTGGGTACAAAGAGTTTCCGAGAATGCTCAGTTGTATTTGTCGCGCTTCTTCTATTTACAATAAAACAGTTAGAAAAAAAGGGTTGGTAAATACCCTGCTGTCAAGTGAATTCCGGAAAAAACGTCGATTCAGCTCTTGTTGTAACACGGTTGTTACGTCATATCATAACACGTGGCCAAGCCGCTTTCAATGATCATCCGATAATTTTCGCTAAATTTCATGATTATGATTTCAGTCCAATGATTGCCGGTCGTTTATGATGTGACATCAAAAACAGAATCCATGAACTAAAACACGTTGAAAGGGTAGGGTGAGCACTAAATAGAACCGCTGTAACATTTTGCGGACATTTGGGTTTTACAATGTCCTTATTAACCGCGCAGAGTATGGAGGCGGGTTTACATATTCCACAGCATCCGAAAAGCATTTCACAGCAATTCGATTGCTTTGGAGTTCCAGACAGGGTATAATAAAACATCTGTCTATAAATAATGGCAAATTTTATTCTCGCGAAGCAACGAGCCAAGTAGCCATGCTTGCATGGATATTTGGCTGCTGCCGCGGGGTCTTTGACTTGATTTTGCCATTGGCTATTGTGTACGAGGAGGTGGCACATTGATTCATATTGCAATCTGTGATGATGAAAAATATATGTCCGATCATATAAAAGCTTTGGTCTCCGATTTTTTCCGTAAAAAGAACAGGGAGATTCGCCTTAGGACATTTTCAAGCGGCGAAGAGCTGCTAAACTACGACGGGCAGATAGACATCTGTTTTCTGGATATCCAGATGAAGGGGATGGACGGCATGGAAACCGCAAGGAGACTGAGGGCAGATAAATTCCAGGGCTTCCTGATCTTCATCACGGTACTGAAAGAGATGGTATTTTCGTCTTTCGAGGTGCAGGCATACGATTACCTGGTCAAGCCGGTGGAAGAAAAACAATTTGAGAAAACCATGGAACGCCTTTATGCTTCCATGCGCAGCGCCGGCGAAGACAGTATGCTTGTACAAAAGGGGTATGAGGGACGCATTGTCCAAAAAGATGAGATTATTTTCTGTGAGATCATAGACCGGAAAATATATCTGAATCTGGCATCAGGCGAGATTCTTGATTATTACGAGCAGATTGAGAATCTGGAAACGAAGCTGGGCAGCCATTTTTTCCGGTGCCACAGGAGCTATCTCATCAATCTGAGACATTTAAAAGGATATAAAAACGGAACTGCCTATATGGATAACGGCAGAGGGGTTCCCGTATCACGGCTGCGGAACAAAGAGTTTTCAGGTGTTGTTCTGCAGTATATGAAAAATATGTAAGAGTAATTACGGATTTTAATAACTGTGAAAGTATGGAATGGTTACAGAAGTTTTACATATGGGGGCAGGTAACATGGCTGAGTATTTAGATTTTTTTAATGTATACCTATAC
>VSNK01000179.1 GCA_009774255.1 Faecalicatena sp.
TTTCTGTACCACTGTTTTTCATGCCAAATATTCCTTTCCATAATATTTTGCTCCACATGAATATTGTCAAATATATATATTTATAACTCGTAGCGACTTAAAATCAGGTTTTGGTTAAGACTTGTACTAAAATCATTGCGAGAGGTGAAAAGAGTGAACAGCATCAGACACATTTTCAATGTAAAATACCCAGAGCGTATAAGAGAATTACGTCAAAATAACGACTTAACCCAAAAAGAAGTTGCTGAGATATTGAAAGTTGCACAGACAACCTATTCCCAATATGAATTATACAAAAGACCCATGCCCATAGAATGTTTAATGGTTCTCTGCAAGTTTTATAACGTTTCAGCGGATTATATCTTAGGATTCACAAATAAGAAAATCCCCTAACCTGCACTTTAAAATTTCTAAATACATTTTAACTCACAGCGACTTAAAAATCAAGTTCTATTTATTTAATATACTAAAATATCTGCGTGAGGTGAAAAATATGGATGACAGTAAACATATTTTCGATATAAAATATCCAGAGCGCATAAAAGAGTTACGCCAAGACAACGACTTAACCCAAAAAGAAGTTGCCGGACTGCTGAAAATTGCACAGACAACTTATTCCCAATATGAATTATACAAAAGACCTATGCCCATAGAATGTTTAATGATTCTCTGCAAGTTCTATGAAGTCTCGGCAGATTACATTTTAGGATTCACGAATAAGAAATAGTTTCCCAGAGTTCAAAGATATTCCCCTTAGAATATTCCCAAAAAGCAACATACCTCTTTCAGATAGATTTTTTACTGCTTATCTGAAAGGGGATTTTTTACGACATATAAACATAGGCTCTCATATAAAATACATTTAAAAATATATTCACCACAGATATAGAAAAAATTTTCAAACTTCTGCCTATGGACGGAAACATGATTGTTAAAAGGGGCCAGGGGATTTCCCCTGACAAGTGCCGGAGGTTGCTGCTCCCCATAGGGCGTGGCAATCCAAAGGCGTTGCTTGCTGGTATTGTGTATTGATTTTCCAGTCGCTTTCTGTTCCCAATATAAACTATTTTACCAGCCGAAAAAGAAATCTTTCACATGCTTTCCCACCATCTTATTCCACCAGAAATACCCCTATTTTAAATCTATATACGGATTCTCCCCAAAGAAAATAGAGCGGTTTCCCGCCCTACTTCCTTATCAATATACCCATTTCTCTAGCATAATTTTTCCCGGCAATCTGCCAATTCTTCCAGCACCATCTTCCTTTTATCAGTATATTTTTTCGGGCAATCTACCTACTCCTTCAGCAGTATATCCCCTTTCTGGCACGACTTTTATCGCAAATATACCAGCTTATCCGACACAGATTCACTAACAATACACCAGCTCTTTCAAAACCATCTCCTCCGCAGCAGAGCGGACATTATTCATTAATCCGACCCATTTCAACTGTTCTTTTGCCTTTAATTCCTCCGTAATCCCTGCCCCGGCTTTCATCTGTTCCGTGAGAAATTCCATCCTCTCCCTGCATTCCTCGTCGCATTCGTGCAGATGCCTGTTAAGATTTCCGCTTGTCAGCAAATGCAGATACAGCCCTTTGCGGTGGTTTTTAAGGTATTCCAGCCTCATGTTCCCATATCTGCCAATCTCATAATCTTCCCCATCCGGCAACTTCAAATCCGGGTAAAAAATCCCATCCGTTCCCTTCGTATAGCTAATTCCATTTTCACCAATGGTGTGTTTTCCCATGATTTCCTCCTATCAAGCGACCTGATATTATCCCGCTATTGGTCGCCTTGCCTGCAAATTTTCCCATTACAATCAAATTTTTTTCTTTCCCATCTGTCTAATTGAATGATTTTGATAACATAAAACGCGTATTGTTTAAGCAAATATTTTCTATGAATTTTTCTTTTTCGGCTGGTAAATATAGGACCAACTGCAATCAGTTTTCCCCTTTCAGCCCATTCATGGTTTGTGCAATTAACTGGATGGTATAGAGCAGTTCATCATTGTCCCCGCCGCATTTTTCCAGGCGTTTTAATTCCCCATAGATTTCTGCCATCTGGTTGCGCAGTGCCTTATAAACCCTCGGATTGCCCTGAACCACCACCTCCCGGCACTGTAAACGCCGGATAATATAGTCCTGCTTGGTAAGTCCCGACAGGCTCACACAACGGTCAATCAGTTTTCCTTCCTCCTCAGAGACATGGAATGCCACTGTTTTATTCCTCCATCTACCCTTGTAATCAAGCCTTTTTTCCATAGTTTCAAATCCCCTTTCTCCGTTCCGGCTCAAATTCCTTATCCGTATGAAATTGGATGACTGTGCCGTTATCTGTCTGCACAAGGCTCTCCATGCGCTCCATATCCAGCTTATCCGCCATTTCCGTCTGCTTGTTTGGGAACAGATGCGCATAGCGGTAGGTGATGTCTATGCTCTCATGCCCCACCCTGTCCGCTATGGCAAGTGCCGAAAACCCCATCTCAATCAACAGGGAAATATGTGAATGGCGCAGGTCATGGATTCTGATTCGTTTCACATTTGCGGCTTTTGCGCCCCTGTCCATCTCGTGATGGAGATACGATTTTGTAACCGGAAACATCCTTTCATCTTCGCTGATTTCATAGAGCATACGGATATACTCCTGCATTTCCTCACATAAGAAATGCGGCATTTTTATCGTCCGGTTGCTCTTTGCTGTCTTGGGAGAAGTGATGACATCCCTCCCCTTTATCCGCTGGTAGGACTTATTTATCGTCACGGTATTCCGCCCAAAATCAAAGTCTGACGGAGTCAGCGCGAGCATTTCACCCAGCCGGACACCGCACCAGTAGAGCATTTCAAAAGCATAATAAGATAATGGCTTGTCCATCATCACGTCTGCAAATTTCAGATATTCTTCTTTCGTCCAGAACAGCATTTCTTTGTGCTCCTCACTGCCCATTGTTCCGGCTTTCTGCGCCGGGTTGCCCGGAAGGTGGTAAAACCTTACGGCATGGTTGAAAATTGCGCTTAACTGCGCGTGGATAGTCTTTAAGTAGGTCGGGGAATAGACCTCCCCGTTTTCTCCCTTATAGGCAAGCATTTCATTCTGCCATGCAATTACGTCCTTGGGCTCAATCTCCGCAATCTTCCGCTCCCCGAAATAGGGAAGTATCTTCGTGCGTATCACATGGCTCTTGGATTCCCATGTGTTCTCCTTCACCCTTTTCTTCTTGTCCGCCTCATAGATTTCAAAGAAACTGGCAAACGTCATGTCAAGCTTGGACTCGCTTTTGAGCATGACTTCCCGCTCCCAGCCCAATGCCTCCCTTTTGGTCGCAAACCCCCTTTTCTGCGTCTGTTTCCTCTCCCCTTTATAATTCGTGTATCGGTAGATGACGCGCCACTTGTCGCCATCCTTGTAAACAGCCATATAATCCTGCTCCTTTCCCCGGGGCTGATTGTGGCAATAATATAATCTGCTATCAGCACCCGGCAACATTTTAAAGATTCCTGCATTTTCCGCTGTAACATAACTCCCAATGAAAAAACTATCTACTGTAAGATAATTCTTTTCAAAAAACTATTCACTGTAACACAACTTTTTGCGGAAGAAATTTGTGTTCACCCTACCCGATACTGTCAGGTAGCCAAGCCCGCGCATTTCTGTATTCAGCTCCCGGACAACCTTGTAGGCATAGGATTTGGAGACGTTCAGCTCCTGTGCAACTTCCTCAACCGTCATAAAATTTTTGCCTTCCATTATCCATCCTCTCCTTTCCCTGTCTTATTCTCAGTCTTTCTTCCTGCTTTCCCCCTTTCCTTTTTTTATTCCTGATTCCTCTGCCTGCACCCATAAATCTGCATTTCTTTCCAGACAGCAGTTTTTATCGGCAGTTCCAAATGTGACTAAATTTGTTTGTTTAGTCTATGTACTTCCTATATTACTAAACTTACCAATTTAAGTCAAGCGTTTTGGGGCAGAATCTTAACTTTTTTAATTTAATTTCTTCTTGCTATCTTCACTATGCCATGCTATACTATACCCAACAAATTTGTTTAACTATCCAGCTATAGCGAAATTGCGCTGACATGGCTAAACAGCAAAATAATTATACGGAGGTCTGCTTATGGCAATCGGAAAACGCATCAAACTTTTTCGCAACCGGAAGAACCTGACACAGAAACAGCTTGGCGAACGGCTCGGCTTTCTGGGCAGGACTTCCGACGTGCGCATGGCGCAGTACGAATCGGAGGCGAGGATTCCCAAACAAAACCTCGTGAAACAAATGGCAGGCATACTCGGCGTCAGTCCCCATGCGCTAACTGTGCCGGACATCGACACATACATCGGTTTTTTACATACCCTCTTTGCATTGGAGGACATTTACGGATTTAAGATAACGGAAAAAGACGGTCTTATCTGCCTTTACCGCGATCCTTCCAGTTCTTCCCCTGTCGATACGGTCAGCAATATGCTCCGGGAATGGCAGCAACAGGCAGAAAAACTTGAAAACGGCGAAATCAGCAGGGAGGAATACGACGAATGGCGTTACCGGTACCCGGAACTGGACACCAGCCATCACTGGGCAAAGACGCCTTCCCAAGAAATGAGTGATTACCTCATTAAAAAATCTGAGAAATAGCCAAAGAAATGCGATAAGAAAAACCTTGCCGATATTCAGTTTCCACTTCAGAATATCAGTAAGGTTTCCTTATGTGCCATATTGAAATATATAAATCATTCTTTGAATAAGAAAAAGTGTTGCCAAATCGTTGCCAGTCACTAAACTATTCTGCTTGCAACCAGCATAAATACTGGGTTTTTCTTATCCGTTTAATTATTCGAACTCTATTGTCCCCGGCGGTTTACTAGTCAGATCGTACATAACTCTGTTCACCCCTCTGACTTCATTAATAATCCTGCTCATCACCTTATTCAGAACCGCGTATGGCACTTCTGCCGCCTCCGCTGTCATAAAGTCAATTGTATTCACCGCCCGAAGCGCAACCGCATAATCATAGGTTCTTTCATCCCCCATCACACCCACGCTTCTCATGTTAGTCAATGCCGCGAAGTACTGCCCAACGATTTCTTTCATCCCTGCCGCGTCCATCTCTTCGCGGTAAATGGCATCCGCATCCTGCACGATCTTCACCTTTTCCGCCGTAATCTCCCCAATGATTCGGATTCCGAGTCCAGGTCCAGGGAACGGCTGACGGAATACGAGCTTCTCCGGAATCCCCATCTCCAGTCCCGCTTTTCTGACTTCATCCTTGAAAAGATCCCGCAGAGGCTCAATAATTTCTTTAAAATCCACATAATCCGGCAGACCGCCTACATTATGGTGAGACTTGATAACTGCAGATTCCCCGCCCAGGCCGCTTTCTACCACATCCGGATATATGGTTCCCTGCACCAGAAAATCCACGGCACCGATTTTCTTTGCTTCCTCTTCAAATACTCGGATGAATTCTTCCCCAATGATCTTCCTTTTCGCCTCCGGTTCTTCCACACCTGCAAGTTTTGTGTAGAATCTGTCCTGCGCGTTCACACGGACAAAATTCAGATCATAAGGTCCTTCCGGACCAAAAACAGCTTCTACTTCATCTCCTTCATTTTTGCGAAGCAGTCCATGGTCTACAAAAACACATGTCAATTGCTTTCCAATCGCCTTCGAAAGCATCACGGCAGCCACAGAGGAATCCACTCCGCCTGAAAGAGCGCAGAGTACCTTCCCGCTGCCCACTTTTGTCCGAATTTCCCGAATGGAATTTTCCACAAATGCATCCATCTTCCATTCCCCTGCGCAGCGGCATACATTTTTCACAAAATTATTAATCATCTTTGTACCTTCCTTGGTATGCAGCACCTCCGGATGGAACTGAATCGCATATAATTTCTGTGCTTCATTTTCTGCCGCGGCAGTTGGGCAGTCGGCAGTATGTGCCGTCACTTCAAATCCCGGCGCAGCCTGAGAAATATAATCAAAATGACTCATCCAGCAGACCGTTTTTTCTTGAACATCCTGAAATACTTTCGAGTCTGTCTTGTCTATCAGAACTTCTGTCTTTCCATATTCCCTGACAGCCGCACGCTCTACCTTTCCTCCCAGTTCATGCATCATCAATTGGGCTCCATAACACAGACCCAAAATCGGAATTCCCAGTTCAAATAATTCCTTTGGATATGTGGCGGCCCTCTCCTCATAGCAGCTACTTGGCCCCCCTGTCAGAATGATTCCCTTCGGCTTCATACTTTTAATTGTCTCAATCCCCATCTTATACGAATAAATCTCACAGTATACATTACATTCGCGGACACGTCTCGCGACGAGCTGATTATACTGCCCCCCAAAGTCCAGAACAATCACCAGTTCTTTCTTCATCTTTATCCTCCCTTTCTTAAATAATCTTTCTAAACCGCCTTTTTCAGCATCCATCTTCCGCTTCTGTACCTTATCGTCATACAGATTGCCCTAAAACACCAGTCAATGATCATAGCCACCCATACGCCAAATACTCCCAATCCAAAATACTTTCCAAGAATATAGCTGAATACGATCCGGAATAACCACATAGAGATCATGGAAATATACATGGTCACCTGCGCGTCTCCCGCTGCCCTCAAGGTGGACGGCAGACTAAAGGAGATCGGCCAGATCAGCATGCTGCTTATCGTATGCAAATAGATAATCTGCCTGGTGAGGTCCGAAGTAATATCTGACAGATGATATACCCGTACAATCACCGGAAGCAAAAACACAATCACGATATTCATCAGCCATATTCCGGCATAAGTGATAAAAATCAGTTTTTTTGTATAGTATCTGGCCTGATCATACATATCAGCTCCAACACAACGTGCAATAACCGTAGTAATTGCCAGATTAACCGCCACTCCCGGAAGGATTTCAAACATTGCAATCACATTACAGACCGCATTTGCCGCGATCGCATAGGTTCCAAAAGAAAACACCAGGCTCAGCACAAGAATCTTTCCTAATTGAAACATACTGTTCTCCAGACCATTCGGCACACCGATACTCAGAATACGGCGGATCATACGGCGGTCAGGCCGATATTGAAGGGTGCTCTCAATATGTAAACGCAGTTTCTGGTTGACAAGCAGCGCGATGATCAAGATACCGGCTGTCATACGGGAAAGAAGTGTCGGAATTGCCACACCCTCTGTTCCACAATGAAATCCATAGATCAATACTGCATTACCGGTTACATTGATCAGGTTCATCAAAATAGAAACCTTCATCGGTGCCTTCGAATCTCCCATAGCCCGAAATATAGCTGCTCCGGCATTGTATAAGGCCAGAAATGGAATAGAGGCCGTGACAATCAGAAGATACCTGTTCGCATGTCTCATGACATCCGCATCGATAGAACCAAATACTACATGCAGGATGAACCATTTTCCAAAGTAAATGACCGCCATCAAAAAAAACGCTACAAAGGTCACGAACCAGACAATCTGCGTGGAAGCGCGACATGCCTGCTTTTCATCCTTCTGTCCCAGATACTGTCCGGAAATCACGGCGCCTCCGGCTGCTAAGGCGGAAAATGCATTAATGAACAACACCATGATATTATCCACCAGAGAAACACCGGAAACCGCAGCCTCCCCTACGTTGGCAATCATGATAGAATCTGCCATGCCCACAAGCACAGCCAGAAATTGCTCAATAATCAGCGGTATAATCAAAACTGCCAGTTGCTTATCATCAAATAAATATCTTCTTTCTTTTTTCTGAATCATTGTTATATTCTCCTAAAAAAGTGTACGTCTTGACGCACACTCGCGCCGAAGCGCGGCTGCGGCAGCAGCCATTTTCCTTATGCGCGTACAGCGCTCTCCCCTGAGGGTTTTGTTCTATAGGAAAATTCGGAGAAGTTTCCTATTAGAACAAAAAGACTTCCCGGCGCTATTATACGCCGGGAAGCCTTTTAAATCAAGACCCAGATATATAACTTGGAAAAGTCACCGCCGTGCCTGGCAACGGAAACAATCCCATCGGAGGGGGTTCAAAGTTTCCTCCTTAACAGCAATAGAACGGATGCGAGTAATCCGTAAAAAATAGTACAATGAGGGGGGAGGGGTTGACTAAATTTTATGCTGCTATATATCTGGAAATCTCCTGCCGTAGCTGTCCAGCATCACCGTACACACGCAGTTCGGCAACGTTGTTCAGCCCCAGATTCATGAGCCCGAGGAGCGACTTCGCATTAATCGTGAGCCGGCCTCGTATCATGTCCATTGCGATATCATATTTCTCAACAGTGTTTAAAAAGCTCAAGATCTCGTCAGGATTTCTGAATGTCACATTAAAACAATTCATTGCCTTAATCTCCTTCATTACCTTCAATAGATTCTCTAACAGTGTCTCCAAAATATTCTATCTCTATTCAGCATAATCATAATAGCATACTTTTTCTCCCTTGTTAGGGGGAAATTTCTCAAAAAAGCGGAAAATTTTAATCTTTTAGTGAGATTCTTTCCTGTACTCCGTGGGAAGCATCCCCACTTCCTCCTTAAATACCCTGCTCATATACTTAGGATCCGAATAGCCCGAAAGCTCCGCGATCTGATTCATTTTCAAGTGCGTTTCCACTAACAACTCCTTGACCTTTTCGATCCGGTACTTCCGCACAGTCTCGGTAAATGTATTTCCGGTCTGCTTTTTAAACTGCGCGCTCAGGTATTCTTCCGACACAAACAGCTTTCTCGCTGTCTCTTCCAATGTGATCCCCTGGTTATAATATTTTCGGATCATGGCCTTTGCTCTTTTGATCAGTTCACTGCCGGATGGTTCTTCAGATTTCGGCTCAGCACAATCAAAAATTGCTCTGAACTCAATCATAGCTTGCTCGATCTGCCCCCATGTATCTGCTGACGCGATCCTTTGCAGAATTTTTTGAACAAGCAGCTCTGATTCTTCTTTCTTATCCTTCTGCGCGCTGACCAGGCTCCAGTTAAAACGAATCATGCACTCTTTAATCTCTGACGGGAAATGCGGTTCCTGCACAAGATAACTATATAGCCGCTCGTAGCATGTGATCACATCCTCCCATTTTTTTTCACGCAATGCATGTTTGGCATGGTCTTCCAGCTCAAGCGGATATTTTATCGGCACAATCTGCTGCTTCTGTATTGCCTCTTTATAAATCAATGCCCGATCCGGAAAGAACAGATTCCATTCCATTTCTTTCCTCATTTCCGGAATTACCTTCGAGGCATCCAGAAGCTGCTCCAAACTTTCCCATACACATATCACCGGTTTTTTCAGATTATCACACAGCATCGGAACAACCGATTTTTCAAAGTAGGTGCGCTGTGATTCCCCTGTCGGCTGCCGATACAAGATCATCAGCAGCATTTCCCAGCTCTTTAGCTCCCGGATATTCGCAGCGAACTTTACCATATGATCAGCCACATGTTCCAAAAGCTCCTTTGCCAAAGCTTTTTGCTGCTCATAACCGCTTCCCAGCCAAACCATGAACAATTCCGCCGGCTCCTGCACCGTAAATCCATACTTTTCACGGGTCTGTTCATGAAAATATTCATCCGGCTCCAACTGTCCGTTAATACATCCCATGAAAATATTATCCAGCGAAAAGCCATATTCCTTATGCTGATCACGTCTTATTTCCTGATCAACCTTTTCCAGGGCTTTTTTCAATTCCGAAATCTTCAGAGGTTTCAAAAGATAATCCAGAATTCCCAGTTCAATAGCTTCTCTGGCATACTCAAATTCCGAATATGCCGTAATCACCAGGACCTTAGATTTTATCCTTTCCTCCTGAAGCTTCCGAATCATAGACAGCCCGTTCATATCCGGCATCCGAATGTCAACAATGATCAGATCCGGGCGCACACTGCGGATCAATTCATACCCACTCTGGCCATCGTCCGCCTTTCCCACCACTTCATACTGCGGGTTGATCTGATGAAGAAGCTTTACCATCCCCTCCCGGATTGCGGCTTCATCCTCAACAATTACAATTCGCATGTTCTCCCTCCTTCACCATGCGTACAAAAGCGGATTCTCGCTGATCCGCCTTTCTCTGACAATGCAGTACCCTGACTGCACACTTCTATCCGTTGATCTGCATTTCCGTCCTGAGTGGGATGAACAAGTGTATCCTTGTATAACTATCTGGTATACTTTCGAAATATACCACAGCCTCTTCCCCATAATATAATTTCAACCGCTTCCTCACATTGGCGATCCCGACATGTTCTCCCATGTCCGCTGTCTCATCATTAAGTTTCCGCAGAAGCCGTGCATCGATTCCCCTCCCGTTATCTTCAATGGTTATATGGATCTGACTGCCCGCCAGGCCGACTCCCACCATCAGGATATCATCACCTCCTTTCTTCAAAAAAGCATATTTCATTGCATTTTCTACGAAAGGCTGCAGCAGAAGCTTGTGGATCTTCAATTCCATCAGCTCCTCCGGCACTTTCAGCTTTAATTTTGTCTTTTTATTCAGTTCCGCATTTCCAAGCCAGATGTAATTTTCCAGCCATTTAAATTCCGTTCGCAGCGTTGTCATATCATCTATGTTCTTCACGGAATACCGCAGGATATCTCCTAGTATCCCAAGCATCTCACTGATATCATACTGCTCATTTTCAATCGCTTTCCAATTGATCATATCTAATGCATTATATAAAAAATGGGGAGCTATCTGAGCTTCAAGCGTAGTCGCCGCAGCGCGCCGCTGTTCCTGGGACGCCTGTTTTCCCTGCTTGATCTGGCTTTCGATGCAGATGATCATATCTTGAAATCCTTTTTCGATTCTCAGCATTTCCGGAAATGTCCTCTTGCTTTTCCAAGTCGGGACAGTAAAATCTCCGTTTTCTACCCTGCTCATTGCCTCTACATAATCATCTACTGCCTTTAGATACGGTTTGCTTACCAGATAAACCATAATGAGAACTATAAACATGGAGAATAATACTATAATCCCCAGTATCAAATACTGGATGTGGATCAGTTTCTTATAGGATTTTATCGGTTGAATATTACAGATTGTAAATCCATTAATTTTATTCGTAAAACATGTATATCGATTCGTTTTCAGATCCATAAGGTCCAGATAATCATGTCCGATATCTGCCTTGAGCTGAGCGCTCATCACAATATCTCCCTCCAGCAGATAACTCTGTCTTCTGCCCTTGTCGGAATTCAAGACTCCACAGATCTGTTCCTCATTGATGCTGAGTGCTGCTACAGCCCGATTTTTACTTCCGTCTCCGTAGCCTGACAGATTCCTTGCAATCTGAAATATATAAACTTCTTTATCATTATCTATCACCGGTTCTGAAATTCCCCGGTATACATCCCCCTTTTTCACTTCCGGAATTCCCATCTTTTCGATCCATGGGCTGCTGACAGACGATGAATTCAGACCATCGTAATACACAGTTTTACCATCGGTCAGAGAAATCATAATTCCTTCTATTCCGTCGTATCGGTCGCAGATATCTCCTAATCTGTACCGCAGCATGCGGATATTCTCGTCCATAACATTTCCTGCTGCATTGATACATTTTACCATACTTAAAATCTCTTCGTTTGTACACAGGTCATATAAAATCGTTGTATACTTCTCAAACAACATCTCCAGCCCTTGATTGGAAGTGTTCAGATTGCTGTCGATACGCCTCTGCATATCTTCTTTCTCTATCCTGACCGTATAACACTGCATTGCCGCCGAAAAGATCAGAACCGGGATTAATGCCACTGAAAGACAGAGAACCAGTAATCTAAGGGGCATTTTCTTTTTCATGAATCCTCCTTATTGAATTTTAACCACGTCCCCCATACTATGTATATAATTGTAGTATACCACACTTTTCTTAACATGACGCATCGAATTGATGATTTTCCCATATTTATTGTGGGATTTCGTTACTATTCACGGTGCCTTGCACCCTGCTGCAAGGCATCCGGCCAGTAAAATAGCGGTTGCTGGCAACCAGCCCGTCTACACTCCGTTCCGATTCGTCCTAAACAAGAGTCACAGGCGCTTAGAACCGCCGTCAGGCGACTTTTCAATGGGCTGGTTGCGTTACAGTCCGCGGCCGGTTAGGCCGTGAACTGTAACGGGATTGCCGCGCCACTTCACCGTTCAAAATATTTTTTGATTTTTTTCAAAAAAGGGCTTGATTTTTTTCAAAAGTCTGGTATAAT
>VSNK01000018.1 GCA_009774255.1 Faecalicatena sp.
GGGATATATAAAGATTTCTTTGCAGACATATATACAGTATATTAATTCGAAAGAGCTGAACCGAAGAGATGTAAATACCGGATTAATGGTAGCAAGTATGCATAAAGAGTTTCTGGCCTATGAAAATTTAGATAGAAAAAATGAAGTGTTCCGAAAACAACTGCCGGAGGATACTCGTTTGCATCGTTTGTATCGCCGGGTGGACTTTATGGAAAAGGTTGAAGGATTTCAGGAAGAGAGGCTTGTTGTTGACGATCAGATGATTGATACGGAATCCAATCTATGGTATATTGTTTTGCAGAAAAATTTATACAAATTAGGACTCCCAGTTAATCTGTTCGATGAATATCAAAGAGATATCGATGCGCTGGTAAATCGGAGAAATTCAATAGCACATGGGAATTTCCGTTCAGGTGTGACGGAGCAGGAATTTATCAATTGGGAATCAAAGGTAACCGAAATCCTGTCAGGAGTTACGAGATTGATTTATGATTATGCCAATAATGAAAGATATTTAAAATGTAGTAATACATAAAGCGTTCCGTACAGGCCACGAATGGCGATGGTGTGGCCTGTTTTCTTGTTCTATAGGAAACTTCTCCGAATTTTCCTATAGAACAAAACCCTCCGGGGGATGCGCACTGCGGCGTACGAGGTAGATGTCGCTATGTGACCGCCGCAGGCGCGAGTTTCGCAAGCGAAACTCTTTGTTCCCAAGTCGTTGCTTTATATTTATCGCAATCATTGTTTTCATGCTTTCATTTGACCGCTGCTTCCTATTCGGTTGGTATTGCAAGACTTCGTATCCGTCGTTCGGCCTCTTTATAGACCGCCTCATCATTGCGGATTGAGATTACGATAATCCGCATCAACTCACCATCTGTCACCAATTGATAGACCACCCGATAACCAAGGCCCCGCAGTTTGATTTTATAATATCCGCTTAGTTTGGAACTCGCATGGTTACCTAAAGGTTTCCCAATTCCGTCCGGTGGCGGCAACGGACATTCCGCCGTCTTGTTAATGGCTTTCAAAATGATCTTACGGTTGTAAGGATCCAGCTGTTTCAAATCCCGTTGCGCTTCTTTGATATATTCTATATTCCATTTCATTTGCGCGGTTCCTCACTCAATTTCTATATCTACATCGTCAAGATCCGCATCGGTAATGCCGAGGGACTCCATAACTTCCTGTTGGGACATAGTTTCTATGGGATCAAAGTGCTTCATTCTGTTCTCCGCTTCTTCCTGCATAATGTAATCAGAAAGCATTTCCATCAGAGACTCATATCTTGCCGGGGACATCAGAATACAGGCAGGACGGTTATTCTTCATGACGACCTTGGTTCCGGTGGTTTCTACTTCATCGAAAATGCGGTTGGCTTCGCCCTTGTTAAAACGGGTGATTGGGACAATCGCTTTCAAGATACCCATGACAGATATTTCGTTCATCGGTTAAACCTCCTTCTAAAAGCAGTATTTCTTTCTGTGCTTTTATTATAAGTAGGGAGTAGAAAAATGTCAACTTTTATATTGATGAGTTTATCGTTAAAAATAGCTATAGTTGAAGCATTAAGGCGGGGCAAAATGCTGATATCGGCATTTTAATCTAGCCATAGATTGGCCCGGTAATGGAGTGAGATGAACTAAGATCCTAATTAGAGGGCGGGCTGATATGGCATCAGGAGGAGCGGACATCTTGTGTGTTTTTTTCGCATGTCATGCGGATATTGTTGAAACGGAAAAAGGTATCTGTAGAATTGTAAAATGGAAAAGTAGTGAGATATTGAGGAATATGAAAAATATTGAGAAAATATCGCAGACGTAACGGATGAATTGTCGGAATAAATAAAAAGTCGGGATGAGTTCTGTGAGGGGCATACCCTGCAAGAGGTATGTCTACTATACCTATTGTGATTATAAATAGGAACATATGTTCTGCCAAAGCATTGACATAGTATCCAGTATGTGATATAGTATAAGACAGAAAAATACTGAAACATAGTATCATATAAAGAAGGTGCCCGTTATGAAAAAATATAAAGCAATCGATATTGCAAGATGGTTTATTAACAGGAATCAGAAAGACTTTAATAGTGGGGAAGATGAAAAAATGACTCTTCTTAAACTTTTGAAACTTTTATACTATGCAGAAGGATGTTCACTTGCTTTAGAAAACAGAAGTTTATTTGATGAAAAAATTGTAGCATGGGAACATGGGCCGGTCGTAGAAGAAGTCTGGAGAAGCTTTGACAATGCTTATGATCTGAGTGTTGATGACAAGGAGATGCATGAGAGCCTGGCGAAGATCACCAGGTCAGATCATGAACTGCTGGAAGATGTGTACTCGGTATTTGGAAAATATTCAGCTTCCGGATTAAGGAATAAAACTCATTCGGAAAGCCCCTGGCTGAATGCGACTCAAGGAGGCCGAATTTTTAATTCAGAGATACCGCGGTCTGATATAAAAAAATATTTTGAGGAGAATTATGTCCAGGATTAAAGATACTCAGGAAGATTATATAAATAAGCAGATTGAAAAGCGTTTGAGTCAAGTGCTTTCAGAGAAAAAAACGGCTCTCAGTTTCGAGCACGAATTATCGAATGCAAAATATAGCCCGGATGGTATCAAAGATAAAAATGATAGATTGAATTTTTATGTGGAATTTAAAAAGAAATTGAAAAGAATGAGCTGCAAAACATGGAGAGACTTTGGCCGTGAACCTAAGACTACTGGATTTGAAACGATCCCATTTAAGCAATTTACGAAAAATATGCAGGCATCCTTAAAAGCGACAAACATTGTCAGCCCTGATTCAAAGTTAGATGTGATTCGGGTCACGGCACAGTATAGAGTGATTGGAAAATATTTAGCAGGTGTGTATTATATTCTTGCATACGATATTGATTTCTCTGCATATAGGCATTGAAGGAGGATGATATAATGGCAAATGGCAATTTAATTATACTACACCTTTGAGATTATATTATCAAGATAAGCCTCCAGCTCATCAAGGGTACATCCGGCTCTGTTATAGTTCACTGGCCAGCCAGCGAACTATAACGAATTAGGCCTATTTAAAGTTGCCTTACGGCAAGAGGCCGGATCCAGCCCCAGTACATACTGGCCTGTGACCGTGCAGCGTGGTGCACGGCCCAGGAGTGAACTGTAACACGGCTGTCACCCGATCAGAATCGTCTTGCCTTCAAATGCGAAACCATACATCCGTATCCGTTCCGGTGCGATCCCCTTTGATACAAGTGCGGCTGAATACTTCATCCGCTCGATCTGCCCTAATGCTTCCTGTACCGTATCTGCAAGGGAAGCTTCATCATTGGGGTTGCGTACCTTAAATTCCAGGATAATGACATCATCCGTATCCTGCAGCGGTTCCAGAACAACGTCATACCGCCCCAGACCGCTCTCTCTGTTAGAAGCAATCGAATATCGGTCGGCAAGATCCACCATCAGGCCTAATACAAAACCATGATAAAATCTTTCGGGTTCTGCTTTTTCGGACGGATGCTTCCCGGTATCAAAATAGCTGAATGTTGTGAACGCAACTTGATTCATATATACATTCATTGCATTTTTGTCATCTGCCAGAAGAGCCTTGATAAAACGGTTATATGCAGGTGTAAACTCCGCAAACCAATCATCTATCATCTTCTCAAACATCAGGGTCACTTCATGATTCGTAAGCATAAGGTCATACGTCTCCCGCCCTCTCCTGTCGGCAGAAAACCGTTTCACCCGCAGATAACCTCCCGCCAGAAGGAAACTCCATATGGCGCTCTCTTTTTTCCCTAATTGATCAAAAATGATCTGTTCATCTATCTGTGTACAAAGGGATCTGCCGGCCAGAAGATCCTCCATGAGAATCTTCGTGTCCGCGCTTCCTTCCCGGATCAGTTTACCCGCCAGGCTGTTGCTGCTGGTATTCGCCCAGTATGTGGAGAACTTCTTAAACTTAAGATAGTTTATGATAGACCATGGATTATAGATATCTGTCTTCCTGCCGAAGGTAAATCCGTCATACCAGTCCCTTACACTGTCTTTTGAGGCTTCCAGGCCATATTCCTCCAGAGCGTCCCACACCTCTTGCTGCGTAAATCCAAAGCAATCCGCATACAAATCGGAGGTGGTTGTGACTACGGTCGGATTATTAAGGTCAGAAAATACAGATTCCTTGCTGATCCTTGTGATCCCGGTCAGCAAAGCACGCTCCATGAATGGATTTGTTTTGAAGGCGGAGTTAAACAGTTTTCTCATAAAAGAGACCAATTCGTCCCAGTATCCATTGACATAGGCTTCTTGCATCGGAGTATCATATTCGTCCAGTAAGATGATCACCTTCTGATCATAATAGCGCATCAGATAATTCGACAGGGTTTTCAAAGAACCAGATGCCAGATAATCTTCCATATCGGCAGATATTTTTTGATAAAATTCCTTTTCCCTGTGGTTTAATAAATTGCCCTCCAGAAGAAAATCATAGTCATTATATAGATTTGTGATAATCTGGCAGATTTGCTGTCTTGTATCTTTAAAAGTAGTTTCTTTTACGTCGGCAAAACTTAAAGCAATCACGGGAAAAGTCCCCTGCAGTCTTTGGTATTTTTCTTCATTCCAGATAGAAAAATGCCGGAACAGATCCCCCTTTCCACTATATTTAACCGAGAAAAAGTATTCCAGCATACTCAGATTCAAGGTTTTACCGAAACGTCTGGGACGGGTAATCAGTGTGACTACATCATCATTTTCCCACCATTCTTTTATAAAATGTGTTTTATCGATGTAAAAATTGTCTTTTGTAACCAATTGGCCGAAATCCTGATGGCCAATACCTACGGTTCTTGCCATAGCCACACCTCCCAATAAGCATTGTATATCTTAAAACCAAAGGATCAATACATCGTTTTTGTATTCTATCATCATTATGGCCGGAATACAAGGAAGTAAGGCATTTTTCGGTACATCTTGTGTGTTTTTTTCGCATGTCATGCGGATATTGTTGAAACGGAAAAAAGGTATCTGTAGAATTGTAAAATGGAAATAGTAATAGTGAGATATTGAGGAATATTGAAAAATATTCCACCTGTACGGTTGGATGCTCTTTAGAGCATCCAACCGACTCATCCATTCGCAAAAACCGTGCTGACGCACTCATACGTCTGCTAACGCAGCCGTTTTTTGCTCATTTATGGGTAGGTTGCTAATCCAAAATCTCAGTTTTATTGCAATAAATTGCATAAAACTGAGATTCCGGATTGCAACCGTACAGGTGGAAAATATTGAGAAAATATCGCAGACACACAGGAGGTTCTATATTATGAAGAAAACAGTGAGAAGAGCCGCAGGTTTATTTTTTTCCGTATGGATGGCTGCGGCCTGTATGGTCAATGTATCTGCGGAGGGGAAGCAGCCTTTGGTGACTTATGATTCGGGGACCGGTTATATTGCGGAGAAGATTACGCACCCGGAAAGGGATGTGATGACCACGGACGGAATTGTCGATTATACGGGAAATGGTACGCTTGCCGCGAATCTGGAGGACGGAGCGGGCGACCGGGGCAGAATTATTCATGGGGTTCCATCGGCTATGGGGATTGCATGTATATCGGCACCTGCTACGGGGCATGGACTTCCACGCTGCAGTTTATGAAAGCCAGCCTGGGGCGTGATTTTGACGATGCGGTGATGCAGGAAGCGCTGGATACTTATTATCACGGGCATATGTACACGGCGGAGGAGGACGGCGTGGATGCCCTTGGGATCCTGCTGAAGCTCAATGTCAGGACAGGGGAAGTGAAGATCCTGATGTCCAAAGACCTTACGGATCAGAATACCATATTCAGAAATGCGGTTGTATTCAAGGATAAACTTTATTTCTGCGGTGCGGTCAATACCATTCCCTGTATCTATCAGGTGGATCCGGAGACGGACGAATGCAGGGAGGTTTATGCAGGCATGACTATGGAGGAATATATTGCTGCTTACAGGCAGGGCGTCTCCGTGGGGATCCGGGGTATGTGCGTGTATGAAGATAAGCTGGTCGTGAGCTGTATCAATTCGGAGGGCGCGGTGATCTGTGAATCTGAAGACCCTTCGGACCAGGATTCTTTCAGGATCATCGCGACGGATAAAGAGTTGTTCGATTATCCGGCTTACAACTACTGCGACAGCATTTACGGAGGTTCTATTTTTGATATGGCTGAGTACAACAAGAGCCTGTATGTGACAATCTGTACCGGTACACCGGACAACGCGCCGGATGAGAATACCATGCAGTCCTTTGCTCTGGTCCGCGGCGATGTCCGGGAGGACGGGACGTGGGAATGGACCAGCGTGGCGGGTGACCAGGAAAAAGACGGGGCCAGGTATCCGTTTGGCATCGATCCGGAACGTACAAGGAGCGGAGCGGCTAATCTGGCGGTGTTTGACGGTCATCTTTATATCGGGGAATATAATGATGAGGAAATCGCGGTGGAGCGGATGCTGTTTGACAATGATTTTACATTCATGAATCTGAATTTTGAGCAGCCGGTTAATTTCTACAGGATGGATCAGGATGAGAATGTGGAGCTGGTGGTCGGGGACGCAGACGAGATGTTTCCGGAGGGAAGCCTGTCCGGACTTGGCTCTGGCTTTGGATGCAGTGAAAATCAGTATATCTGGAAAATGACAGTGTATGAGGATAAGCTTTATGTGGGAACCTATGACGCGAGCAGCTTCCTGCTTCCGCTGGATGAGTATATGAACGATGAGAATGCTTCTGAAGAATGGAAAAAGCAGGTGGACGGATATGTGAAACAGCTGTGCGGCGATTATCAGGGGGTGCCGGAGAGTGCTTATATCTGTGGGGAATATCTGGATAAAGCCACTTTCGGGTTCGACCTGTATGTGACGGAGGACGGCATCCGTTTTACAAAGATCACGGACAACGGGTTTGGAGATCCGTATAATCACGGCTGCAGGGCTTTTGGCATTACGGATGAGGGGCTGTATGTGGGCACCGCAAATCCGTTTTACGGGACGCAGGTATGGAAGCTCAGCGAGGTGTCCGCGGCCGGGGGAGAGGCGGGCACATCCACGGATGAAGAGGGAGACGCGTCCCGGGGAGATGGCTCTGCGGAAGAGGACGGCGGAAAGGGCGGCAGCGGAGCGGATCCGGGAAATGAGGAGACGGATACCAGCGGAGAGGAAGCAGCTTTCGGACCTGCCGCGGGAGCGGCCTGCGCGGTTGTGATACTGGCTGCAGCCGGAATTGCATTTGCGGCATATAAGAAAAAGCAGGGGAAGAGATGAATTTCCTGCAGGCCACGCATGGTCAGGGGCAGAGATGAATTCCCTGCAGGCCACGCATGGTCAGGGGCAGAGATGAATTTTTTGCAGACCATGCATGGCCAGGGAGGCCGTGATGTGAAATTTCCCTTTGAAATTTTCCTTTACAGAGTTTTTTTGTAGACCTCGGATTCATAAGGCGTTCCGGTCCGCGGGTCTGTCTTCTGCTCTGAATACTGAAAGACAAACCCGCAGGATCGTGCCAGCGCCTTTGACGCAAGATTGCCTGAGCGGGCGGAATAATAAAATTCCTGCCCGCCTGAAGCGGCGCAGTATTCCAGCAATAATTTTAAAAGCTGCTTCCCATATCCTTTGCCGACATATTCCGGTCCAAGGGCAATACCGGATTCCGTATACACCCGGGGCCGTATTTCCCCTACGCCAGCGAATCCGATCGCCTGCCCGTTGTCTTTTGCATAGACGAGCCAGGCATCATGGCTCTTCTGCCATTCGATCGATCGCCGCATCCGCTCCATGGCCTCTTCCTCGCCGGACGTCACGCTCCATAACATATATCTGGCTGTTTCTGGCCTTGACCAGACATTTCGGTACATCCATCTCCAGTCTTCAAATTTTGCTTTTCCTAAAATAAGATCCTTTGTCTCCATTCTCTCCCTTTTGGCCTTTCATCCTAAATATAACATGCTGATGATATTTCTTCAATGAAAAAGATATCAGCCCGGGTCAAAACACTGATATGTTTGTTTTGAATAAAGGCTTTACACTCAAATTTTCTTTTGATATAATGACGGTATCTCATACACGGTATTTTCATATTATCATAGAAAGGGGCGATTCTATGACAAATACAAATTTGGAAATTACTCAGAAAGCTATAGAGGATTTCCGAAAAATACAGAACCATATGATCCTGGCAAAAAAAGAAAATGCTACGGAAACGTATAAAAGTTTAAAAGATGAATATATATCTTTGAAAAGCTTTCTTGCCATAGCAGGCGTGAATCTGACAGAGCTTGACAGAATAAAAGAGTAACCACAATCAGGGTGTAAAGTCTTTCTTGAATTATCAAAGGCTTTACGCCTTTTTCCTTTACGGAATCTTTTTTGACGCAAGATTACCTGAATGGGCGGAATAAGAAAACTCCTGTCAGCCCAGGTCAAAATACTGATATGTTTTTTGCACATGGGATCTGAGAAAAGAAAAAATATGTTGGATTTTGGTCATTACAGACAGAAAACAGGAAGTAATAGAATAGGCGTAAAGAGGCATTTGCTGATAAGATGGGTACATCAAGAAAACAAGAAAGAAAAAGAGAGGAAAAGAGAAATGAGTGAAAACGCAAATGCCGTACAGGCAAATCAAGACGCAAACAAAAAGCTTTCTGTTCTCACCAGGATTGGTTACAGCTTTGGTGAGATCGGCTCTCAGTGTTCCTGGACACTGATCAGCTCCTACCTGACCGTATTTTATACCGATGTGGTTGGACTGACTCCGGTAGTCATCTCGGCGATTATGCTGATCGCGCGTATCTGGGATGCGATCAATGACCCGATGTTCGGTGCCATCGCGGAGAATACCCACACCAAATGGGGACGTTTCCGTCCGTACATCCTCTGGGGCGCACCGATCCTGGCTCTGTTCAACTGTCTGACATTTTTGAATCTGGATATCCCGTCGAGCTGGAAGGCAATCTGGTGCGGATTTACATATATCGGCTGCGGGATGGCTTACACAGCGGTAAATATTTCCACACAGTGCGTGGCAAACTGCATGACGGCGCTGAACGAAGAGCGTGTGGCGCTGAATGCATATAAGGGAATCGGTTCCGGACTGATCCAGATGGTCATCAGTGCGGTGACCATGCCGATGATCCTTCATTTCGGCGGCGGCTCCGCTTCTTCCGCAAAGGGATATTTTATGGCGGCACTGGTATTTTCTATTGTGTGTATTCCTTGTTTTTGGGTATGCTTTGCTTCCACAAAGGAAATCCTGGGAAGCACCGGGAAGAAGGAGAGTGTTGGAGATACCGTGAAGAATCTGGTGAATTCCTTTAAGTTTACATTCAAGGATCGGAACGCAGTGCTTCTGATGCTGGCGATGCTCACATTCCTGACAGGTTTGTTTGGAAGAATCGGTATTATGGCGTACTATTTCATCTATATCATGGGCAATCCGGTGCTGATCGCAGGTTTTGCAACAGCTATGTCCGCAGGTATGCTGGTGGTGAATTTCTATGCTCCGTTTTTGCTGAACAGATTCAGTAAAAAATATGTCGGTGCGACGGGATGTATCCTGCAGGCACTGTGCTGTGTATTCTTCTTCATTATCGGTGAGAACAATATCGTGAGCATGGTTGTGCCGTCCGGATTCCTGTACGGCGTGACCAACCTAGTATCGATCTCCTGCTTTACTCTGAGCGCGGAGATCATCGATGACAGCTGGCTGAGAACGGGCGTGCGTTCCGATGGTGTGATTTCGTCCTGTATCTCATTTTCTACCAAGCTGGGAAATGCCATCGGCGGTTCCGTGGGAATCCTGGCGCTAAGTGCGGTCGGCTATGTGGCAAATGCGGAAAATCTTCCGGCAGAGGTACTGACCAGGATGGATATGGTGATCAACTTCGCACCGGCAGCGTTCTTTGTCGTAGGGGCAGTGTTCTTCTTATGTGTCGGAATGACTAGGGAGAAGGCAAAAGCGAATGAGGCGGAGATCGCAAGGAAAGTGGCAGCAGGGGAATTGAAATAAGTATAGAAATCAGAAAAAGAGCGGCAAGGAGGCCGCTCTTTTTTGAGGACCGTGAAAAAGTTTTGTATAAATATGGTCTGATCAGCCCTTCATTATAGCGAAAAATAGCAAGAGACTTCGCCTGCCGCCTGTGTTATACTATTCGGAAAGCAGAGGTTTTATAAACTGTGGACAGGGTTTGTCAGGGTGAGCCTTGTTTATGTGTAACAAGGCAGACGGAATTGGAATTGCTCGAAGGGAGGGCATTATGACTGAAAATGAATTTTTGCTAGTATAACCCACAATAATTACCACTACCTTACGCGCAGGATAAATTTCCATGTGCAAGGAAGCTGAATGAGGCGATGCCGGTAGCATCGTCGATTGAAGCTGACGCGGCAGATGGAAATTTAGACAAGCGAAAGGTGTGGATAATTATCGTGGGTTATACTAGTACATCATTGCATTAATCTTGAAGTAATAGTGCTCGATATTCGTGTCAGCTGTGCGTCTGCTAACCGACGGTGTAGTGGGCTACACCTAGGTTAGCAGGCGTGCAGATGGCGCGGATATCGAGTGCTGATTACTCAAGAATTAATGCAATGATGTACTAGCTATATCTGATATGATGGATCATAAATTAAAGTCTGAATTGCAGCCGATAAAAAATGATCTGCAGGCTGTGAAGGAAGACGTGCAGGGCCTGAAAAATGAGATGCAGATTATGAGGGGAGACGTGCAGGGCCTGAAAACAGAGATGCAGGCTGTGAAGGAAGATGTGCATGGTCTGAAAACAGAGATGCATCATATGAATCTGTACCAGGAAAATGTGATCATGCCGCGATTGAATACGATTGAATCCTGTTATACGGATACATAAAGCAGATATAAAAATTATGCCGATAAAATAGAGTCCGCATTTGAGGATATTGGTCTTCTCAAAAAGGTAGTATCAGATCACAGCATAAGGCTGCAGGCAATGGGCTGAAAGATGGACCGCCGGCGGCCCTATTATTTTGGCTCATTTGAGAAAAACGGAAAACAGATAAATGGAAACCAGACAAAGAGAGAGCAAAAATCGACAGCCTATTTTTGCTCTCTTTTTTTGTTTCTCATTTTGGAAATTTGAAAGAGCAATTTTTTGAGCTGTTTGGGATAAGGATTGTCAAGAGAATATGTCTTCCAGACAGTATAATTTAAGAAAATAAACAAAGAAAGGAAAGAGAACATGGAGAAGAAAAAAGTGGTTGGCTTTTCCTTCGGAAGGAAAATGTCCAATACGGAGGTCATGATCAAGGAAGCGCTGCTTGTCTGTGAAAAGGCCGGCATGGAAATCCAGTTTATACGCTGTGATGACCTGAACATCCACATCTGTACGGGCTGCTGCTCCTGCGTGGCGGGTCTGATGATGGGGAAAGGGCGCGGGCACTGCATCCATAAGGATGATGATTTCCACATCATTGAGGAAGCATTGATGTCTGCGGACGGAGTGATCGTCGGATCCCCCACCTATGAATTCGCGCCGACGGGCAATTTTAAAGTTGTATGCGACCGAATCGGGCCGGCTCACGACAAGACATTCCGCGGACCTGCGATCGAACAGGGGATTGCGGAGGGGAAGGATCCTGAAAGCTATCCGGATCCGAGGAGCACGAAGCCGCGTGTGGGCGCCCTGATCACGGTGGGCGGCGCAAGGACCGAAAACTGGCTGTCTTTGTCCCTGCCGAACATGTATGAATTCACATTCCCTATGGGGATTGATGTGATCGACAAGTATAAATATTTTGGTGCCATGAATATCAGCCATGTGCTGGGCAGGCCCGATGTGATGGAGAGAATGACGAAGCTGGGACAGAACATTGTGGATGCCCTGCAGGCAGAGACCGAGGAAGAGAGGATCCGTTACCGCGGAGACGACAAGGGAGTCTGTCCGGTATGTCACGAGAACATCCTGACCGTGGGCTATGGCGGCAATAAGGTGGAGTGCCCGGTGTGCGGCATCGAAGGGACCCTCGAGCTGGTAGACGGGGAGATCCAGGTGACATTTTCCGAAGCGCAGCAGAATCGTTCCAGGCTGCGTGACGCGGGCAAGTGGGAGCATTCCAATGAGATCCGCGACGGCGCCATGACCCAGAAAAAGGTGGAGAACCTGAAAGAACTGAAGATGAAATATGTGGGCGTGGGGGAAGCGTAAAAGTACGGTGCGGCGGCATCGCTGAGAAAATATCTGCGGCAAAAACTATACGGAGGGGCAGCTCAGTGTATACCTTGTGAAACGGCCGAATGGACATAATGGGGTGCCCTATGTCTGCTGAAAAGTATGAAGATGAAAAGCAGCAAACAACAATCAAAAGAAAAAATGAAATGAGAAAGAGGAGGAGAGTCATGGGAAATCAAGTGGCAACACAAGAAAAAACCGATAAATTTACAGGCTTTTGTTATAGCTTCGGTGAGGTCGGCTCACAGCTTTCATGGTACATGATCAACACCTATCTGATGGTATTTTACACGGACATTGTAGGGCTGACCGCAGGGTCGATCTCCCTGATCATGCTGATCGCCCGTATCTGGGACGCGATCAATGATCCGATGATGGGCGTCATTGCGGACCGTACAAGGACACGTTGGGGAAAATTCAGGCCTTATCTGATGTTCGCGTCCCCGTTCCTTGCGATTTTTAACATATTGACATTTACTGTATTCCCGGTAGAAGGAATCGCAAAGGTGATCCTCTGCCTGGTATGCTACATCGGTGCAGGCATGGCTTACACGGCAATCTGCGTGACCTACGGCGGACTGGTCAACCTGATTGCAAGAGATTCCCAGATCCGTATGAACTACACATCCTGCCGTGCGATCGGTGCTTCTGCGATCAAGATCATCCTTTCCGCAGTAGCAATGCCGACGATCCTGTTTTTCAGCAAAGCTGTTGACGCGGAAGGTGCGCCGATGGCGGATGCAAGAGGATATTTCTGGACAACGGTAATCTGTTCTGCACTGATGCTGCCTTGTTTCTGGCTCTGCGCATGGAGATGTAAAGAGACCGTAGTGGTGCATGCTCCAGTACAGCAGGCGGAAAAAGAGCCGGTATTCGAGTCTCTGAAAAAAATGTGTAAAAATAAAATGCTCCTGATCACGGTATTCAATGTATTCGCAGGTGCAATCGCAATTATGAGCCGTATGTCTATGCTGACCTATTATGTGATCTATGTTGTGGGTTCTTTTACCATGATCGCGCCGATCTTTACAACGATGACGATCACGGAGCTGATCGGCTGTACCGCGCTTCCGTTCGGCACAAAGAAATTCGGCAAGAGAAACTGGCTGTTGATCCTGAACGTGATCATGGTTGCAGGATTTGTGATCATGTTCGCTGTTCCGGCCAACAATAATGTATTCCTGATCGTGATCAGTGCCATCATCGGATTCGGCAATTCTGCGGCAAATGTAAGTACGGGAATGCTTTCAGACTGTATCGAATATGGTGACTGGAAATATGGGATCCGTCAGGAGGGCCTGACTTATTCTTACATGAGCTTCGGCGTTAAGCTCGCAACTGCGGTAGGCGGTTCCGTGACAGTTCTGCTTCTGGCGGCATCTGGATTTGTTCCCAATGCGGAGCAGACCGAGGCAGCCAAGATGGGAATCAATGCGGTCGTGAACCTGGCTCCGGCAGCCTGCATCGTTGCCTCCATGATTCCGCTGTTCTGGTATAAGCTGGACAAGAAGATGATGGATAAGATCCGGGTAGAACTGGATGAAAGAAATGCAGTCAATGCAAAATAAAGCCGGGTTACAGTTCACGGCCTAACCGGCCGCGAACTGTAACGCATCCAGCCCATTGAAAAGTCGCCTGACGGCGGTCCTAAGCGCCTGTGACGCTTGTTTAGGACGGACCGAAACGGAGTGTAGACGGGCTGAATGCCTCAAGCCGTAGCTTTACTGGCCGGCACCGTGAACAGTAACAAAGCCGGATCAGATGGTTAAAAAAGGTTAAAATAGATATAGTCACGCGGAGTGGATTCGGTTACAATTGACAAAAGCCCCGGACAAAAATCTGCGTAAGCGTGTAAGGAGCTGTCACGGAATAATCTGTATGATTATTCCGTGGCAGTTTCTGGATAAAGCGGAAAAGTGCAATACGAAAATTTTGCTTTTTAGAGCGTCCGGACCAGGCGGAGTATTTTTTCAAGGGGGAAGAGCAGATGCGGTATGAGATCATCAGATGCCAGTTTTCCACAAAGAAGGAGCAGGGGATGCACCTGCATCAGGATATTGAGATCCTCTATGTGCTGGACGGTATGTTGGAGATTGAGTATGAGGAGGAAACCTATCGTCTTGGAACTGACCAGTTTATGCTGATCAACACGAATGTGCGCCATGGATACCGTGCCGTGCCGGGAGTGGGGCAGGGCATGGACGGCAGGACAACCGATGAGATTCTGCTGGGCAGCCTGTTTATAGACAATCAGCTTCTGACGGAGATGTTCGGGGGAGAGCAGCAGTTTTTCTGGTGTAATTCCGCACAGGAGCAGTCGGAGAGCTATGAAAAAATGCGTTATTTCATCCGGCAGGTCTTCAACTATAACCAGACCACGGAGGGCCAGGGAATTGCGCTGAAAAACAGCATTTATTATCAGCTTGTCTATCTGATCACGACGGATTTCATTGTGAAAAGGGGGATGAGTAAATATGAATCCCTGCGGGGCATCCGGGACGAAAGGATGAATGAGATCCTGAGCTTCCTCATGCTGAATTACCGGGAGCCGGTTACTTTGAAGGAACTGGCCGACCGCCTGTATCTGTCTCATACCTATCTTTCAAAATATATTAAAAATAATTTTGGCATGAGCTTCGTAAAGCTCCTGAACAACATCCGGCTGGATCATGCGGTGGGGGATCTGCTGTACACGGATAAGACCATTCTCAAGGTCGCCATGGACAACGGGTTTCCCAACCAGGCCGGCTTGAACCATGCGTTTCGGGAAAGCTACCATACCACGCCCGCAGAGTACCGGGAGCAGATGGCGGGGAAGCTGGACCGGGGGGAACAGGAGGACAGCAGCCAGGTCAGGGAAAAGGTGGAGCAATACTTGACCTCCAACCTGGTCAGAACCTCGGAGGCTGCGGATTCCATCGTGCAGGAGATGGAGATCGACACCACCGGGAGAGAGCCGGTAAAACGGAACTGGTGCCGGATCATCAATGTGGGCGCGGCCTCCGACCTGCTGCGTTTTGATGTCAGGGAGCAGCTCCGTTATATAAAGGAACATCTTCATTTTGAATACGTAAGGTTCTGGAATCTCCTGACGGATGATGTGATGATCGAACTGAAAGAAAAAAATTCCCGGTATAACTTCAAGCTCATTGACCAGATCTTTGATTTTTTGATGGATATCGGAGTGAAGCCGCATATCGAGCTGGGATTCAAAGGACGGGATTTTTTTGTGGAAAAGGTGGGGCTGAATATGCTCACCCAGAATCTGGAGAATCAGATCGGTCTGCTGGAGAAAAACAGAATTCTGCTGGAGGAGCTGATCCGCCATCTGACAAAGCGGTATGGGATCGGCAAGGTGGAGCAGTGGTATTTTGAGCTGGAGCAGAATGCGGTGGTTCAGAAAAAGGTGCCTGTCAATCATTATTTTGAAGCCTTCGACGCGATCGCGGAGATTTTCCGCAATTATGTCCCGGGCGTCAAGCTGGGCGGGGCGGGCTTCAGTATGAACTATATCGGGGAGGAGTTCCCGGAGATCATTGCACAGTGGTCCAAAAGAAAGCACCGCCCGGATTTTATTTCCATCTATTCTTACCCTTATCTGGTCAAGGAGCATCTGCTGGACGCGGGAAGAAATCCCTACTCCCCGGATGAGGATTATCTGTACCACCAGATCCAGGCTGCGAAGCGGGTGGTCCGGGAGGCTGGATTTGATGTCCCGGAATTTTTTGTGACGGAGTGGAGTTCCACCCTTTCCAACCGGAACTGCCTCAATGACGGCTGCTATAAAAGCGCCTATATTATGAAGAACCTGATCCGGAATTACAACGAGGCGGATGCCATCGCGTACTGGGTTGCCACCGATATTTTTGCCGAAAGGATCGACACGGACCAGCTTTTGTTCGGAGGCTGCGGGCTGATCAGCAGGGACGGGATCCGCAAGCCGGCGTTTTTCGCATTTACACACATGAACCACCTGGAAAAATATTTCCTGGGAAAAAACAGGAATGCCCTTGTGACCAGTGACGGGAAGGGTCTCTTTTTTATATGCTGCCACAATTACAAGCACTTTAATTTCCGCTACTACTCCCAGGATGAAAATCAGATTGAGGTGGAGCAGCAGCCACGCCTGTTTACGGATCGTGAGGCCCTCCAGATGAGCTTTAAGCTGCACCCGGTGAACAACGGGATGTACCAGGTGAAGGTATTTTCGGTGAATCAGGATAATGGAAATGTGCAGGATGAATGGAGGAAGCTGGGATATTTCAGCGCGCTTTCCGTGATCGAGATCCAGTATCTGCAGACAAGATGCCAGCCGGGGCTTACCATCCACAAGGCGGAGGCATATGACCATACGCTGGTGGTGGAAACACGTCTGGCGGCGCAGGAGATCCAGGGAATTGTGATCGCGGAGCTCTGACGGCGGCATGCGCGATACTCACGGCAGATTTCATCGGCCGTGAGTATATTTACGGGTGATTTCAGAATTATTTACGGGCGGACTTTCCTTAACTGCGCATTTTTCCATCCGAGACTCTTTTTTTTGAGTGAATAGTCCGACATCTGGCATTAGCTTCTTCATTTTATCAATGTTTCCTTTAGTAAGGTAATTCGGGTTGAGTTTTCTTTTGCTGTAAGCATAAACGGTATTTTTTGTTAAATCTTCAAGCAGGCAGGTAAAGAATCTCTCCCATGAGGTATATTCGCCGCTTTCGATAAAATCTACGGGCGATTCCAGAATTCCTTTTAGGTTTTGGGCTTGTACAATGCCTGATTGTAAAAGGAGATACTCAAATGATTCCGGTGTCCATATATGGCTTCCGGGGTTCATTTCCAATGCGTGTACTACGCCTTGCATATCTGCACCGAATGCCGCACCATCAACAATTGCAAATATCTGTTTGCTTTTATTGGCAAGGATATATTTTGCTATATTAGATTTACCTTCGGCAGAATCACAGGGAATTTTTGTATCCAGAAAAATTGCCTGATACATTTCATGACCGGCATTAGAGTCTTCTGTAAGAATCATAGAGGGTTCGTATCTGCTCAGTACCCTCGCAGATACGACCGCAATCCCATGAAAATTGACTTCGTCAATGGGGATTGCTCTTGCAATCTCTATGTTTTCGTACGGATAGCGCAGTGAATGCGCTATCCTGTGCTGAGTAGTTACGAGGGTTCTATATTTTCGGCCATTTTTATTTCCGGATATACCTGATGCATGGAATTATATACCTGCCTGGTATTTTGATAATATCCACTGTTTTTTAGGTAATAAATCTCATTGACACTATACGGAAGCATATTCAATGCGTCCCTTGTAATAAAGACGAAATAGCAGCCAGAGTCCAGGACGGCTTCCGCGAATGCCTTTGAATATAAAAAACGTTCTTGCTCATCGACAAATACAACGGTATCTGTCAAAGCTCTAAGACGTGCAATCACGCTCTCGGCATCACCTGATAAAACCGCACATTTTCTGTCGCATATGACTTCAGTTCCTGGTCCGGTTCTGCCGGAAATGTAATCGCTCAGAAGCTGGATCAGAGACGTCTTTCCGCTGCCGCTGTCCCCCTGGATGATTGTAATATTTCTTCGTAGCTTCAATTCATAGCGGAGTTTTTTTGTGGAAACAACGATTTTTATACTACCCTTCAAAAATTTCTACCTCCTGAAATTCCATTAAAAAGTCGGCATAATTATGGACGATATTGCCGCTGTTTTTGATCCGAATGTCAAAAGGCTCTTTAAATTCCATTTCATATCCGAGCCGGATCGTAATATCCTGTCTCTTCCCTATTTCCAGGATCCATTTGGCGCAATTATTTCCGCAAGAGGAGGCATTCACAATGAGATGAGGTTCTTTATACATGATCATGAGGGCTTTTACGCCGCCGGATAGTCTTTCCGGGGCAATAATTCCAAGTACCGGACTATCAATAGAATGAGCCGATATGACTTTCGAACCATCTACATCCTGGATCATTTCTTTGATCAGCTCGTCATCAAACCATTCCTCCTCATAGTTGTATTTGAAATAAGTATCCGGGCTGAATACATAATTTGCATTCTCGATATCCTTTGAACCTCTGTTGAAAATAATATTTAGCATAATCTTTCCCTTCCATAGAAATCCTGTACAAAAAAATTTCATTTCTATTATAACAGAGAATATCTGTTCTTACATCATATTTTTATGACAAATTGCTATCTTCGTGTTAAGATAGTTACTGTATTGGTCGGTTGCCGTGCAGCGAGTGCACGACACCGTGTGAACAGTAACTTAAGATAGTTACAGTTCACGGACTAACCTGCCGCGAATTATATAAGGGAGGCCGATTATGAACAGAATTATTTTATTGTATTTAATTGCGGTGAACCTGCTGACTTTTATTGTGTTCGGTGTGGACAAGTGGAAGGCGGTTCATGGGAAATGGAGAATCCGGGTATCGACGCTGCTGGGGCTGTCAGCAATAGGGGGCGCGGCAGGCGGACTGCTTGCAATGTATGTATTTAGGCATAAGACGCAAAAAGTACTTTTTAAAATCGGACTGCCCGCGATGCTGCTTGTACAGACAGGTCTTTTGTGTTATTTACTGGGTGCGGGAATGATCTGAGGAAAAAGGCAAAAATATAGTATTATTTTTTGACCTCTGCCGGCAAAAAAAGAAAAAAAACGGGAAGTGGCTAATTTTTAACCTAAAAAGCATTAAAATCAGACAGGTTTTATTGTCACGATTTCGATAAAATAAAGATCATAGAAATGACAGGAGAGGAGCATGTGAAAGATGAAATTGACGGAGCAGCAAAAGAAACGGGTAGAGGATTTGTTATCTGAGATGACGCTGGATGAGAAGATCGGGCAGATGAACCTGGAATCACCTTCTATTGTGGGCGGATTTGACGTGCCTTTCGAGGAACTGATCGAAATGATGACAGACGGAAGGATTTCCCAGGAGGAATTTCAGAAGATTATGTCCACGGCCACCCGGGATTTTCATGAGGAAGATATCCGGAAAGGGCTGGTGGGCGCCATGATGGGGGATGACCCGGTGAAGGCGAACGAACTGCAGAAGATCGCGGTGGAGGAAAGCAGGCTGGGAATTCCGTTGATCATGGGATTTGACGTGATCCATGGGCTGCGCACCGTGTATCCCATTGCCATCGCGGAGGCGGGGGCATTTGACGAGGATTTATTCGAGCGCACCGCAGAGATCGCGGCGAAGGAATCCAGAGCCCATGGAATCGAATGGAATTTTGCGCCTATGATTGATGTGGCGAGGGACTGCCGTTGGGGAAGGGTATCGGAAGGCCCGGGGGAGGATCCTTATCTGGCATCCTGTTTTGCGAAAGCGAAGATCCGCGGCCTGCAGAATGATCGGTCATCTTCTGAAAATTATGTGGCGGCGTGCCTGAAGCATTATGTAGCATACAGTGCCTGCGAATCCGGGCGGGATTATAATACCACCAGCATGTCCGTTTCCCAGCTTCACAATGTCTATCTTCCGCCTTTCAAGGCAGCGGTGGAAGAGGGCGCGGCGAGCGCCATGGCGTCCTTCAATGACCTGAACGGCGTGCCGTGTACCGTGAATCCTTATACTTTGCGCGAGATTTTGAAAGGAAAATACGGGATGGAGGGCTTTGTGGTCAGCGATGCCAATGGAATCAAGGAATGTGTGACTCACGGAATTGCCGATAATGATGAGGACGCGGGAATCCAGTCGGCTTGGGCGGGGCTGGATATGGATATGGGTACTCATATTTATAAGGATCATCTGAAAGAGGCGGTGGAAAACGGAAAAGTTTCTATGGAAATCGTGGACGATGCAGTCAGAAGGATTCTTTCCGTAAAGATGTGGCTGGGGCTGTTTGAAAATCCGTATGTGCCGGAGGAAGCGATGGCAAGATACGCTTCGAAGATTCCTGGGGAGCATGCGCAAGTTGCGCTGGAAGCCGCGAAGAAATCGATCGTGCTTTTGAAGAACGAGGGAAATGTGCTTCCGCTTTCGAAGAAGCAGAAGATCAGCCTTGTGGGAACGCTGGCGGCCAGCGAGGAGGAAGTGATCGGCGCATGGGCGATGAGCTGGAAGAACGAGGACTGCGTGTCCATCCTGGAGGGTTTGAAAAACAGCGGCGCGGATGTGAATTATTATCCCTGCGGCGGACCGGAGGGCGAGATCAATCTCGAAGAGATCGAAAAGGCCTGCCAGGACGGAGATTTGGTCGTTGCGGTAGTCGGGGAACTGGTTAGTATGTCGGGAGAAGCTTCTTCCAAGGCAAATGTGGAACTGCCGGGAAAACAGCGGGAAATGCTTTCCGCGCTGCTGGAGAAGACGAAAGCGGCAGGAAAATCTCTGGTGACGGTTCTGATGAACGGACGCCCTCTGGCTCTTGGCTGGGAGGAAGAGCATCTTCCGGTGCTGGTAGAGGCATGGCATCTTGGCGTGCAGATGGGTAATGCGGTGGCGGCCGTGCTGACAGGGGAAGAGAACCCCAGCGGGAAATTGGCGTCCTCTTTCCCATCTGTGAACGGGCAGTGTCCGATCTATTATAATCATCCCAGTACCGGACGGCCGGGAAGCAAGAGCAAATTTACCTCCCGCTATCTGGACGCACCGTTTGACGCGCTGTTCCCCTTTGGGTATGGGCTGAGCTATACGACATTTGTGTATTCGGATCTGAAAGTGGAGGAGGAAACGGATTTGCTGAGAGTGTCCGTTCACTTGAAAAATACCGGGGACAGAAAAGGGACGGAAATTGTGCAGCTCTATATGCAGGATGTGACGGCCAGCCTGGTGCGCCCGGTGAAGGAACTGAAAGGATTCCGGCGGGTAGAGTTGGAGGCCGGGGAAGAATGTGTGGTGAGCCTGGAACTGAAGAAGCAGAATATGGGATTCTACAACAACCAGGGAGAATATGTGCTGGAAGATGGTCTGTTCCGGATCTACGCGGGCGGCAGTTCCAGAGACTGCCTGTGTGAAGAGGTAAGGCTGAGTTTTTAGAGGTGAAGGGAAAATGCCTGAAAGACAGAAGAGATCAGGCTGAGTTTCTAAAGGGCGAAGGGAAAATGCCTGAAGGAAAATGTGGAGGAGAAAAGAATCATGCAGAAGAAATTAAAGAATCCGATCATACCGGGATTTTATCCGGATCCGTCCATCTGCCGGGTGGGAGATGATTTTTATCTGGCTTGTTCCAGCTTTGAACTGTGCCCGGGCGTACCGATTTTCCACAGCAGGGATCTGGCTCATTGGGAACAGCTCTGCTATGCCATGACAGTGGAGAATGGCTTTCATGTGGAGAAAAATTGTGGAGTGGGCGGGGTTATGGCGCCTACGATCCGTTATAATGACGGCAAATTTTACATTATTAATACCAATTTCAGCGACAAAGGAAATTATATTATTACCGCAGAGAATCCCGCAGGCCCATGGTCAGAGCCGCACTGGCTGGACGATGTGCCGGGAATTGACGCGTCGTTATTTTTCGATGACGACGGGCAGGCCTATATCATGGGAACCGGGGATGTCTGGGACAACGGAGCCGGCGTGAAAGAGCGGGGAATCTGGCTGGCAAAATATGATGTGGAACATTTCCATATGCTGGGGGAACCGGTGACCATCTTTAACAGCGCCCTTAGAGTAGGGTCTGCTCCGGAAGCGCCTCACCTATACCATATCGGGGAATACTATTATCTGATGATCGCAGAGGGCGGGACCGAGCATTACCACGCGGTTATGATCGCGAGAAGTAAGGAATTGTTTGGATTTTATGAAGGAAATCCGGCGAATCCGGTGATGACGCATCGGCATATGGGATTCACAAGCCCGATCATCAATGTGGGGCATGCGGATCTGGTGGAACTGCCGGACGGAAGCTGGTATGCGGTGATGCTGGCATCCCGGCTGATCGAGGGAAAATGTAAAAATCTGGGAAGAGAAACCTTCATCTGCCCGGTTGTGTGGGAAAGGGACTGGCCGCTGTTCAGCCCAGAGACCGGTAAAGTAGAGTGGGAATATGACGCGCCAAAGTGTCTGCCGTGGCAGGAAGAAGCGGCGGACGGCGAAGAGAGTAACATGGCGGGCGGCGAAGAAAGTAATGCGGGGGACTGCAAGAAAAGTGCCGCGGAGAACTGTAAAGAAACTAATGCGGAGATGGCTCCCTCCCGGAGCGGGAATCAGGGAAGCTTTGGGGCAGGGGACGAAAAGCAGACAGGGTTCGGGCAGGTTCGGGAGGATTTTGACGAGGAGACGCTGAATCTGTGCTGGTCCTTCTGGGGAACTCCTTACCATGACTTTTATAAAATTGAAAATTCCGCGCTGTATCTGAAATGTATTCCGCAGTCCCTTGTGGAAGAGCTTCGCCCGATGTCCTTTGACGCCCGGAAATCCGAGGAATATGATACGGCATTTCTGGCATGCAGACAGTGTGACATTGATACGACGGTTACCTGCGGCATGAAGTTCCTTCCAAAGGGGCAGGAAAGCGCCGGATTGGCCGTTGTGCAGGCTATGAACCACCAGTACCATCTGGAGCGGGCGGTGAGCGAGGGCGGGCAGGTGCTGCGGCTCATGCTGTATACGTCGGATTACGACGGACCGCCGTATTTTCCGGGATTTGCAAGTGTGACGCATGAGGAATTGATCGCGGAGGTTCCGTGGGACGCGGAGGAAATCGTGCTGCAGTTCCAGATAGAAGGAGAGCGTTTTGCTGTCCGGTACGGAGCGGAGCGGGAGAAGCTGGAAGAGCTTTGCGTCGCGGACGGAGCGCGGATCAATCCGGAAAAAGTGGGATGTATGACAGGAACCATGATCGGGATGTTCGCCTCCGGAAATGGGCAAGAATGCGGGAACCACGCGGAATTTGGGTGGTTTGAGATGAGATAAAGTTACAGTTCACACCCTGTTACATGTCACACCCCGGCCAATCACCATGCTGATTGGTCGGGAGGATGCACATAAAAGCTGGTATTCAGGCCGCCCATTGCCGAAGGCAATTTTAAATGGCGGACTGAGTTACAGGGCACGCCTGGTCAAGGTGTGACCTGTAACCACACCCTTTGAGTGTTCCAGTAACAGGCATCCCTCTGCTTGCAAAGCCCCGGCCTTTATGCTAAGATTGATTACAACACCAGATGATATACTCATGGACCATGAAACTGCCATGAGTATCGCGCCAGCCGCAAAGTGGTATCATTCCGCATGCGGCTGTGCGTATTCCATGATGCTGAGCGGCAGATTTATCTGGCATTGAGTATCATGGTTCATCCGATCAAAGATTCCATAGGGGAGTGTGTGCACATGGGCCTGTATCTAAATCCGGGAAATGACGCTTTTCGTCAGGCGGTTTCAGATGATATTTATATTGATAAAACAGATATGATCTCAATCATGAACGAAAGGCTGAATAAGCCCAGTGTAAAATTTGTCTGTGTGAGCCGGCCCCGGCGTTTTGGCAAGTCTATGGCAGCGAATATGCTCACAGCCTATTATTGCCGGGGGTGTGATTCGAGCAGTTTGTTTGCTGATTATAAAATCGTGAAAAGCGATTGCTATATGGAGCATCTGAATTGTCATGATGTGATTTATATTAATGTACAGCAATTTTTAAGAAGGGCGGAGTCGCTGCGGCAATTAGGGCAGTGTATCGAAGAGGCCGTTCTGAAAGAGGTATATGCCGCGTATTCCGCGAGCCTTGCGGAGGAATATGGCAATTTGCCGGATACACTGACAGCAATTTATATGAATGAGACGAGGGAAAATAAAGGATTTATTTTTGTCATCGATGAGTGGGACTGTATTTTTCGTGTCGCAAAGGATGATATAAATGCACAGAAATCTTACCTGGATTTCTTAAGAGATCTGTTTAAAGACAGGCTTTATGTCAGCCTGGCATATATGACAGGTATTTTGCCGATTAAGAAATACGGTACACATTCTGCGATCAACATTTTTGACGAGCATTCCATGATTGATCCCAAGAACCTTCGGGAATATTTTGGGTTTACAGAGGAAGAAGTACGAGAACAGTGCGAAATATGCGGACTGGATTATGGCGAGGTAGAAAAGTGGTACGATGGATATCGGATGGGAAAACTTCATATTTACAATCCAAAATCTGTTGTAGATGTGCTGATGTGGAAAAAATTCAAAAGCTACTGGACCGGGACAGAAACCTATGAAGCACTGAAAATTTATATTGATCAGAATTTTGACGGCTTGAAAGAGGCTATCGTAGAGATGCTCGGAAACGGACGGTGTAAAATAGAACCATCGACCTTTCAGAATGATATGACAACGCTAAAAACAAGGGATGATGTACTTACACTTCTTGTTCACCTGGGATATCTGACCTTTGAGGAGGAAACCAGTGAAGTATCAATTCCCAATCTGGAGGTCGCGCAGGAATTTATGCGTGCTGTCAGGGTTGGCGGTTGGGATGGTGTGATACGGGCACTGGATTGCTCCGAGAGATTACTCCGGAAAACATGGGAACTGGACGGAGAAGCAGTGGCGGGTGGAGTTGCGGCAGTTCACAATGAGACAGCCTCTATTTTAAAATATAATAATGAAAATTCACTGACATGCACTGTTCTTATGGCATATTATAGCACAAAAGACTATTATTTGAATCCAATCATGGAGTTCCCGTCAGGAAAGGGTTATGCCGATGTGGTTTATCTTCCAAGGAGAAATGTTGACCGTCCGGCGCTTGTTGTAGAATTGAAATGGAATAAATCAGCAGCCGGAGCCATAGCCCAGATCAAGAAAAAGCAGTATGCCTCGTGGATTGAGGAATATACGGGGGAAATTCTTTTGGTAGGTATCACGTATAATGAGAAAAAGGGGCATGAGTGTATCATTGAAAAATATATAAAAGATATAGGGTGAGCCAGATATTGCAAGTATCTGGCTCTGATTTTTTAAAATTGAAATTTTCCGATTCCATAGACAGGAATTGTAAACACAGAACCGTTGATTCCGCCGTGCGTATTCCCCTTTGCAAATAGTACATAATCTGCTTTTTGCCGATCCAGGACTGCCTGTATGGTCTTGCTGTTGTTTTTTCCGGCTTTGACCTCTACCGCATATGTTTTTTGCCCTTTGATGGTTTTGACAAAAAAATCAAGCTCTCCATTTCCAAGGGTGGCAAATGCAGGCGTTTCCAGCGCAATCTCACCCGGATGGTTGATCCTGCGCTTCAGATCCAGGTATACGAAATTTTCATTTACAATACCAGAGATGTCGCTTTTGGCATAGCCGATCTGTGTCAGGAAATAATTCGTAAGGCCGATATCCATAAAATAGCATCGAGCCTTTGCCCTGAAATTCAGGATACTGCATTCGGTTACTTTTCCGGCAAACCCGATGATACCAGAGCTGTAAAGCCAGTCGAGGGCACGATTTACAGAGGCTTTGCTGATATTGCTGGAATAGTCCTTTACAACAATGTTTTGGAGTTCTTCACTTAAGCTGTCTTTATCCAGCCCCTTCTTTTCCTTCACAAGTATCCGGGCCACACAGGAAAACATATTGTCATATACTTCATCATCCAGGATGTCTTCAAAATACCGTTTGCTCTCCTGGATAAAAAGCTTGATGATCTTGAACAGTACGGCCTGGCAGTCTTCGATGGATCCTGTTTTCAGATACTGCAGCACTACGGCAGGATATCCGCCGATCATGGAATAAATATAGTACAGTCTGCTCAGTTTTTCATAGGTGTCCTCCGTGCTGTTTCCAAACAGATCCATTTTTTCATATAAAGGATATTCTTCCATTGCCATAAGGAATTCTTCGAAAGTTAAGGTATGGATCTCAATCGAATCCAAGTCTCCGGCGGAATATTTGAACCCTTTGTCTAGAATCTTTCCCAGATAACTTCCTGTAATAATAAAATCGCTTTTTAAGCTGCGTGTAAACTCCCGAATCCGATTATAGATCGCCGCCGATTCCTGGATCTCATCAATGATGACGACAGTATCCGGAGAATCTGTAAAATCAGGCCGATAGCGTCTGATCAACTCATAGACCGGATTTTCACAGATCAGCCCGTTCTTGATTTCATTTCGCAGATCCTCATATCGCTCAATAAAAAGCTCTCCCGAAAAGTCAAGAAGATTCACATAGATCTTGTTTTTATATTCATTGTCCGCAAATTTATTGACAAGATATGTTTTTCCAACCTGGCGGGCGCCGGAGACCTCCAGTGTGGAATGGCCGGGCTGCCGTTTCCATGCAAGCAGCCGGTCATAGGCCTGGCGTTCTAAGTCATCATGCATGTTCCTTCCTCCTATCAATATTAGTTGGTCCGAGCATAAAAGTGGGTATTCAGGCTTTCCAATAGGGTGTAGTATTTATTTAGTATAACAGATATACAACAGTTTTAAAACAATAGGGAAATAAAAAATTTATATTTCACGCGAAGCAGCGAACCGAATAGTCGGCTATGCTTGCGGGGATAGTTGGTTACATGTCACACCCCGACCAATCACCACGCTGATTGGTCGGGAGGATGCACATAAAAGCTGGTATTCAGGCCGCCCATTGCCGTAGGGCACTGAACGTCCAGTGGACGTTCGCTTAGTGCGGACCGAAGCGGAGCGTAGACATTCAAAATGCGGCCTGAGTTACAGGTCACGCCTGGTCAAGGTGTGACCTGTAACGATAGTTGATTTGCAGACGTAAAATCCATGGAAGATAGTTGAAAACAGGTCTGCGAAAATGTATAATAGGAATTGCGCCGAAGCGCAGGCAGGTCATCATTTTTCGGCGAAATTGGTGACAAATGATAATCATTGTTTGGAATTGAATCACATATCTACTATGGGCTATGAATTGTGGAAAAATAGCAAGCTCAAACATAGCATACTCAAGCTGTGCAGGATATTTTCCCGCAGTTCCCGGTTCCTTGAAAATGAGGTATACCATGCAGCTGCTGTTAAAAAACGCTCCCTTACTGGATATCCGGGATGATGGAACCTGTACGGTTCTGGATTTTGACCGGCTTCCGTTTGCGCTCAGAAAGGAAAATATTACATTTGTCGATTTTATGGAATGGGCATCAAACCGCACGTTGTCCATTGGGCGGAGCTTTGCCAAGGAGATTCTGAACACGCTCCGGCTCTCTCAGACCAACCGGTATGCCGTGTGCAGGGCATGCAGGGGGCTGAGCCTGGAGGACGCGTACTGGATCCGGCAGGATGGGGATGAAAAGACCTGGGATGAGGTCAGCCTGTTTCGGAACCCGCTGTCTTTGTATATCACAGAGGTGTCGCTGTCCGGCACCAATGTGCATTATTCCGCAGAGTCCCGGGAGCGGAGCAAGATTCATACGCCGGAACTCACCACGCTGGGGGCAAGTGCGAAAGGGTGGATCCGTGAGGAGGGGAGGTTGTTTCTCCACAAGGTCGGAAAATATGAGATTCCGGCAGATCAGATTTTGAATGCGCTGAATATCCCCCATATCCATTATCAGGTTTCTTCGGAAAAAGAGCTCCAATCCTGTCTGACGGAAGAGCGCAGGCAGTGGATTGAGAGTGTGGGAGACACAGTCGTGAAGGCGGAGCTGTTCACCTCGGAGGAGTTTTCTATGGTAACTTTTGAAGAATTTCAGATATTCTGCGCGAATTATGGGCTGGATGCGTATGAGGAAGCAGAAAAAGCAGACCGGGAGTTTTATCTGAAAATGCAGATTGCGGATTATCTTCTGAATAACAATGACAGGCATGAGCAGAACTGGGGATTTTTTATGGAAAACGCCACCGGAAAGCTGGCAGGCTTTTGCCCCCTGTTCGACCATGACCATGCATTTTCAGGGTATGAAAATGTCATGTCCCAGACCCGGAGGGAAACGATGACACTCTATGAAGCTGCGGCTGCCGCCCAGCAAGAGCTGGGAATGGATCTGGGAAGTCTGGATAAGATGGAGCGGCCGGAGTTTTTAAGGGAGGAGCAGTGGAAAGGGGTATTGGAGAGAAAAGGGAGGCTGTATGGAAAGTGAAAGAATCAGAATAAACCGAATCATCAAACAATCATCTGCGGAAGGTTTTGGAATACGTTTCTGTGTATGGTTCCAGGGATGCAGTATACGATGTCCGGGATGTATGAACTCTGAGATGTGGACAAAAGATGGTGGAAAATTGTATGAGGCATCGGAAATAGTGAAAGATGTGGCAGAGCAGGGAGATAAAATAGAAGGAATCACAATCTTGGGAGGCGAGCCGTTCGACCAGTTAGATGGATTGTTGTTTTTGGTAACAGAATGCAAAAATATAGGATATACGGTTATTTTATTTACCGGCTATGTGTATGAAAAACTACTATTACGGAATGACAAAAGGATTATGGATATTTTTAAAAATACGGATGTACTGATAGATGGACCGTATATGGAAGAAAAAAGGGATTTTTCAAGACCCTGGACAGGCTCATCAAATCAACGATATCTCTTTTTTACATCAAAGTATACGGAGAAGGATTTGAAACAGGCTAAAAACAGGATAGAGTTAAGGATTTTATCAGACGGAAAAATCATGTTAAACGGCATGGGAAATTTATGCCAAGGAACTATCATGAAATAACTTTTGACTCATGACAGTTCCCGGGCACCAGATTTTCTGGCCGTGAATACAGACAGATGGGGGCGAAAAGCAGGTATGGCATGCATAAAGATCAGGATCTGCGCGGATGGACTGATTTTCGCGGAGACAAAAGGTATCAAAGGAAAAAAATGTATGGAATATAAGGAACTGATTGAAAATCTGACAGGTGCACGGATTTTAGAAGAAGAGTTTACGGAAGAATATGGTCAAAGTGAATACGAGAGTGAAGCTGTGGAAGAGAGGGTACGGGAAGATGTCCAGATTCGAGGCAACAGTTAATAAAATTGTGATTATTGCGTTAAGTTTTATCCCGGTTCTCAGTGGATTAGGGCTGATTTTAGCGGGAATGAGATCAAAAAAGAAACAGTGGACGATCATTGGTCTGGCTTATATCATAGTATGCTGTATTGTAATGAGTGTGGATTTTGTAAATATATGTGTCATTATCTGGTTCGTTTCAATTATACATACGGTGATTATTGGTAAAGAATATTGTATGAGATTAAAAGTATTAAAAGAATCAAAGGATATTTTAGCGGAAAGAGAAAGAGAGCAGGAGGAAAAAATTTATCAAGAACTCATGGGCGAAGGCAGGAAATCAAAAGAAAGCAGGATAGAAGAAAATGTCCAGACAGCAGTCATGGATATTAATTCATGTGGGGAGGCGGAACTTGGAACTGTTCCGGGGATCGGGCTGATCCTGGCTAAGAGAATTATAGATATAAGAAGGGAACAGCCCTTTGAGTCCGTAGACGAATTTTATAAAAGAGCAGGAATCAGTGATGAAAAGCAGAAATTAATGGCAAAATATTTGACCTGCAGTGAGTGCAAAGTGAAGGATGTTCAGGAAGAACAACTGTCGAAAAGTGAAAGCAGCAGTCATACAATCGGAAGAAGAATTGATATATAAGGAGTATATTAGATGGAACCACTGAAAACCAGGGAATATATATGTAATTTATTAAAAGCGCGCTTTCCTATGCTCTATATTTCTACATGGGAAGAAAACAGAGTGATACAAATAATAGAAGAAATTGCCTCAAATGAAAAGGAAATCCGGACGCGAAGAAAGGTTTATGTATGGAGTCAGACAGAGGGAATGACTGCTTTTGACGAGAATGTTAACAATACGTTTTCTCCTGATTCCGCATTGGATTATATTGCCGGATGTAAAGAACCTTCTGTTTTTATACTGAAGGATTTCCATATTTTTCTTAATCCCAGACAGCCGGGGGATTATGCGGTGATAAGAAGGCTTCGGGATATGGTAAATGTTTTAAGAGAAAGTGAAAAGCCTAAGAATATCATATTTGTCTCTCCGGTTTTGCAGCTTCCCGAAGAGCTTCAAAAGGAGGTTACGGTTGTAGAGTTTGATCTTCCGACGATTACTGAAATCGAAACGCTTTTTGATGAGATGATCGAAGTTAATGGGGGAAATCCTAATATTAGAATCCAGCTTTCCGATGCGGAAAAAAGACAACTTTGCAAGACAGCGCTGGGGCTTACTTTACAGGAGGCGGAGAATGCCCTGGCGCGTGCTATGGTAGAAAAAGGTCAGTTAACGATACAGGAACTGGACATTATTTTAGAAGAAAAAAGACAGGTTATAAAAAAGACAGGGATTTTAGAGTACATAAAAAGTGACCTCAATGTGGATGATGTCGGCGGACTGGAAAATCTGAAAAGATGGCTGTTAAAAAGAAATAAATCATGGAAAGAAGAGGCGCAGAAGTATAATATCCCCGCACCGAAAGGGGTTTTGATCACAGGCGTTCCGGGTTGCGGAAAGAGTTTGACGGCGAAAGCAATCAGTGCAATGTGGCAGTTGCCTTTACTGCGTTTGGATATAGGAAAGATTTTCAGAGGGCTTGTAGGAAGTTCGGAAGAAAATATGAGAAAAGCAATCAGGACAGCAGAAGCAGTTGCTCCGAGTATTCTGTGGATTGACGAAATCGAAAAGGGATTTTCCGGAACTGGTTCGAATGATGGAGGGACATCGTCCCGTATCTTTGGCATGTTTTTGACATGGATGCAGGAAAAAACAAAACCGGTTTTTGTAATTGCCACAGCGAATAATATAGAGAAACTCCCTTCCGAATTATTAAGAAAAGGAAGGTTTGATGAAATATTTTTTGTTGACCTTCCTACCTTTAAAGAGAGAATGAAAATTTTCGAGGTTCATTTAAAAAAGAGACTGGTCAACAAGGACATCATAGGCAATATTACATTCAAGGAAGAGGAATTTAGACATTTAGCAGAAATTACTGAGGGGTTTGTAGGCGCGGAAATTGAGGAAAGCGTGATAGGCGCTTTATTTGAAGCGTTTTCAGAAGACAGAAGAATTGAGCTTTCTGATTTGGATAAAACCGTACGGAATATGGTTCCATTATCGGTGACACAATCAGAGCAGATAACGAAAATCAGAGAATGGGCTGATGTGAGAGCCGTTGCTGCCACTGCCAGGGAAGATCGTACGGAATATCAGTCCGAAACCGAGGAAAAATTAAGAGAAGAAATTAAGCATACAGGCAATATAAATGAAAACTTCAGGCATTCACGAGGCGGAAGGACAATTGATTTTTAATATAGGAGGAAAAGATGTCTATTTCATTAGCTTTAATACCTGCGGCGATATTGTTGAAGGTAATTTTATTTGACAGAGACTATGAGCAGCTTGCAAAAAGCGGCCCGGCAACTTTAAAAAATATAAAACTTCCGACAAATTATGCCGAGAAGGAACTTCTGACTAAGACACTTCGTTCTTTTGATGTGAAAAATTTAAAAGTTGGCAGGGAGAATATTTCCTGCAGGCTTGATGATTGTGATTTGAAATTTGTAAAGGAGTCTGAATGTTATATGGTTTCAATTCCCAAAATAAAAAATCCGGAAAAATTATTAAAAGAATTGCGGTGTTTAGATGGGTTGTATAAACAAAACCTGCAAGATCAGGTATACTGTAGAACAAAAGAAAAAATAAAAGAGAAAGGAATGGAAATTGAATCAGAGGAAGTGTTAGAGGATAACTCTATTGTTTTAACGGTGTTGCTTTAGGGGGGGACGTGTGACTGATGTATAAAAATGAGATTTTGATACGGAATTTCGGACCGATTGATGAAGCCAGGATAGACTTGAATGATAAATTTCAGATTTTTATTGGGGCACAGGCGTCAGGAAAAAGTACGATTTGCAGAGTCGTTTATTTTTGCCAGAAGATCAGAGATTATACTCTGGATTTTCTGATGAGTTCTGAGCAATTCACAGAAAACCATAAAAATGAGTATTTTAACAATTACTTGAAAAAATTGACAAAGCAATTTATGGGTTGCTTTGGAACCACAAAGCATATGCAGCAATTTGAGATTCACTATTGTTTTCAGAAAAAGAGTATACGCATATTTTTAAATGAGGATGGCTATGTGCGGTTCTTTTTGGATACGGAGCTTCGAAACGAAATTTATACTTTGATAAGTGAAGCTGCGGACATGTTTTTGAATAAATTCAACCATGAGGTGAGCACGATCATGGACAATATTACAGCCATGGGGGTCATGAAACGGCACTTAAATGAAGTGCTGTCTTCGCTGTTTGGAAACAAATCAGAAATCATATACGTGCCTGCCGGAAGAAGCCTGCTGGCAACTATGTCAGAGCAGCTTCAGGATGTATCTGTGGATGAGATGGATCTCACCATGCAGGAATTTATCAGGCTGATTAGAACTACAAAGAGTAAATTTGGAAATAAAATTCCGGAGATGGTGGAAGTTTATACAAAAACTGTCAAAGGGCAGATCAATAATCATGCATTGGATCAGGCATATGATCTGATAAAAAGGATTTTAAAGGCGGATTATATCAGTGAAAGTGACGGAGAAAAGATTTATTTTGATGAATCTCACTGGGTAAAGCTGATGTATAGTTCCTCGGGGCAGCAGGAAGCTTTATGGATATTAATGCTCGCATTTTCCATTATTTTGGAAAAAAGGAATGTATTTTTTATTATAGAAGAACCGGAAGCGCACCTATTTCCTATTGCGCAAAAAGAGATGGTGAGTCTCATTTCTTTGATGTCGAATGTGACCGGAAGCAAAGTGATTATAACAACACACAGCCCATATATTCTTACATCAATCAACATTTTATTGTATTCGGAAAAAGTGGAAGGCTCGCATTCTAAAAATGAAAAGACAGTGATTCCAAGAAGTCTGCGGGTTTCTTATGATACGTTTGCGGCATATAAAGTGGGAAAATTTGGAAAATCTGTGGAATCATTGCTTGACAGCGAGAGCCATATGATTTATACGGATTATATTGATGAAGTTTCTGCGATTACGAATTCAGAATTGGATAAACTGATGGATATGGAGATGGAAGATGATCTGTGACAGATTAGAATTATGTGTAGACGAAGTGTTATCTGGAAAATATCCTGAAAAGTGCGGTAATCATAGCGAGCGGTGTATCGTGTCTTCTGACAGGCGTTCGGAGATCAGATGTGAAGAAAAGAAGAAAAAATATATCCTTGAGAACAGTATGAAAAATCATGTTATTTCTTTCAGAATGGACGGGGGAATTATTGTAGTGGATGCATCGGTGCCGGATAATCTGAATAAGTGTGACTATGTATTTGTTGTCCATTCGCAGGAGCGTTCGGCAATTTTGATTGAACTAAAAGGGGTAGATGTTCCAAAATCTCTAAAGCAGATACAGCAAACACTGAACCTTTACAGAGATTTTTGGAAAGGATTTGCACACGTTTACGGGAGAATTATTGTTGCCTCTTCCAGGCCGGATTTAAAGGCGAATCCTGGATATGTGAATTTGGTAAAGACGTTGAAAAAGATATACCATGGAAATGTAAAAATAGTGAGGCAGCAATTCAGGGAAAAGGATATAGATTTGTCAAAAGAACAGTAAAAGGAGGCAGTGCCATGATCCAGGGAACATTTATGGTGCCCCATCCACCGCTGATCGTACCCGCGGTCGGCAGGGGAGAGGAGCACAAGATTCAGAATACCATTGACGCATATCACGAGGTGAGCCGCAGGATCGGCGAGTTAAAACCGGAGACTATCGTCCTGATCTCCCCACACCAGGTCATGTACGCGGACTATTTCCACATTTCCCCGGGAAAAGGGGCCAAGGGGGATTTCGGCCAGTTCGGCGCGGGGCAGGTGCGGTTCGAGGTTCGCTATGACACGGAATTTGTGGAAAATCTGTGCAAGCTGGCAGAGGCCGGAGATATCCCGGCAGGAACCGCCGGGGAGCGGGACCGGCGGTTGGACCACGGAACCATGGTGCCTCTGTATTTTATAGATCAATACTGGAAAGACTATCAGTTGGTAAGAGTGGGGCTCTCAGGACTTTCGTTGACGACCCATTACGAGCTGGGGAGGCGGATCCGGGAGACGGCGGAGGCACTGGATCGGGGAATCGTGATCATTGCCAGCGGCGATCTGTCCCACAGACTGAAAGCAGACGGCCCTTATGGATTTCGGGAGGAAGGCCCGGAGTACGACAGCCGTATCATGCAGGTCATGGAGAGCGGCAATTTCGGGGAGTTGCTGGAGTTTTCCGAGGATTTCTGCGAAAAGGCAGGAGAGTGCGGACACCGTTCCTTCACCATCATGGCCGGGGCATTGGATCGGACGGAGGTGGAAGTCCGGCGCCTTTCCTATGAAGGACCCTTTGGCGTGGGCTACGGCATCTGCGCCTATGAGGTCAGGGGCAGAGAGTTGACACGGAACTTTAAAGACCGGTATGAGGAAAAGGAGAGGAATCGAATCATGAAGCAGCGGCAGCAGGAGGACGCATATGTACGGCTTGCCCGGAAGACCGTGGAGGAATATGTCCGTACGGGGAAGAAAATCCGGGTGCCGGAAGGGCTGCCAGGGGAAATGCAGAACCGCAGGGCGGGTGTATTTGTTTCCATCAAAAAGGAAGGCAGGCTGCGGGGCTGCATCGGCACAATCCAGGCAGTCTATCCGTCCATTGCACAGGAAATCATCGAAAACGGAGTGAGCGCGGCTTCCCGCGACCCGCGTTTTTCACCCATAGAGCCGGAGGAACTGGACAAGCTTACGATCAGTGTGGATGTACTGGGAGATACGGAAAAAATTGATTCTCCGGACAAGCTGGATGTGAAGCGGTACGGTGTGGTAGTGACAAAGGGTTACAGAAGGGGGCTGCTGCTTCCCAACCTGGAGGGCGTGGATACGGTGGAGGAACAGATTGCCATCGCAAAGCAGAAGGCCGGGATCGGAGAGCAGGAAAAGGCGGAGCTGGAACGGTTTGAGGTGGTACGGCATTATTAAAAATAATGTACGGCCATCTCATCAGACGAAAGAGTGCGCCATTAGACAAAAGAGTATGTCATCAGACGAAAGGGTATGTCATCAGACGAAAGGGTATGTCAGCACGCTTTTTGTGAATGGAGGCGCAAGCTGGATTTTTTCTGGGAGGAGATTATGAAAGAGACATGTCAGGTATGTATCCATCACTGCAGTCTGGAATCGGGCCGGACGGGATTGTGCAGGGCGAGAAAAAATGAAAACGGACAGATCATCTGCGGTAATTACGGCCAGGTGACTTCCCTGGCGCTGGATCCGATTGAGAAAAAGCCGCTGCATATGTACCGGCCGGGCAGCTTGGTGTTGTCCGTGGGAAGTTTCGGATGCAATCTGCGCTGCTCCTTCTGCCAGAACCATGAGATTTCCATGGCAGGACCAGAGGAAACCGGGGCGGCGTACATTTCGCCGGAGGCTTTGGCACAGAAAGCGCAGGAGTATAGGCCGATCGGGAATATCGGGGCAGCATTTACCTACAACGAACCTCTGGTCGGCTGGGAATATGTGCGCGACTCGGCTCGGCTGATCAAGGGAATGGGTATGGAAAATGTGGTGGTGACCAACGGCACGGTATCCCTGGAGGTGCTGGAAGAACTGCTTCCCTTTATCGACGCCATGAACATTGACCTGAAAGCCTTTCGGGAGGAGACGTACCGGAAGCTGGGCGGGGACCTGGAGACGGTGAAGGCATTCATCACCCGGGCGGCGGCAGGCTGTCATGTGGAGCTGACCACGCTGATCGTACCGGGGATGAACGACGGAACGGAGGAAATGGAGGAAGAGGCGCGGTGGATCGCCTCTCTGGGAAAGGACATTCCGCTCCATGTGACCCGGTTCTTCCCCCGGTATCATATGACCGACCGGGATGCGACGGAGGTGGGGCAGGTGTACCGCCTGGCGGATACGGCTAGGAAGTATCTGGAGCATGTCTTTGTGGGGAATTGCTGACAGAAGAGTTATTGTACTCATGGCAGATTTCACCGGCCGTGAGTATAGAAATTTCGCGGGAAGAAAAAGGAGGATAACATGACAGAGAGAACGGATAAGAATCGTGTAACAAAGTTAGCCCTGGTGGGCGCGGCATTGGTGATCATGCTCCTTTCTATGACGGTTCTTTCAAAGGCGGCAGGCGACCCGGGAAATCATAAAAAAACAATAGCGGCGTTAGATGAGAAGAAAGCGGATGTCCTGAAACTGACGGCAGCGTCGGCTGCGGCGGCAACGGCGGTTGCTGCCGTTCCCGGCGATTCGACGACACCGGTGGCGAATGAACTGGCGGATTTGTCCTCATATTTTTTGATTATTCTGATGGCAATTTTTCTGGAGAAATATCTGGTTACACTTACGGGTTACGCGGCCTTTTTTATATTGATTCCGGCAGCGTGCGTTTTATTCGCGGCAGGTATATGCCTGAACAAAGCATTTTTAAAGGCACTGGCAGTGAAAACGGCAGTCTTCGGGCTTGTCCTGTTTATGATTATCCCGCTGAGTATCAAAGTCTCTGCGATGATAGAAGATACATATGAATCGTCGATGGAAACGACCATGGAGGAGGCGCAGGACCTGACGGAAGAAATAAACGATAATACAGATTCGGAAGGGAACGTCTTCGACAGGTTTGTGTCGCAGATCAAAGAGGGAGTGTCAGGATTGGTTAAAAAAGGGGAAACACTTTTAAATCATTTTATTGAGGTGGCTGCCGTGATGCTGGTGACATCCTGTGCGATTCCGATGGTTGTGCTGCTGTTTATGATCTGGCTCGTTCGGATATTTTTTGCTCAATAGGAAACTTCTCCGGGGAGAGCGCTGCACGCGCATAAGGAAAATGGCTGCTGTCGCAGCCGCGCTTCGGCGCGAGTGTGCGTCAAGACGCACACTTTTTATAAGGATCAATGCGCCGGAGAATCTTGCGTGACGGGCTTCGGTTTCGGATACGCTATCGGAGGCAAGGATAGTAGTAAATCACAAAAACAGCCGCTTAGCGGCTGTTTTCTCGTTCTATAGGAAATTTCTTCGAATTTTCCTATAGAACAAAAC
>VSNK01000180.1 GCA_009774255.1 Faecalicatena sp.
AAGGACGGGAATAACAAAGAATTGATCAGTCATATACCTGCAATGTCTGTTACCTGTGATACAGGCAATATTTATGTATTATCAAAAGAAAGTGGTGAGGAAATCGCTTTACCCAAAAGCCATTGATTTATTCCAGATTGAGGAACAAATGCGGCAATGAACAGGAAACAATACGAAAAGAGGAAAAGACTCAGGAAGAGAAAGATGAAGCGGCTTATGATTGCGTATCTGTTGAGGGCAATCGTCATACTGATACCAATTATAATGATGATACTTATGGTTTGCGGATGTCTTTACATATACGAGAGATTTACAAAAGAAGATGAAAAGATAAATAAGTACACGGATATATCCACAGATAGAAACGCAGGTAACGACATTGCTCCTGTTACTTCGATGGAGAATACTGCTCCAGGAGTTTGCGTTGTCGTGGATGCGGGGCATGGTGGAAGTGACGGAGGTACTGTCAGCGGCAAGGCAGTAGAAAAGGATATTAACCTTTCGGTTGCATTGAAGCTGAAAGCTATTCTGGAGAATGACAATATAGAAGTTATTCTGACCAGAAGCTCCGATGAAAATATGAGCCTTGCAGAGCGTACTTCCGTTGCAAATGACTCCAATGCAGATTTTTTTATCAGTCTTCATTGCAATTACTATGAGAAGGATGCCCAGATAGCGGGTTTGGAATGTTATTACAACAATTCAAATACGGTAGAAAGCAAAGAGTATGCAGAAAGTATCATCAACGCAGTTTCGCTAAGTGAGGATATTGAAACGAGGTATGCAAAAACAGAGGGCTATTATGTTTTGCGAAACACGCAAATGCCCGCTGTTTTGGTAGAAATGGGATTTCTTTCAAATTATTCTGAAAGTCAAAAGCTGTTGGATGACGATTATCAGGAAAGTTTGGCACAGAGAATTGCAGAAGGAATATCCAATGAAATCAAGGGAGGAGAGAATCTATGAAGAACGATTCAAAAGGCAATAGCGCCAAAATTGAGATAGAACTGTTACTCCGAAAAGCGCTTAGAGTACAACAGGAACCCAGTCAGCAATTAAATGACTCGATTATCCGTCAATGCGAAAAAAGAATGGAACAGGGGAGCGGATCAGATTCTGGGTGACGGAAGGATTGTCATAGGAATTGAAAGAGATAATCATAAAGAAGTAGAAAACTTTCAGAATCAAAAGAAGGATGGGGAAATAAAGTGGTAGATTATTCACAATTTGAAGCAAGTACAAAATCGGGTATTCACGCAGATGTAAACCGAATACGGCAGAAAGATGAAATCATAAGGGCAGTGGTTAAAAAGAGAAAAAATTCAGCTATAACCTGCGTATGTTTTGTATGTATGGCAGGGATTTCACTATTAAAAGGCTGGATTCCTGCCCTCATATGTATTCTTATTGCGTTGTTTTTCCTATGGCGGGCGGTGGGAAAATTTTCTGACGAATATTTAAGGGAACTGTACGAAGAGGGGCTTTTGGTTCCCGGAATGATTGTAAAAACAGAGCCGCTGACAATCATGGCCATTGCAAACATGGTTGCGCAGGAAGGGGCGGCAGCCGTAAACGGTTGTTATTGTCTGGAAGTCATGGAGCTTGATGGGGCAAGGAAAGAATTGTTTGAAAAAATCCCCTGTTCCTGCTTTTTCTGCTACGAAGGGGGCAAGTACCATTCGTCCTTTCAGCCCCACCCGCTTTACTGGGGTACGATGGATCAGCAGGCGATTGGAGAGGCGTTAAGACAGGTGGAGGAAGATAACCGGGAAAACTCCAAAGACGAATGGGAGGTTCTGAAAGAAATCGCACAGAAATTCCCGGATCTCGGAAACGGGAATATGATTCTGCTGGATGAAAATTATGTTCCTTTCGGAAAAAAGAATTATATGGACAGCAACTACCAAGCGCTCAATCAGCAGGGAGAGTCTTTTTAAATGTAAGTATATATCTCCGGTTCTTGTCCGGCAACAGAGAGTGAACATGGAAATAGCGGGAAGGACAGGGCGGTAAAAGGGAATAATCATATCAGGAATAAATAATCCGGGTTTTAGGGCGGTATATCGTTAAGGGGCCATAGAAGATGGAAGGAAAAGAGGCATCTATTGGAAGATACCAATAGATGCCTTTGCGCTTTTTAGACAGAAAGAAAAATATTTGTCAGATTAGGAAGATTATTTTTTTAAAAGTGGAAAGTTTTCTATTTCCGCAGTAGTTCAAGCAGATAACGAACCATGGGGAGCAGATCAGCCGCTTCCTGCTCCGTACAGTCTTTTTGCAGGGCCAGGAGCTTCTGAAGGTTTGGGGCTTCGTCCTTGTAATCCGGCTCAAAGATTTTGCTGGCTGGTATTTTAAGGTATGTAACTAAAGGGTACAGCTTTTCAAATTTGGGGTTGCCACGCCCGGCTTCAATGCCCCGTATAGTGCGTGAGTCAATATTCAGGATTTCGGCAAGTCTTTCTTGCGAAAGGCCGAGTTCTGTCCGGGCTTCACGCACGGCGGTAGCTAAATTTTGTTTTCCATTATTCATTGTGATTCACCTCCATAGTAGTTTACAGTACACATCGGCGGGCGTGAATTGCAACAGAGTACAGTATAGATATGGAGTGCAATACATGAAAGAACGATACAGGAACATACACAGGGTAAGGATAATGAAACGGATGGACTTTAGGGAGAGCCATACAAAAGAGGGTGTACCGTAGTGAAGTGAAAAACTTCGTTGCGGTACACCCTCTTTTTTGATGTCGAAATTAGAGTGATTGTCGGCTTTTATCGGACTTCCTGTCGGCGGTTTCCTGCTGCGCCGGATTCCGGTCAAGGTATTTATTCAGGTTGTCCAGCTTCCGAGTGAGGGCGGCAGCGTCCTTTTCGGCAGACTGGCAGGTTTTCCGCAGGGCTTCCTTTTTGGAATAGAGCGTATTGTAATCGCTGCGGAGTTTTTCAACATCAAGGTTTCTGGTGTCAATGCCGAAGCGTTTCAGCATATTTTCAGCTCCGTCATGGAGCAGCAGCTCGGTTTCGTGCTGGCGCAGGTATCTGTCCTTATCCTTTGATTTCTGGTAGCGGATATGGTAGACACGGTTGGTTTTATACTGTTCGGCATACTTTAGAATCTGCCCTAAATCCTTTAGCTGATGCTCCGTTTCCACAAGGCTTGTCCGTGCGGTTTTCGCAAGTGCGGACTTGGCGGCAATCTGTTTTTCAAGCTCGGAAATGGAGCCTGCCTGACTGTAACTTGCGGCGGCAATCTTGAGGTTTTGGATGTCAGCCCAATGTTTCAGGCCGGGGCTGTTGGCAAACTTATCCTCGGTGGTGTCAATAAGGTTTTTCTTTGAATAATCTTTGACAATGGGCTTTTTCCGGGTGGGGAACGGCACACGCTTTTTATCCTTTGCAAGAGCCTTTTCTTCGATGCGCTCCTTTATCCGTTCCTTGGTGTATTCGGCTCCCAAAGACTTTGCGCTGCCACGGACAAAACGCTCTCTGTCCAGAGGGCGGAAGGAGATAAATTTGTGCGCTTTTTCCCCGAAGTCCTCGCCCTTGATTTCATAGCCTTTTGCCCGGATCAGCTCAATGCAGTCCTCGTAAGTTGCGGCGTTTTTTATGGCTTCGTCAATGTCGGACTTTAACTGCTCTTTCCATGCGGAGCCGTTTTTGTCGGCTTGCCATTCCTTGTAGGTTTTGCCCCGCTTTTCTCCCGGAGTGATGACAGAAAGTTCATGCTCCCGGCAAAGGTCATCGCTCAGGCTGCGGATGTTGTAATAGCTCTTTTTGCAGTCATGGTATTTCTGATGATTGACGTTATCGGCGGCGCAGAAAATAACGTGGTTGTGAACGTGGCCTTTATCTATATGGGTGCTGACAACATATGAGTATTTCCCCTCTAAAAGCCTGTCGGCAAGCTCCACGCCTATCTGGTGGGCTTCTTTATAAGTAACCTCACCGGGAAGAAAGGACTGTATCAGGTGATAGGCTTTGTTTGGGTCGGACTGGCTGGTTTTTGACAGGGCAAATTTGAAATCGTAGGCGGCAGTTTCAGGGCTGCAGCCGTAGGAAGAAATCAGTATGCCCTCATCGGTTTTGGCGGGGTTGCAGATGTAGTCTACTGCTTTACTGACGGTTGCCGTGATAGCATGGATTTTTGTGTATGCCATACCTGTTTCATCAGCTCCTTTACTTCATTTACATCGGCTTTGTATACGTTTCCTGTGGCGTTCATGCGCTTTGCGATCTGGTTTAAATTGTTACCGATTTTGGCAAGCGCAGAGTTGTATTCCCGCAGATCTGAATAGTCAACGTCATAGACGTAGCCGTACAAAATCAGATGCCGGATAAAGTCGGCACGGCTTGCCATGTTGGAGCATTTTGTTTTCTCGTCGAGGATATATTTTTCATCTTCGCTGAGATGGATTACAATCCCATATTTTCGGGAACGGTTTTTATTTCTGTGTTTATCCATTTCCTTGTCCTTTCTGGATATAGCGATAGTTTTGACATTTACAATGCCGTTTCCGGCATGGGTTTTGAAACAAAAATGTGAAGCCGTGCCGCAGCATGGGATGCAGCATTTTTGTGGTTTAGGGGGTCAGGGGGATATGCCCTCTGCAAGCGCAAATATTCAGATTCCCACGGAGGGGAAGCTGGATGTTTGCCCGCCTGCGTATATACGCAGGCAGTGCTTGCTATTCGTGGCAAATTACCCATAGGGAATTTGCGTGTTGTGCGAGCTTAGGCGAGCATCTTACAACACATATGGGCGTTTCCGCCCCTGTTTTTGTAAAGCCTTTTGGGTATTTGGCTTTGGGGGCTGCTCTGGCAAATAAAAAACTGCCACAACCAGAACAGGGCAGAGTTGCCCTGTTCCGGCTCATAGCAGTTTGAGTGTCCGTTGATGAAGTTTTGATTTTATCCACTAAAGATTTTAACAAGCGATAGGAGGAAAGTCAATAAAATACCGCCGGAGAAAATAAATCGAAAAGCGTTCAAAAAAACTTGAGTAGTTAGTGCAGGTGGATTGCCCCAATTACCCATAGAATGAGTTTGGAAAATTCGCAGAAAGGAGGCAGGGAATGAATGCGGCAGAACGCAGGAACGAGATAATCAGTATCCTGATTGTCCGGCATCACATAACAGTGAAAGAACTGGCAGACGAATTTGATGTAGCTGTCTGCACAATAAAAAATGACATTCAAGCCCTGTCCTTTGCGTATCCAATTTATACAAAGCCAGGTGTGGCGGGCGGTATTTTCATGGGAGGACATTATAATCCACACAGCAATTCACTGACACTGAAAGAGTTGGAAACATTAAAAGAAGTATACGAAGGATCAGAGGACAGGCATAAGGAAGTCCTTGCGCAAATCATACATAAATACGGCCCTGATAAACTGGAATTGTAAACTTGCCATTCCTCTAAAGCACATAATCTTTACAGAACCGTTCATAGCAGACGGAGAGTGCTTATGTGCTTTTTGGGCTGGCAAGTCCAGAAAAGATTTTATCCAAAACAGGCAGGGGGGTTCTGCCGGAGCGAACCTTGAAAATTGAATATGTAAATGCATACGGGACGTGTGGGATGTGCGGAGCCGCTATGCGGACACGCCAAGAGCTGCCTGCTTCCATTTTGGTGTGGGAGTGTATACGAGGGAATACTGAAATCTGGTATTGAAGTTAAGGCAGTGAGCGATAGATGTCTGGCGAAAAGTGCAGCAGTTGCATGAGGCAATGAGGCATATCTTTGATAATGATACTTCCGGGTTTCCCGGTCAGTTTGGAATGACGGTGCGATACCGATGTGGACAGTGTAATGAGCTGTCACCTGTATGTGTTTTTTGAAAAGCAGCTTGTTTTGTCTACTAATGAGAGCGGGAGCAGACAGCTTCTATTGTCATTAGCAGATAAAGTTATCATGCTAAAATACACCGTTAGGAGGGAAAATATGTCTGAAAAATTTCAGGAGAAAAAGAGATTTGTAAGATATAAGGAAGGAGCTAAGCTCTATGGTTTATGCCAAAGCACTTTTGAGAAACGGGCGAAAGAAGCAGGTGCAACGTATAAGGTAGGAAAAGCTGTACTTGTGGATTGCGAAATTTTTGAAAAGTACCTGGAGAGTTTTCGCATACCGGCAGAGTAAAACCGGGAAAGGAAAGTAAAAGATTCCCATGTGCCAAAAGTTTTTTATTCGTATTACGAAAAATACTTGACATTTCGTAATACGGAAAATATAATGGTATGTAGATGTAGAGAGGAGTGTGCCTATGGGAAAGAGAGGGCGTCCGAAATCGGATGTCATAAAAGAGCGTATCGTAACCATAAGGATGTCTGACGCAGAATATCACACTCTAAAGGAATACTCTGACAAACATCAACAGACTATAACAGAAACTATCAAAACGGGAGTTGACTTATTGTACAAAACTCGTAAGTAAGGCACAGGATTTCTTCTTTCCGAACAAGAAAGGAGTGGCTATGGCTAAATCACGAAAGGACAATAAGGGACGAGTATTGCGGAAGGGGGAAAGCTACCGTAGTTCAGATGGAAAGTATCAATATGCCTATGCTGATGAAGCAGGGAAAAGGCGATACATTTATTCTAAAAATCTGACTACACTTCGCCAGAGGGAAGAACAGATATTACGGGATAAACTGGACGGGATTGACAGTGGACAGGCTAAGAACCAGACGTTGAATGACATCTTTGACAAGTACATGGCAACACGGAAAGATTTGGCGGAAAGGACTTTTGCGGGATATATGTATCAGTATAATGCATATGTCAGGAAAGGCATAGGCAACCGTAAAGTCAAAGACATCAAATATTCGGATGTGTTGCTGTTTTACAAAAAGCTGATGGAAGAATTAAATCTTAGCTATGGAACGGTTGAACATCTTCAAAGGGAATTGCACCCTGCATTTGAAATGGCGGTCAGGGATTGTATTATCAGAACGAATCCCACACATAACGTGTTAGGACAGCTAAAGAAGCAGACAGGCGCTAAGAGAGGTGTAAGGAATGCTTTAACGCCGGAACAGCAGACGGCATTTCTGGAGTTCATGGACGGTCACCCGGTGTACGATCACTGGAAACCAATCTATACCTTTTTTATAGGAACGGGTTTGAGGGTTGGAGAATTGAGTGGTCTGACCTGGAAAGATATTGATGTTGAGAATGGGGTTATTACGGTTGACCATGCAGCGGTTTATTTTGCGGGCAAGATGAATAAATCCCAAAAAAAGATATATATTTCAACACCAAAGACAGATGCAGGTATCCGTAAGATTCCAATGGTGAAGGAGGTGCGTCAGGCACTGAAAGAAATCAAGCAGTATCAACATGATAATGGAATTTATTGCACAACAGAAATTGACGGATATACAGACTTTGTATTTCTGAATCGCTTTGGACGGGTATTTTTGCAACAGGATTTAGATAGGGCATTAGAGCGCATTATTGATGCGTATAATGATGCCGAGCTTCACGAAGCGAAAATGAAAAACAGAGAGCCTCTTATTTTACCTCATTTCACTTGCCACAGTCTGCGCCATACATTTTGCGCAAGGTTTTGTGAGAACGAGAGTAATCTGAAGGTAATCCAGTCGGTAATGGGTCACGTTGATATTGCAACTACAATGAATATCTATGCCGAGGTTTCGGAGGCTAAGAAAAAGGCTTCAATGGAGGCATTGGCAGAAAAGATGGTTTTGTTTTCTCAATAATAAATATGGAAGAATCCTTTAAGGCATTCATATTTATTGCGGATAGAAAGAGTACAACAAATTTGGTGGAAGTACATCAAAAGTACATCAAATTTCGTCTGAATGGTACTGAATAATACCTTAATCGGGTGATTGTGGAAATACAGAATACTCGATAATACCTTATAATAAGGCATAATTAGGGTTGTGTGTATCATTATGGAGGAGAAACAGTCTATCGTGGCTTGCGGAGCCGGTAGCGTGTCAAAGAGGGTATACCCTGACGGACGTATCGAGAGATGCGAAAATGTCAAGGATGTAGCGTCTTTCATAGAAAGAATCGATGAAATGATTGAGAGAAAACGGAAACTTCTTGAGGATTAAAAAGAGTTTTGCTGTACATCAAAATAGGGTTAGTACATCAATTGTACATCAATTTTTTACCCAATGGTACTGAATATAAAAAAATATGCGGATTCTTCTGAAATGACTGTTACTCAAGTGGTGCAGAAAGGTGTTTCAATTATCTTGGATAACGAAAAGCACTGATGGATTCTCTCCTTGGCAATGAAAGGAGGAATGCACATGACATCACGAAAAGACAAGAAAGGCAGAGTGCTCCGGAAAGGGGAATCGTACAGCGATTCAAAGGGAATGTATTTGTACACATATACAGATCCTTTTGGTAAACGAAGATATATTTATGTTATACAAAAAATAGACGAAATAATTGAGAGAAAGCGGAAGCAGCTCACGGATTTTTAAGCGCTTCTCGAGCGGAAAGAGCTTGCGGTGCACGAGTCATCCGGCGGGCTGCGATCAAAAAGGCTGCGGGCTGCGCCTTTACCGGGTGCGCCCTGTCTGGAAGGAGAGAGAAGAAATATGGCATTGAAGAAAAAACCTGTTACCGGGATGAAGGACATGCTTCCGGAGGAAATGGAGATCCGGGATTATTGTGTCGGCCTGATCAAGGAGACCTACAAGTCTTTTGGATTCAGTTCTATTGAGACACCCTGTGTGGAGCACATTGAGAATCTGTGCAGCAAGCAGGGCGGGGACAATGAGAAGCTGATTTTTAAAATATTGAAGCGAGGGGAAAAGTTAAAGCTCGATCAGGCAAAGGAAGAGGCCGACCTTGTGGACGGCGGGCTTCGGTATGACCTGACCGTACCTCTTTCGCGCTATTATTCGGCCAATGCGAATGTGCTTCCGGCACCCTTCAAAGCGCTGCAGATCGGGAATGTATGGAGGGCAGACAGGCCCCAGAGAGGACGTTTCCGCCAGTTCATGCAGTGTGACATTGATATTCTGGGAGAGCCTTCGAATCTGGCGGAGATTGAGCTGATCCTGGCGACCTCCACGCTGCTTGGGAAGCTGGATTTTCATGATTTTACGATTCGCATCAATGACCGGCGTTTTTTGAAGGCAATGGCGGCATACAGTGGATTTGAAGAAGCGGATTATGACAAAATATTTATCACCCTGGATAAGATGGACAAGATCGGTATGGAGGGAATCCGGGCAGAGTTAGAGGAAAATGGCTATGGGAAAGAAGCGGTGGAAACATATCTGCAGATGTTTCAGGAGATTACAAATGATGCAGAGGGCGTACGCTGGTGCGGCAAGAAGCTGGAGGGTTATCTCCCGGCTGAGGCGGCTGCGTCGCTGGAAACGATCATAAACAGCGTGGAGCGCGCCAAAGAGGCAGATTTTAAGATCAGCTTTGATCCTACGCTGGTGCGCGGAATGTCCTATTATACCGGAACGATCTTTGAGATTTCCATGGATGAGTTCGGCGGTTCCGTGGGCGGCGGCGGACGCTATGATGAGATGATCGGAAAATTTACGGGCCAGGACACCCCGGCAGTCGGATTTTCCATCGGCTTCGAGAGAATCGTCATGCTTCTTCTGGAGCGTCATTATCAGATTCCGACAGGGCACAGCAAAAAAGCATATCTGCTGGATAAGAAGCTGCCCCAGGAAAAGCTGCTTTCTATTCTGGAACAGGCAAAGACAGAACGTGGGGCCGGGCTGCAGGTCATGATCATGTATATGAAGAAAAATAAAAAGTTCCAGAAGGAACAGCTGCAGCAGCAGGGATATGAGGAAATTGTAGAAATATATGAATGAAAAGTTACTGTGGATCGTAAGAAAGGAGCAATGCCCATTGCCGAAGGCAATTTTCATGGGATTGCGGGCGTATCTGTAAGGGCACTGAGCAGATACAAGAGATGAAAAGGAGTGATGACAGATTATGGCAGAATCAATGACAGGTTTACATCGTACCCACCGCTGCGGAGAACTTTCGGCGGCGAATGTGGGAGAGCAGGTAACGATTATGGGATGGGTTCAGAAGAACCGCAACAAGGGCGGTCTGGTATTCGTAGATGTCCGGGATCGCTCCGGCATCCTTCAGGTTGTGTTTGAGGAAGGAAAGGCGGATGCGGAACTGATCGCGAAGGCGGCAGGTCTGCGTTCGGAATATGTGGTCGCTGTTGTGGGAAAAGTGGAAATGCGTTCCGGCGCTGTGAATGAGCATCTTGCCACGGGCGAGATTGAGGTGATTCCGTCGGAGCTGCGTATTCTTTCGGAATCCGCGACACCCCCGTTCCCTATTGAGGAGAATTCCAGGACAAAAGAGGAACTGCGCCTGAAATACCGTTATCTGGATCTGAGAAGGCCGGATCTGCAGAGAAATCTGATGATGCGCAGCCAGGTGGCGACCCTGACCCGTCAGTTTCTGTCGGAGGAAGGCTTTTTGGAGATCGAGACTCCGATGTTGGGCAAGAGTACGCCGGAAGGGGCAAGAGACTACCTGGTGCCAAGCCGGATTCATCCGGGCAGCTTTTATGGGCTTCCCCAGTCTCCGCAGCTTTTCAAGCAGCTTCTGATGTGTTCCGGCTATGATCGTTATTTTCAGATCGCGAAATGTTTCCGGGACGAGGATCTGCGGGCGGACAGGCAGCCGGAATTTACCCAGATCGACATGGAGCTGTCCTTCGTGGATGTGGACGACGTGATCGATGTAAATGAACGTCTGCTCTCAAAGCTGTTCCGGGAAGTGCTGGACGTGGAGGTGCCGCTTCCGATCCCCAGGATGACCTGGCAGGAGGCCATGGACCGTTACGGTTCCGACAAACCGGATACCCGATTCGGTATGGAACTGGTGAATGTGACAGATGTGGTAAGGGATTTTGAATTTGTTGTATTCAAGGGCGCCGTTGAGAACGGCGGCACGGTAAGGGGAATCAATGTCAAGGGACAGGGCGGCATGCCCCGCAAGAAGATCGACAAGCTGGTCAGCTTCGCAAAGGATTACGGCGCAAAGGGACTGGCCTATATTGCGATCCAGGAGGACGGCTCTATCAAGTCTTCCTTCGCGAAATTCATGACGGAAGAGCAGACAAAAGACCTGACCGCTGCGATGGCAGGGGAGGCAGGAGATCTGCTGCTGTTTGCCGCGGACAAAAACAAAGTGGTATGGGATGTGCTGGGAGCACTTCGCGTGGAACTGGCGAAGCAAATGGAGCTTTTGGACAAGAATGAATATAAGTTCCTCTGGATCACGGAATTCCCGCTGCTGGAGTGGAGCGAGGAGCAGAATCGCTATACGGCCATGCATCATCCATTTACGATGCCGATGGAAGAGGATCTGCAGTATCTTGATTCGGATCCGGGCAGAGTGCGTGCCAAGGCATATGACATTACGTTAAATGGAAATGAGATCGGCGGAGGAAGTATCCGTATCTTCCAGAATGAGATTCAGGAAAAAATGTTCGAGGTGCTCGGCTTTACGAAAGAGCAGGCATACAATCAGTTCGGCTTTCTGCTGGATGCTTTCCGGTATGGAGTGCCGCCTCACGCAGGGCTGGCATATGGTCTGGACCGTCTGGTCATGCTGATGGCAAAGGAAGACAGCATCCGGGATGTCATCGCATTTCCTAAGATCAAGGATGCGTCCTGTCTGATGACAGACGCGCCAAGTATCGTAGATGAAAAGCAGCTTCAGGAGCTGGGGCTGGCATTGGCTGCGGAGGAAGAGGAGCAGGCGGAGAAATAAACAAGTCAGGATGTAAAAGTTATTTTCATACAGTTCCTAAGTGGATGCATACTGCGCGCCAAAGCATGGCTGTTGCCGCAGCCATGCTTTGGCGCGAGTGTGCATCCTGATTTTTTGACTTTAGAATTGTCTGAATTTTTTTGAAAAATTCCAACGATTTTTTTTCCAAAAATTGTTGACAATCTTAGAACTGTGTAGTATAGTATATATTGTTCCGAGGGGAACACAGAAACAGGAAAGATTGAAAATGCGACAGTGGCTCAGTTGGTAGAGTACGACCTTGCCAAGGTCGGGGTCGCGGGTTCGAACCCCGTCTGTCGCTC
>VSNK01000181.1 GCA_009774255.1 Faecalicatena sp.
GAAGTTGCCCGTTTGAAGGATATGCTGGTTAAGCATCATATTGCTATGGCCCCATAGTTCAATCAAATTCTCTGTGGCTCTATCCTATTTATTGTGTCATCTTTAGTTACAGTTCACTGGCCAGCCAGTGAACTGTAACGAATCCTGCCTATTTAAAGTTGCCTTACGGCAAGAGGCCGGATTCCAGCCCCAGTACATACTGGCCTGTGACCGTGCAGCGTGGTGCACGGCCCAGGAGTAAACGGTAACTGGCTCCCTCTTTTACCTAACTAAAACCTCAGTTTCCGGATATTCTGCAGTGTATCTGCATAAGGCTGTTCCTTTCCAAACAGCAATGTCGTCCCCAGCACGAATCCTGCCACCCCTTTGGGCGCATATTCCAGGATCTTGTCTGCGCTGCATGCCCCATCCCAATAGATTTCAAAATCCATATCCTCCTTCAGCGCCAGCAGCTTCGTGATCTTTTTCCCCACATAGGGAAGATACATCTGCCCCGCGTTGCCGGGATTCACGGACATGACCAGCACCTTTTTTACAATACGCAGCATTTCCATAACTGTCTCGACAGAAGTTCCGGGATTGACCGCGATCCCGGGAATCAGGCCTGCATTGATAATACTCTGCAGGGTAGTGGATGGGTGATATTCCGCTTCGGGATGAATATAGACCGTGTCGCCTTTCCGGAGATTTTCCAAAAACAACTGGATTCTGTTATTCGGATGTTCAATCATTAAATGTACATCCAGCGGCTTTTTTGTCGCACTGGCTATGTATCGCATGTCATTCAAAGACATGGCAAAGTTGGGGACGTAGCGCCCGTCCATAATATCGATATGGAAGGAATCGATGCCTCCCTCTTCCAGATTCTTCACTTCTTTTTCCAGATTTCCATAATCGGCACACATCATGGATGCCATTAATTCAAATTGCATAGCTTCTTACCGCCTTTTCGTTCCTGATTATGATAATACAAGCGTCAAACGGTCATGTGTCTCCTTTTGACGCTTTCTTCATTATGATAATACAAGCGTCAAGCGATCATTTGTCTGCCCTTTGACGCTTTCTTCATTATGATAATACAAGCGTCAAACGGTCATGTGTCTGCCTTTTGACGCTTTCTTCATTATGATAATACAAGCGTCAAGCGATCATATGTCTGCCTTTTGACGCTTTCTTCATTATGATAATACAGGCGCCAAACGGTCATGTGTCTGCCTTTTGACGCTTTCATCATTATGATAAAAATATACACCCGGCATGGGATATATTCAGCCTGTCCCTGTTATGCATAAAATACAGCGTTTCCAGCGTTTCTCCGATATATCCGATATAGCGGTCGGCCCGCTCACTGCCCCGCGGCACGCTCAGTTCTTCCACTCTTTCCAGAATCGGGAACAGCCAGCCGCAATACTCCGCCAATACATTTTTCCTCGCCACAATAATATTGTAGTTATATAAAAATCTTTGTTTTAAGATACCCCGAAACACTTCCGCATACGCCGGCTGCAATTCCGCAACCGCCTCCCATACCGCTTTCCAGTCTTCCGGTTTCAAATACCTCGCGTGGTGCATCTCGATATCCGGTTCATAGGGCATCGGATACGGCAGAACCACATCCAGGTCATTATCTGCCAGCCGAAATATATCGTCCTCCGTAAGATCCAGGATCCTTCTGTAGTGCATCAGCCCATAATACTCCCGCTCCCCATGTTCCGAATCCTCCGCTCCACCACATTCATGCCCGGAGTGCCCGATCAATCCGCAACATTCCTGGCCTGAATGCCCCATCTCTTCGCCGCACTCATTCCCTGAATGCTTCCACTCTTCTATGCGCTTATTCTCCGAATACTTCCTCTCGGGTGCCGTCAGGCAGTTCTTCCACATCCAATAAAGTACCGTAAGCTCCGAATAGTTTCCATTTTTTTCGGAAATATGTTCTCCACTGCAATCCGTAATGTCAGCAACGCGCTTCTCACACAAAGCCGCCCCTGCCTGTATCGGCGTTATCCACTCCGGCAGATCATATTTCCCGGTTAGCGGCCTGTCTTTATAAAATTTTGCCATAAATACCTGAACCTTCGCTTTATGATGTCCGACAGGAAGGGCGCGCAGAGGCATATAATCTTTTTTGCATATATAATGATATCCCATGAGCTCGGACCAGCGGGATGAGGTCAGGCGGACATGACAGGAAAATTCTTCCTCATCCAGCCTCTTTTCGATATCCGGCATCACATTCTCCGGCGTCGCGATCAAGATCTCGATTTCCTTTTTCGCTTCCTTCGACAGGGATTTCGAAAAGGAATTTAATTCTAAAACCGGAATTCCTGATAAATACTGCGCATTCATTCCCCGCTCCGATACTAAAAAACAGCGGATATTTCTTGACGGGGACAAGTTCCGTATTGCCTCACAAACGCCCAGCGCAATTCCCTGGGCTCCAAAAATCGCCAGTTCCAACTGTTCTTCACCACCCTTTTTCTGTCATTACACTTTTTCAGCATCTTTGGCAGATTGGAAGATTGCCCATTCGAAGTACTTTTTCTATCATAGCATTTTTCTATCGCAGCAACTCTTCTGTCAAAGCATTTTTCTATCGCAGCAACTCTTCTGTCAAAGCATTTTTTCTATCGCAGCAGCTTTTCTGTCAAAGCACTTTTTCTATCAAATCATTTTTTCTATCAAATCACTTTTCTATCAAATCATTTTTTTATCGCGTTCAGCAGATTGTTTTCAAAGATATCCATGGAAAAATTTTCTTCATATATTTTCCTGGATTCTCTCCCCATTCGGACAAGCTTTTGCCTGTTTTCCACGCACCATACAATCTGTCTTGCCAAATCGCCCGCATTTTTGCTTTGGAATACCAGGCCATTTTCCTTCTCTTTTATGTATGCCGCCGTTCCTGCCGAATCTGAAACAAGACACGGCAATTCGTGCATCATCGCCTCAGCACAGACTGCCGGCATAGGATCTTCTCTTGACGGACAGATCAATACATCCGCGCGATTTAAATACTCATGAATATCCTCTGCCATCCCGGTAAAAATGATTTCCGGAAGGTCCCTGCACATCGCTTTCAGATTCCCTGCCATTGCGGAAGAATCTTTTCCCACAATATAAAATTTACATTTTTCCAGCACAGGCTTCGGAAGCATTTTTACCGCCTCAACCAATATATCCTGACCTTTTCTGGCCTCTACAAATCCTATGGTTACAAAGCAGATATCATCCGCTGCTTTACTTCCAGAATCGGTCACAGAACAAATATCCGCAACTTTACTTCCGGAATCGGTCACAGAACAAATATCCGTAGCTTTACCTCCGGAATCGGTCACAGAACAAATATCCACAGCTTTACTTCCGGAATCGGTCACAGAACAGATATCCGCAGCTTTACCTCCGGAATTCCCATGGAATGTTTTTTCTTCTCTTACTCCATACAATAGCGTCTTGATTTTCAATTCAGGCGCGCAGGCTTTTAATGCCGCCTCCGGCACATTCCCCACCGCATACACATCGAGGTTCATCCCTGATATTTTAGAAATCACCTGCCTGTCCACACCTTCGTAAAAAAAAGCTGAATCATGAAGCCACCAGATCATGGGAATCGAGGTATCCCTGTCCGATAAAAACACATAAAAATTGATTGCATTGCAAAATACCAGGTCATATTCCATCACCCATTCGGCAGCCCGCATGGTCCCGATCAACAGATTTTCGTCTATGATGACAGGGATATTTTCCTGAAGCAGCAAGTGCCTGAGAGGACCGTCTATCATAGAACCGTATACAACGTGATATCCGTTTTTCTTTAAAATTCTTGCGGTATCGAATAATGTAAATGCGGGACCTCCTATGGACAAATTCTGGTTCAAAAGCAGGATTTTTTTCGCTCTTTTTTTCGCTTTCTTATCAAAAGAAAAATCCCCATACCGAATCAAAGCTCTGCTGTTTTTTCTGACATCAATCAGCTTATGGAGATCATAAAAATGAAAAATCCTTTCTTCTTCGATCCCCATATTTATCAATTGTGCTTTCATTTCCTTCATGTAAAAACTCAGAATGATCACAGCATCAAAATCTCTTTGCACTCCTTCCGACGGCGAAACCACCTCGTGCCCGTCCAGTATTTTCCCCTGCTTTTCTTCAGAATTATCCAGCAGGGCAACGATTTCATGATCCTGAAACCACCGTTTATATCTCTCGTAACAATCCCCTGTTCCAAATAAAAGGTATCTCATCTCGTCTCCTCTTCACCTGCGCCAAATGAAATCTATCTTATCTTCAGTTTACCTGCATAAAATAAATTTTTATCTCGTCTCTTGTTAGCGGCTTACCTGCGCAAAATAAACTCTATCTTGTCTTTTGTTAGCAGTTCACCTGCACGAAATAAACTCTATCTTGTCTTTTGTTAGCAGTTCACCTGCACAAAATAAACTCTATCTTGTCTCTTGTTAGCAGTTCACCTGCACAAAATAAACTCTATCTTGTCTCTTGTTATCGATTCATTGACGTAACGGCACGTCCCATAAATTCATCTACATTTTTCATATGAAACAGTGCTTCTTCATCAAACTCGGAATATTCTTTTGAAAGCAGACCTAACACGGCATCATACAAGCGGATCGGAGCCGTACAGCTTTCCACTTTCGGCAAAAGCTTCATCATATCCCGGGCATATTGCTCCACGGAATTGTGAATCCTGCTTAACCGACCGATCTCCTCCGCATCTCTTTCTTCTTTATAAAAACGAAATTCCCCTTTGTCCGTAACCGACATCAGCGACGGTTCATTCGAAGATAAAATATTTTCAAGAAAGTAATAAAATTTATATATATTGGCATTCGTATTAAAATCACCCGCAGAGCCATAAAGGGAGGACACGGTCAGATTCTCATACCTTTCTTCCGAAGATCTACGCTTTCGGAAATAGATTCCCTGCATTCTTTTATGAATCAGTTTTTCAATTGCCGACTGCACCGTACCTACCGCAACGAAATCAACAAACGCCGGGAGCCTGTATTCCAATATTCCCAGGGACGCAATATACTTTTGATAATTTTTCCGCTCCTCCCCGCAAATTTCAAGGAGACGTTCCATCATTTCCGGCGCAGATTGTCCCAATGTTAGTTTTTCCGCTGCTGATTTTTTTGCTTCTGATGTATCTGCCTGAAAATCTTTATCCGCCTGGAAATCCTTATCCATGCGAAAATCTTTATCCATGCAGAAATCCTTACCCACCCGGAAATCCTTATCCTTCCTGAACTCCTTATCCACCCGGAAATCCTTATCCTTCCTGAACTCCTTATCCATGCGGATTCCGAATCGTGCTTCCAGCATATCTGCGGAATCTCTGGAATCTTGAATGGATAATATATTTATGATATCCTGCTCCTTATATGCGGAAGCAATCAGAGCCGCCCTTCTGGATGTGTAAAAATAAATGCTTTTAGGGAACCTGATTGAAGAATTTCCGGTTTTCTCAATCAGGTAAAATAATCTCCGGAGCAGATACCCATCTCTTGAAGGAAATATGATAAAATCAATCTGTTTTTCCGCAACAGTCTGAATCAGGAAAAGCATATATTTCAATATAACTGGCGCAATAAACAACTCCGCAACTCGCTCCGCATTGTCAAAAATCAGTGTTCCATTTCCTTTATATTTTCCAAAAGGGTCATTAAATGCTGTGGAAATAAATTTCCCAAGCACAAGCTCCTCTTCCATACTTTCCGGTTCCGGAAGAACCCTGGAATAGATACTTCGTTCGTACATTTCACGCGGGCTGAAGATCTGATATGTATCAAATCCTGCCTCCTTTGCAGCACGGATATCGGAAAAGAAATTGTCTCCTATGTGAAGAATCCGGACATCTTCCGCCGGGCATAATTCCTTTTTTACGAATTTCTTTTTTGCTAATTCCTTTTTTACGATTTGAAATAATCCTTCCTGCTTTCCAACCGAATAGTCACAGGAAACGAATATCCCGTCATAGTTCGTAATCTGATGTGCTTTTAAAATTGTCTCAATCAATTCTCCTGTCAAATACATATCAGAAACCAGATAGACTTTTTTGCCAAGTTTTCCGACATAATCTAATATACCGCACATGGATTCTCTTCTGCAGAGCATGCGGATTTCTGTCTCTATCTCCCATTTCAGCAGCAATTCTTTCTCTGTTTCACTGATTCCCGTATTGCGCTGTAGACAGTCATAAATGTCATAGATTGTCGGATTCTTTTTGTCCTGGATTCCATCTTCCGCCTTTTTTCTTTCACAGAAAAAGTCCAAGTGTGAAACAGGATTTCTATCATCCATATAGCGAAATACGTCCTGGGGCGAAAGAATTTTTCTTGTCAACAATGTATCGAAAATATCAAATGTAACAAAATCTGCGTTTTCTATTTTCCTCATCAAATCCGCGCGTTCCAGCAAAAAGCAGCGATGCCGCTCCTCATGAATTTGTCCGGAAACCAGGTTATTTCCGTTGATGTCGTATACCGAGATTTCGTTTTCTCTGCAGAAATCTTCAATCCGCCGATAGACCGTATTGATCACCGCTTCTCTCGCGATGATCACAATCCGGACATCGGATATCTTCCTGACCTCTTCATAAGAAAGCACTCTGTAACCCCAAAGGATTTCTCCTGTCCTCTTCACATCCATCAGGCCTGCGATCTGCTTTCTGTCCAGCTTTTCAAGCAGCTTCGCGGTATGGATACCTGTTCCGTACAGAACAATATTTCCCCATTTATTTTCGATAAAGTTTTTCGTAAAAGTCTCGTAGATATACTGTTCTTCGTTATACATTAGCAGCCTTTCATTCCTGATAAAATAAACATCATCATATGATTCAATATGAGGTGTACGTCTTCTACAATCTGCATATTATCGACAGGCACATGGATATTATATTTTGCGATTCGCCGCAGCTCTCCGCCGCCGTATCCGGTAAATGCAACCGTATCCACACCCAGCTCATTGGCGTATTCAAATGCCTTCAGGACATTCCGTGAATTCCCGCTTCCGGAAATACCGATCACAATATCCCCTTTTTTTAACTTATTTTTTAATGGTACGACAAAGATATCATCGTAACCTATGTCATTGGCAATTGCCATGATCATCGGAACATTGTCACTGAGGCATTCAATGTCATACTTGACTTCCTGATTGTAGCTGATTCCTTTATTGAAATCACATTCCAGGTGCGACGCTGTCGAAGCACTTCCCCCATTTCCGCAGATGAAAATTCGTTTCCTTCCGATACGCGCATTTTCTAAAATATTCATAACCTCATTAATATCATCCGCGGAAAGAGAATCTAAAACTTCCTTTTCCATTGACACATACTGATTTATCTTTTCCCTGTAATCCTCCATGCTGCCTCCCATGCCTGCTATGTATTCGCCAAAATATGCTCCGCTGTTTCTTTCATGCCTATTATGCATTCACCAGGATATTCTCCGCTGTTTCTTACATACCTGTTATGCATTCATCAGGATATTCTCCGCTGTTTCTTACATGCCTGTTATGCATTCGCAAGGATATATTCCACTGCTTCTGCCAGATCGTTTACAATCTTATCAGGCGATACATGAAATTTATGATCCGTGCCGGCTTGTCCTGTTTTAACCAGAATGGTCTTTAATCCGGCATTTACGCCCGTTTGGATATCCATGGTACTGTCTCCCACGATGTAGGATTTTTCAAGGTCAATATTGTACTTTCCTGCCATTTTATCAATCATTCCGGTTGCCGGCTTTCTGCACTCACAGTTCACTTTGTAAACCGGATTTTCTTCCGGATGCCCTCTGTCTGGGTGATGAGGACAAAAGACAATATCATCCAAAAACGCGCCTTTTTCACCTAACAGCACCTGCATTTTTCTATGGATGTTTTTCACATCTTCTATCCCGCACATTCCTCTGGCAACCACCGGCTGATTGGTCACAACAATCACAAGCCAGGACGAGGCATTCAGCTTCTTTATGGCCTCTGCCGCGCCATCAATCAGTTTCAATTGGTTTTCCCGATACAGGAGCCCTTCATAGGTATTGACCGTGCCGTCTCTGTCCAGAAATACGCACTTCTGTCTGTTTTTCAGGCTCTTCTCCGCCAAAATGCCAGCTCTTTGTTCCTTGCCTGCCTGTGCAAAACGCTCCGGCGTGCCCACATCCTTTACATATTCCGGTGTACGGTATCCGTAGATATTTCCTCCCGGAAGCAGCGGCATCAATACATCCTTTTCCAAGTCCAATTTCGTTGGTGATACGATATTTTCCAAAAGCTTATGGTTAAAAATATAAATTCCGGAATTCACAAGGTTCTCATACCAGCCACTCCTTTGGTTCTTTTTCGAATCCATAGCCTGAACCTTATCATCCGCCGCGAGAATCACCAGATCGGAATCATATGGATGTGAATTCGGATGGACCAAAAGTGTGGCAAGTGCCTTGTTTTTTTCGTGAAAAGCCGCCATGCGTTCCCACTCAATATCAAAAATCACGTCCCCAAATATCAGTAGGAAATCCTTCTCCGGACAAATTTCTTTCAAAAAGAAAAGCGCTCCCGCCGACCCCAGCGGTTCCCTCTCTTCGATATAACGAATGCGGACATTCAGCCGTTCGCCCGTACCGAAATATTGCTTTATTTTCTCTCCAAGATATCCGACAATGATAACAAAATTTTTGATGCCGTATGCGGCAATATTTTCAATCTGCCACTGAAGCAAAGGCTTCCCATTCATTTTCAGCATCGGTTTTGGAATCACGCCTTTTGTAAGAGAACGCATCCTCGTCCCTTCACCGCCCGCCTGAATTACCGCAATATAATCCTGCATGATCTGTCCTTCCTGGTGTTCTCCCGTACGGTTACAGTTCACGGCCTAACCGGCCGAGAATTGTAACGCCTCCAGCCTATTAAAAAGTCGCCTGACGGCGGTCCTAAGCGCCTGTGACGCTTGTTTAACCAGAAGTCCCCGAAAATCTCTACGTCATCTCTTTGATATCCCCTAGAGGTTCTCCCGCACGCTCAAGCGCACCGCTTCGTCTGATGTATATTTTGCCTTCCAGCCCGCCGAATGCACTTTATCAAGGCAATATCCAAACTTCGGGACGTCTCCCTTCCAGCCGCTTTCGCCGCCGGTATATTCAAATTTTGTTTCAGTAAGCCCCATTTCCGCGCAGACAATTTCCGCGATTTTATTTACACTCGTATCCCCCTCCGCACCGACATTATACAACGTCACACCCTCCGTGATCCGGAAGGTAAAATGCAGAATTGCGTCAATCAAATCCGAAACATAAATATACGGTTTTGTCTGTTTCCCATCTCCGAGAATCACCAGTTTTAAGGAATTATTTCTTAATTTTCTGATAAAATCATATATAACTCCATGGGTAAGCCTCGGCCCTATGACATTGGGAAATCTAAAAATCAGGCTCTGCATGTCATTCATATAAGTAAACGCACTGATCAATGCTTCACTGCCAAGCTTTGCCGCACCATAGTAGGAAATCGGCATCAGATTCGGTGTATTTTCGTCCAGAAGCATTTCCCTTTTATCCCCATATACGGCAGAGGTAGAAGCAAAAAACAGCCTCTTCACTCCGGTTTTGCGCATACAGGAAAGAACCGCAAACGTTGTCGAATATGTATTTTTAAATTCAATTTCCGGCCTTTTTGCACTCGCCTGAATATCCGAATTCGCCGCAAGATGGAAGACGATGTCCGGGCGCTCTTTTTGAAAGATATCTTCCAGGGCATCTATATCGGAAGCGTCCGTTTTATAAAATGTAAAGGAATCCCGGGCTATGAAATGGCCTATATTCTCTTCCGACCCCAGCGACAGGTCATCCACACAGACGACCTTGATACCTTTGCCTTCCTCCAATATCTGGCACTCCAAAAGCGCGTCACATAAATGGCTTCCGATAAATCCTGCGCCGCCGACCACTAATGCTTTCATCTGTTCTCCCCCTCCTCCCAGTACCGATCTCCCATATAAACAATGGAACTACCGTCATGCTCAAACTCAAAAGGAAAGGGCTTTAACCTCAGCTTTTCCCGCAGCAAAGCCTGCTTCTCCCTGGGACAGTAGAACAGCAAAAATCCACCCCCGCCAGCACCAAGTAGCTTTCCCCCGACCGCACCGTTTGCCAGTGCTTTCTCATACATCTCGTCGATCTGAGCATTCGAAATACTTCCGGCCAATTCTTTCTTTTTCATCCAGCTTTCATGCAAAATCGCCCCAAAATCATTCAGTTCATTGCTTTCCAGAGATTTTTTCATGCTCCTCGCCAACTCACACATCCTGATCAGATTTTTCGTCTTATCCGCCTGAGAAATATTCTTCTTCTGCACGGAAAGGATTTTATTCGCGTCATGCACAAGTCCGGTATAAAACATGACCAGATTCCTCTGCAACGCTTTCAATGTGCCGCCCTTTGTAACAATCGGCTCAACAGATACCGAATCATCCTTATGGAAGCTGATAAAATTCAGCCCTCCAAAAGCCGCCGCATATTGATCCTGCTTTCCGATCGGCGCTCCAAGCTTTTCAATCTCAACCTCACAGGCTTCTTTTGCTAATGTGTCCTTCGAAACATATTCCCCTTTATAGCAGGCAAGCGTGTGCAGAAGCCCTACGGTAAATGAACTGGAGGAGCCCAGCCCCGTACCGCTGGGAACATCCGCAGTACTGGAAATCTCAACACCGCTGATTCTCTGCTCATTTAAAACACAGTGAAAAATAGAATGATCTATATCCTGGATGTTATCTACTATTTCATTTTGGGAATATTTCAATACGGTCCTCGTTTCATCAAAATATGGGTGGATTGTAAGGTACATATAGCGGTTGATCGTTGTGCTCAATACACAGCCGCCATGTTCCCTGTAAAAATCCGCCATATCACTTCCGCCCCCGCAAAAACTTACACGGAAAGGAGTCTTAGTTATGATCATGGTTCCTGTCCTCCATCTAAAAGCCATAAATATAATTATTAAATCCACCTGCATCCAACATAGTCTCAACTTCACCCTGATACTCGTAGCTAACACCTATAATAATTCCTAAAGTATCATAGGAATCCAGTTCCTGAAGCTCCCATACTTTCAGACCTTCTACTGTTGAAAAAATTCTTTTATGTGTACTTACAACAAATCCTTCTATTCTCCAGCCTCTGTCTTTCATAAAATGATAAAGACTTTTTCCATAATTTCCGGCACCATATATATAAATATTGTCGTACTGACTGCAAAAATCTCCCAACTTTTCTTCTCTTTCATCCAAATTTGCGACCTGAGCCATGTTGTAGACATGTTCCCTCTTTTGAAGCTGATGAAACATCGTTCGCATATGTTCCTGCGCCGATAATAACAACCATGAAGCATACTCATTGGACATAATCGTGCCTGTTTTATATCCTGCATCCTGGGCTGCATAACCGAAAATCCTCTCTATAGCATGGCTAATAGTTCCGTCAATCGGCATAGTTTCCTCCGGGAAGTCCTTATAATTCCATTTTTTCTCAAAAAGCTTATTTAATGCCTTTGTTTTTGCCCAAAATACTGTACCTATAGTAAATGGCATTTTATCTTCTGTAATATTTGTATCTAACTTCAAATCTTTTGCTAACGATTTACATAAAGAATAATCTGACAGCCATGTATCCCCATACCAATGTGTAATATATGTCCCAAAAGCTTCAGGTGGAACCAGCAACCCCAAGCCGTCATCATCTTCAAATAATTTCAATACCTGCTCAATATATTGCGCACTCCCAACAGTATTTCCCCATAAGTTGTCAATCCAAACATCCGTATCTGTTTCTAAATATTCCGCATTTTCCTTTTTATCATGAAGAAAACATATATATTCATATTGATGAATTGTTTTTCCAGCGATAACTAATAGAGTGCTAATATCCCTTCCCCTGTTTTCCTTCAGATAATATTGAATGTTATGACGATTCTGCAATATCTGTGCTTTTTCCAGAACATCTTCACTAGATGAATATATGTAAATATCTATATCGCAGGGAATTCGATTTAAAT
>VSNK01000182.1 GCA_009774255.1 Faecalicatena sp.
CCTTTAAATTATTTAAAAAGGCGATTTTAGATATTTACAATCTTTAAGATTGGGTATAAAATAGAATGAAACTCTAAAAAATATACATAGGAGGGAGTAGGTGTGTTTAAAAATTTAAAAGTGCGGAGCAAATTGCTTGTCGCATTCGGTATTTTAATCCTTTTTTACCTTATTGCCGTGATTGCCGCTTTGAGCGGATTAGGCCGTGTGTTTGGCGGATTGGAGGATTTTTATAATATTCCGTTCCCAACGGTGCAGAGCGCACTGGAGGCTCAATCGCTCACCCGGAAGATCCAGCTGGAGGTATACCGTGCTGTTTCTTCGGACGGTGATCAGTTTCAGTCCATCTCAAGCAATATTGAACAGGCAGCCTCTGAGCGTACTGTTGTAATGGATGAACTGAAAGAGAATTTTACGGCTGACGCGGCGCTGCTTCAGGCTGTTATAGATGCCAATGCGGCTACCAGTTCAGCCCGTGAAAAAGCGATGAACTATATAAGGACAGGCAACACACAGGCCGCAATCAATACGATCAACAACGAATATCTGGAGGCTGCCAATAATTTTGAAACTGCTCTTGATCAGGTTATCGTGGCGGCCAAAGCGCAGGCGGCAGAATATTATGATGAGGGAACGAGTACCAAACGTATCTGCACGATTATGTTATATGCCCTTGCCGCAGTCAGTGCTGTTTTGAGTGTATTCCTGGTCCTTACCATTGTCAAAGGACTCACGCATCCTATTTTGGAGCTTGAGGAAGCCATCAAGGCGATGGCTCAGGGCGATATGAGCAGCGAGATTACATATAAGTCGAAGGATGAACTCGGTGAACTGGCGGATAACCTGCGTTTTGTACTGTCAACTCTGTCCAGCTACATCGGTCATATCTGTGAGAGACTGGATTCTCTGGCAGCCGGTGACTTGGGTATTGAGATGGATATGGATTATCTGGGCGAGTTTGCGTCGATCAAGCAGTCCGGAACGAAGATCATCAATTCTCTGAATGATACTTTGGGGCAGCTTTATCAGGCGTCCGATCAGGTTGCGAACGGATCCGAACAGGTATCCAGCGGTGCGCAGGCTCTCAGCCAGGGCGCTACGGAGCAGGCAAGTTCCGTACAGGAGCTGGCAGCTACTCTGAATGAACTGTCCGGGCAGGTCAATGATACGGCGGCGAATTCACGTGATGTGAATCAGCTCATTTCCGATACCGCGCTGGAGATCAATAACAGTAATAAGAAGATGGAATCCATGGTTCGTGCCATGCATAACATCAATGAATGTTCCAGCGAGATTGAGAAAATCATTAAGACCATTGAAGATATCGCATTCCAGACCAATATTCTTGCGCTGAATGCCGCTGTTGAAGCAGCCCGCGCAGGAGAGGCCGGCAAGGGATTTGCCGTTGTCGCGGATGAAGTGCGGAATCTTGCTTCCAAGAGTCAGGAGGCGGCAAAGAATACTACAGCATTGATCAACAATTCGCTTAACGCCGTGTCCGAAGGAAGCCAGATCGCAACGGATACGCAGGAATCCCTGCTCAAGGTTGTTGAGAGCGCAGATAAGATCGCTGCGAACATGGCAAAGATTACGGAATCTGCCGATATGCAGGCAGAAGCTATTTCACAGGTCACAGAGGGTATCGACCAGATTTCTTCGGTTATCCAGACCAACTCTGCTACGGCGGAAGAAAGTGCCGCGGCCAGCGAAGAGTTGTTCAGTCAGTCCAGCCTGCTCAAGAGCCTGGTAGGACGTTTCCGGCTGAAGGATATGATGTCCTCGCCATCCTCAATAAGTGTGAGCTCGCCGGTATCAATGCCTGAATCGGAACCGATAGATATTTCCTATGACGTAGACTATGATGATTCCATAGGCTTCGACAGCACTCCCACTCCGGAGCCGTCGTACGGCAGCAAGCCTAAGCCGAGTGATGGGAGCAACTTTAGCAATGATGTGATTTATGACAGCGGGAAGTATTGAGAAGAGTTAAAAAGGGAAAGCCAAAGAAACGGCTACCTCTCACAATAACATAACGTGTAACAAAGTAACAGCCGTCAGCTACTGGGAATAGTTGGCGGCTATTTTTTTGTATGTAATAGCTTATCATTTATAGATTGGAAATCCATGTTAGTTGTGCTAAGATATTGGTGGGGGAGAATTGTGTTTGCATGGAGGATAAGAATGGATAACAGTGAATTTAGCAGGCAGCTCCAAAATTACCAGGGGATATCGGCGATTTTAAAGAATAACACCTATGAGGAGATTGTTTCTCTTGTATCAGAATTGACGACCGTCCCGCCGGAAAGCCTGGTGCAATGGCCGATGGGCGGATATTTAAAAGATAGCAGAGGCAGTGCATACCGTTTTGTACTGGAAGATCTGCTTCGGAATGTGGACTATTATGACTGGCTCTATGAAGGGCTTGCGGACGATATTTCAAAAAATGTATTTACAAGCTTAATGCAGTATCGGCTGATTCCCGGCGTACAGTTCTTGAAGAAAGCATATGACGGCATAAATCATCCGTATTTTGATCCGGCGATCGTATCCTGTGATGAAAATGAAGTTTTTGTGGACTGCGGCGGTTTTGTCGGAGATACTACTGTGGATTTTATCCGCCAGTATGACACCTATAAGAAAATCTATGTGTATGAGCCTTCCGGCGATCATATGGAACTCTGCAGGAAGAATCTGGAGAATTTTGAAAATGTAAGCTTCAAACTGTGCTGCGTGGGGGAGAAGCGTTCCAAAACGGGCGGTAAATCCTCTGCCAGTTTGGAAAATCCGGTTCCGGGGCCGGGAGAAGTTGAAATCGTTCCGCTGGATGAGGATATCACGGAGAAGATCACATTTATAAAGATGGATATGGGAGGCTCGGAAATCCCGGCCATACTTGGCGCGAAGAATCATATTCGAAATGACAGCCCCAAGCTTGCGTTCTGTACGCATCATCTGATCAGTGATCTGTGGGCGATACCAAAACTGATCGATGCAATCAATCCGGATTACCAGTTCTATGTCCGCCATTATTCCGAGACTGAGAACAGGGAGACTGTCTTGTACGCGATTCCATCCTGCTGGAAGAAGAAAGCGCCAAGCGTATGCGGTTGGCGGAATGGGGAAGAGATGATTGTGGATGGTGCGCGGAATGGAGACGAGGATGAGGCGTGGAATGAAGGCCAGGATGGTGCGGTTGGCGTGCGGAATGGGGACATGGATGGTGCGGTTCGCGCACGGAAAAAAATCGTGGCAATGGCTCCTTATGAGCGTGCCTGGTCCAATGTCGAGCTGATCAAAGACTGTGGTCTGATTCCTTATATTTTGTATAAAAATTACGGCTATGATGTGTCCATGGTCGGTGCGCCCGGAGGTCCTTATCCTTACTATGAACAATATATTAAGGGCGTAAAAATGGAATTTCTACCTGGTGGTGAAGTCTCTGAAAAAGTCCAGTATATCACCGACCATGCGAAGGAAATTGACGGCCTGCTGCTGCGCGGCTGTTATCCTACGAATTTTCCGGTTGCCGAGGTATATAAGCAGATGAATCCCGCCGGAAGAATCTATGTTGGCCTGGATGGCAACAGCTACTGGATGGATCGGATCAAATGGGATGACCCTGATTTTATAAAATTTATGGATTGCTGCGATGTAATCGCGACTTCAAGCAGCGCTTTGCAGATCTATTTAAACGAAAAATGGCCATGGAAGATCGAACATATTCCGAATGGATGGTACGATTTTTCACATCAGCAAAAGGAGCCTGTCTTTGAAAGTAAGAAAAACAGAATCCTTACTGTGGGAAGGCTTGGAACGGTACAAAAAGCAACGGAAGTACTGCTGGAGGCATTTGCTGAAATTGCCGGAATGGTTCCAGACTGGGAACTCCGTCTGATCGGGAGTTTGGAGGAATCGTTTGAAGCATATATCAAAGATTATTTTGAACGTTTTCCGGAACTCTCGGAACGAGTGCGGTTTATGGGGAGCATCGCGGACAGGGAAAAGCTTTTTCTCGAATATCAGGAGGCCAAAATTTTTGCCCTGCCTTCTGTTCTGGAGGGCGGTACTCCGAATGTGATCGCGGAAGCCCTGCATGCCGGATGTGTAACTGCGGTAACAAAATTTGACGCTTATGAGGAGGCGACGGATTCTGACCGCTGCGGATTGTCCGTTGAAAAAGGGGACGCGCACAGATTTGCCGAAATCTTGTACAGGCTTTGTACGGATCAAAATCTGAAACATCTTTCGGAACATGCTTATCTATACAGCAGGAGACATTTTGACATGGAACATATTACGGCCAAGGTGAATGAGATGCTCTGGGCTGGTTAGAAACTTTTGGAGGAATCATATGAAAACAGTTACTTGTGAAGACGGCAATTTTGTATTTATTGATGATAACAGGCGGAAAGTACTGCTGGATATCAGCCATTTTATGCTGAACAGATCCAGGTATCCGATGCAATATCTCTCTGATGAAGGCGACGATATCCCCGGACTGATACTCCAATTGAAAGAGCGGCATCTTGAGATCAACGCAGACGGAGCAGATGAGGTCTTTCCATATTTTCTGCTGGATATTATTGTGACTTCTCATCTCATCCGCACCTCCGTGCCGCTCAAGGTTCTGGAAATCGGTGCCGTAAACGGTACTTTAAGCTATCATCTGGCAACCTTAATGGGAAAACTGAACCCGGAATCTCTGCTTTGCTGCGTCAGCAGTGAGATTGGAAACAGCAGCGGGAACCATTGGCTTGACAGGGTGTCCATGGTAGAAGAGCCTCCCAATTTATCTCTTCTTGTATCAGACTATGAAGCCACACAGTTGGAAACGAATCATTTTGACATCGTGGTGCTGAATGGAACGGTACCAATCGACAAGCCCTGTGAAACGATCCGGGAAGCGCAGCGCCTGGTAAAGAAAAACGGAGTGCTGCTGTGCCATGTAAAGGACGCGCCTTTTCTGGAAAGCTGCTTTAAGCTGGTCTTTCCCGAACGCCAGGAGTTTGAGATTTCGCCTCAGGAAATGATTCTTGCCGCTGAGAATCCGGAAGTCTCCTGGGGTCAGGAAGAAATGCCTGTACTGGAAGATGAGGTATCAGGTCTTCTTCATGAACTGCGGCAAACCGTAAAGCCTGGATGCCGTCCCGGGGAAATCAGACCTTTGATACGAAGAATCGATGAATGTGCGGATGTGGCAGTAAAATGTCTTGATATAGACAGGAAGGTGGAATTACTGCAGTTGAAGGAAATAGTGCTTGATTATATGCTGAACATAGGTAGAGAATTTGAGGAATACTATCGGAATGAGTTGAGAAATACTATCAGAATGAGTTGAGGAATCATATTGAAATATCATGATGAAGGGAAAGATATTATGGGCTTTTACAGATAGGTCAAAGGGGGATAGCAGCAATCATGGGAATTTTTGTTAATCCGAATAATAGCGCCTTTCAAGCCGCATTGAATTCGGAGATTTATGTTGATAAGACAAGATTGTTAAGTTATACAAACAAGGTGCTGGGGACAAAGGAAGGTTTCATCTGCAACAGCCGTCCGCGCCGTTTTGGGAAATCGACCACGGCAGATATGCTTGCGGCCTATTACAGCCGCGGATGTGATTCAGAAAAAATGTTCGAAGCTCTGGAGATCGGCCAGGAGCCTGATTTTCGTACTCATCTCAACCATTATGAAGTCATCCGCATTGATATGCAATGGTGCCGCACAAGCGCCAGGACCGCTGCCGCAACGATTTCTTATATAGAAAAAAATATTATCGGCGAATTGCATGAAGTGTTCCAGGAGGTGCGTTTGCCAGACTCCCTTCCGGATGCCCTTGCCACCGTCAACAAGGTAACCGGGCAAAAGTTCATCATTATTGTTGATGAGTGGGACTGCCTGATTCGTGATGAGGCTAAAAATGCTGAGATACAGGAAGAGTATGTTACTCTGCTGCGCGGCTTGTTCAAAGGTTCTACTCCCACTGAATTTATTCATCTTGCTTATCTGACCGGAATCCTTCCGATCAAAAAAATAAAGACTCAGTCGGCGCTGAACAACTTTGACGAATTTACAATGCTGGATGCAGGCATCCTTTCCCCCTATGTCGGTTTTACTGAAGAAGAAGTAAAAGCATTGTGCGATCAATTCGGCAAGGATTTTAAGGAAGTCAAACGCTGGTATGACGGTTATCTTCTTCAAAAAGAACATATCTATAACCCCAAAGCTGTCGTAAGTGTCATGATACGCGGCAGTTTTAAAAGCTACTGGTCCATGACCGGCACTTATGAGTCTATCCTCCCATTAATCGGCATGGATTTTGACGGACTAAAAACCGACATCATAAAAATGCTTTCCGGAGATTCCGTGAAGGTTGAGGTGAGCTCTTTTCAGAATGATATGGTTACCTTTCAGGATAAGGATGATGTGCTGACTCTGCTGATCCATCTTGGTTACCTGGCTTATAATGAGATCCTTCAGACAGCTTTTATCCCAAATGAAGAGATCCGCAGTGAATTTGTCAAAGCTACAAAAAGGAAGAAATGGGACGAGCTGACTGAATTGCATATAAAATCCGAGGAACTGCTCCACGCAACATTGGATATGGGCGCAGAGGCCGTTGCAGAGCTTGTAGAGGAATTCCATATGAATTATACATCTGCCCTGCAATACAACAATGAAAATTCTCTTAGCAGTGTGTTAAGCATTGCATATCTGAGCGCCATGCAGTATTACTTCAAGCCCATCCGGGAAATGCAGACGGGAAGAGGATTCGCAGATCTGGTATTTCTCCCCAAAAAGGAATATCCGGAATTGCCTGCTCTTCTGTTGGAGTTGAAGTGGGACAAATCTGCGGAGTCAGCTATCAGGCAGGCTAAGGAACGGAAGTATGTAAAAGCATTGGAACATTATGCGGGGGAGATTCTGCTTATTGGGATCAATTATTCAAAAAAGGAAAAGCAACATCAGTGTATTATTGAAAAACATGTGAAATTATAGAGGTGACAATGTCATTAACTTAAGGCTTTGCCATCCGTAAGATCTTTTTTCTGTTACAGTTCACAGCCAATGTCATTAACTTAAGCTGCTACCATGCATATTTTACAACCAAAATATACGAAAATATGCGGTTTGTCAGGCTCATTTTATTACAGCAATTCCTTAAGTTAATGACATTGGTTCACAGCCTAACCGGCCGCGAACTGCAACATTTTTCTGACACTGGTTTAAATGCAGATCAGAAATGAACTGTGAAATAGAGTGTGATAGGGTATACTATGAAAAATAGCACTATTTGGAGGTAGGATGATGAAGAAACCCTTGCCGGTGGGTATTGATAATTTTGAAAAAATAATCAGAGAGGGCTATTACTATATTGATAAAACGATGTTCATTAAGGAATTAATTGATTTAAAAGGAGAAGTAAACCTGTTTACCCGCCCAAGACGTTTTGGGAAGACGCTGAACTTAAGTATGCTCCGATATTTTTTTGAAGATACGGGAAGCGAAGAAATAAATGAACAGAATAGAAATCTTTTTCAGGGAATGAAAATTATAGAAGCCGGAGAAAGCTATACAGATCGGATGGGGATGTTTCCTGTGTTTGAACTGACATTAAAATCGGCGAGACAGGAAGACTATAGCACGGCTTATTATATGATACAAAACGCGGTCAGTACGGAATTTGAAAGGCACAGGAGGATTGTAGAAGGGGGGAAAGAGTACTTATCCATCAGAGAATATGAACAGTATACCGCTATTGCAGAAGGAACGGCGGAGGAAAAAACAGTAAGAAATTCTCTGCAGCTATTCTGTCAATGTATGCATAAGATTACGGGTAAGAATGCGGTTATTTTAATTGATGAGTATGATGTACCATTAGAAAATGCATATTTCAGAGGTTTTTATGAAAAGATGGCCGGTTTTATCCGTTCGCTGTTTGAAGCAGCTTTGAAGACGAACCAGTATTTACAGTTTGCTGTTATTACCGGGTGTCTGCGGATTTCAAAGGAGAGTATATTTACCGGATTGAATCATTTGAATATAATATCTGTGTTTGATAAAAAGTACGGTGAACATTTTGGATTTACAGAACAGGAAGTACTTCGGATGATGTCTTATTATGAGGTGGAGAATCGCTTTCCTACTATGAAAGAGTGGTATGATGGATATCTGTTCGGAGATACGCAGGTTTATAATCCGTGGAGCGTCATTAAATTTTTGTATGATTTATATTCCGATGTAAATGCATTTCCCCGCCCTTATTGGATCAATACCAGTTCCAATGACATTATTCAGGATTTGATCGCCAGAGCTGACCGTGAAATGAAAGGGCAGATTGAATTGCTTTTAGGTGGAGGAACCTTAGATATTCAGATTCATGAAGAGATTACCTACGGGGATATGTACAGTAATGAAGCGAATATATGGAATTTTCTTTACTTTACAGGATATCTGACAAAAGAAAGTGAATACTTTAAGGAATCGTCTATCTTTTTACGTACACGGATTCCCAATGTAGAAGTAAAGACAATTTACCAAAACACCATTCTGAATTGGCTGAAAGATATTATAAAGAAAGAAGACTTTCGTGATTTGTACCGTGCAATGGAGAATGGGGATACGCAGAGGATGACAGATATACTAAACGAACAGCTTTTCCGCACCATCAGTTTCTACGACAGTGCAGAAAATTTCTATCACGGATTTCTCACCGGCATATTAAGCCAGAGCGAAAATTACCTGGTGAAGTCCAACCGTGAATCAGGAAACGGACGCTCTGATATTATGGTAAAGAGCCCTTCTTTGCGGGGCAGGTCATTTATTTTGGAGGTAAAAGTTTCTGAGTGTATTGATAATCTGGAAGCTGATGCCCAAAAGGCTTTACAGCAGATATATGAGAAAAAATATATGGATGAGCTACATTCAGAGGGGTATAAAAAGGTTAACTGTTATGGAATTTCTTTTTTCCGTAAAGACTGTGATGTTACTTCTAACTTGAATTGCCATAAGATTACAAATTAGGATGTCAGTATCTTGCCTCTAGTGCTGGCACGACCAATAAAGCTGCGGTTTCAGGCATCCGGCTCCTCGCCGTCAGGCAACTTTTCAATAATCTGTCACGGGTCTGATTCCCCGCCGCCTGCGGCGTTCGGAAAGAGATGCCAGGACAGGATACCCCGCTGCTTGCGGCAGGGCGGTTCATTGGGCCGGATGCGTTACAGTTCGCGGCCGGCCGCGCATATGTGACATATATTGGCTCATCCGCCCGCGGATGAGATGCATTCCGCAAAATATTTCCCGATATCCGCGATGAACCGCAGCGTTTTCCATTTCATTTCCGTGGGAAATGCCGTCAATACGGGAGCTGTCTCGAAGCTGAGTACCTGATCAAAGTTTATTTTTTTCAATCCTTTTACAAATCCTTCCCAGTCCGTAGATACCGTATTTTCCCGTGTCTTTGTAAAGGTAAATGGAATCTGGTGCAGGTCCCCGACGCCGTCGTTATCATGAATATGAAGGACTTTTAAACGGCTGCCAAGGGTGGTCAGAAAATCTTCGATATCAATTCCCACAAGATTCGCATGTCCGACATCAAAGCAAAAACCTAATACTTCGGCATGATATCTTTCATTAAAGCGGTCGATACGTTCCGCGGCTTTTTTTGCGCTGCAGCATGGCCCTTCGACGATATGTCCGCCGACCGAATTGTATAGATTTTCCATACATATTGTAATCCCCATATCTCTGGCTAATGGAGCCAGAAAATCAAGAAAGCCTGCCATCTGCTCCCACTCCGCAGCCTCAGAACCATAATAATGCGCCAGCTTAAAGCCATGCACCACGATATTCGGGCAGCCAAAAAACGCGCAGATCTTCATGCTTTTCGGGGCAACGATGTTCCATAAATAATCGTTCAGTTCTTTCTTTCCGCCCGGAATATAGTTCGGATAGGGCATATGCATCTGATGAATCGTAATCCCTGCCGATTCCGCGCCCTTTTTATGAGGCAGAAAAAATTTCTCTAATTCCGTATCCGAGCGGTCAAAAAAGTCATTTCGTTCTGATTTATATAACGAGGTATTCAGAAGATATGAGTTCAGGCTGAAATCCGCACAGGAAAAACCGGCGCTTTTCAGCATCTTGAACCCGGCTTTCGGGTCAGAATCGTATACAACATTTTTTGTCTGCACACCTATGGAAACCATCTGGCTACACCCCTTTCAGCCGGTCAAAATAAAACGACGGCATATATTCATCATTAAAAAATTCAATGTTCTGTATTCCCATATCCCGCAGCTGCCGCTCGATTTCGCGGTAATAAATATTACAGATAAAAATCCCGCATCCCTCCGGCAGGTCTTTCAATACCTCCGGCGGCTTCACCTCAAGGCCGTAAAAGTTGCTCCCCCATATTTTTTGATTATTATCGCAGGTAAACAGAGGCGGATATTTTTTTCCATAGCATTTCAAATAATTCCGTCACATATTCCCCGCACCAAAAAGTACGATAGAACTATATTTTTTTAGCAAATTTTCAATTTCAATCTGCCATTTAAAATACTCTGCCGTTGCTTTGGCAAGCGCCATAAGCTGCGGACGAAGCAATGGGGAAAATGACATCATTGTGTCTGATGCTGATAGAATCAGCTGGCCGTCAAAGCCGGTTTCCCTCAGACCCCGGATCAGACTCAGCCAGTCTGTCTGCGGCTGGCCATGGTATGTACAGGTAAACGGGAGCATGGCGCCTTCCTGCTGCCCGTCACAGTCGCGCAGGATTACTGCTTTGATACGACCGCCCAACGCAGCCGCAAACTCGCGCATATCCTGCCCGCAAAGGCTGCATACTCCTGTATCCATACAGAATCCAAAGAGTTCCCTTCCGGCTGCGCTGTTCAATCCGTCTGGCTGATGTACCGCATTGTTCAGCCGTTCTAGCTGATGTACCGTGCTGTTTAGTCCTTCTGACTGATGTAGCGCACTATTTAGTCCTTCTGACTGATGTACCGCACTGTTTAGTTCCTCTGACTGATGTACCGCGTTGTTCAGCTCGTCCACCCAATGTGCTGCGGTTTCGCTGTCAGAGCAAATGCCTCTCACCAGGTGTCCGTTTCTATCGACGCATTGGTTTTCGAGCAGAATCATCACATTGGCTTTCCGCGCGGCCCCGGCAAGACGGAGATAATATTCCCGATTGAGCTCCCATGCAGCACTGCTTGTCTTGCCGGAGTTCCATGCATCACTGCCTGTATCGCCGGAGTTCCGTGCATTACTGTCTGTGCCGCCGGAGTTCCATGCATTACTGTCTGTGCCGCCGGAGTTCCATGCATTACTGTCTGTGCCGCCGGGCTTCTTTGCACCTCTGCCTGTCCTGTCGTGCTCCCATGGGCGGATCACAAGATAGCGGCAGCCAATCTGTCCGCAGACCCGTATACATTCCTCATGAATTCTATACATCTCTTCTATTAAATCAGTCCGCTTCGTGTCCCTTGGCAGATAGGGTGCCCGGGCAATCGGAATCTGCAGATGCTTCCGCTCACATTCGGTAAACATTTCCTTAAAGAAAGAATTAATTTCTTCCGGATGCTCTGAGATCGGAGGAAACAGCCTGCCCTCAGAATCATTTTCTTCTTCCGGCAGTGTTCCAAAATGTTCCAATTCATAGCTGGAACAGCACATATCCAACTCAAGAGAAATATTTTTAAAACCAGCATTTACAATGTCCATGATACCCTGGCCGGGGCGAAATGGATTCACGATTCCGGCAGGGGAACAGATTATATTCATATTGTTCACTCATCCTCCTCAATCAGTTCATGTTCAGCAAAATGAGCTTTCCCTTGTGCGACATCACGAACAATTTTTTTAAATAATGCATATTCTGGTCAGAATAGAAAGGATCGACATTTACATTCACTGCCTGTGCCATATTTGTCACCTCTTTTTTTAAGCAGAGTACTCTCGGAAAGTCGCAGCCCATGAAAACACAGGGTTTCCAAAGCACCCCTTTTTTCTTCACCTCCACTTTC
>VSNK01000183.1 GCA_009774255.1 Faecalicatena sp.
CTCTGGAAAAACCGGTAAAACATCCCCTTTGCGCCGCCTGCCAGCTCCATAATATCCGTAATGGCAGTTTCCTCATAACCTTTCGATAAGAACAACTCCTTTGCCGCATCCAAAATCTCTTTCTTCCATTGTTCCGGCTGTTTTTTTACTGGCCTTGCCACTTTCCCCCGCCTCCTTAAACTTACGTTATACCTTTGATTGACCACCTGAAAGTCGTGTCATGCGATATACCCTTTGGGCATAATAAGACATCCAGATCAACTCTGCTGCCTGAAATCCGCACTCCCGCATAAGTTACCATCTGTTCCCTCCTGAAAATCTTTATCCTTTCCACCTGCCGCCTTTTCCATTGTATGGTAACAGAGATAATCCCCGCCCCCTGTCTCAATTTTCTCATAGTTTTTTATCCGGTATCCCCGTTTCAAATACATACTTTCCGCCGGAAAAGACGCATCAATATGTACTGTATGATATTTCCTGAAAACCATATCTTCCAATAAATCCATCAGCTTACTTCCATAACCCTTTGCCTGATATTCCGGTAAGATAAACAGCCTGCAGATTTCATTCCCCCGGATACTCCCGGTTCCCACAATTTCCCCCTGCACCACCGCGAAATAAATATCTTCCCTGGCAAGCGCTTCCCTTATCCTCTGTTCGTTATGCAAATCCAGAAAAAACTGTACTGCCCCAAAAGGATAATAATGGGGATAGACGGCTCTTATTGTCTTCTCCACGATCTCCGCAACCTTTACCGGACATTCCGCCCGCTTTAGCCGCATATCAAAATCTTTATTTTTGCCATCTGTTCTTTGAAATTTCATATAAAAGCCCTCCGGAAATTGAAAGCCTAAAACTCGTACCTTGTCCCATGTGAAAGCAGCAGCCCATCTGTCAATTCCACACATAAAATAACCGTGTTCTTATCCTCAAAATCATTATGTCCGTTATCAATCCATTCAGAAAACACTTCTTTCAGCCTCTTTGCAATTCTATGGTTTTCTTCCTTTCCAAAATAACCCAAATTTATCCCCTTGCCATGTGCAGTAAACCACTCGCCGGCTATTGCAATCACAGGATTATTTCCCATATGTTTTATCTTATTTGAAAGCGCATAGGTAATAACATAAAACGCGCCATTCTCATAATAGGCATTTACATACCGTACATAAGGGACCCCCTTTTCTACTGTCGCAAGCGCAATGTCTTCCATAACAGACTCTATTATACAGCATATCCCCAGCTAATGGAACGGACTTTCTAAGAACTGTTACAATTCACGGCCTAACCGACCGCAGATATCTGCTTACAGGGAGCCTTACGTGATCGAATCCCCACGCGGCAATCTGCCGGATGTCCTTTTCTGTGATGAATGAATCAAAATGTGTCTTTAAATTCATGTCTGTCAAAGGCTGGCTGGCAAGATATTCGTACTGGGACAGCCAGCCGCCTAAGTTTATTCCATTGTAAAAGGTCTGAAATATCATAATAAAATTCTCCTTCTAACCTGGATAAACCAGAAAAGTACAATACGAAAATTTTGCGATTTTGCGAAAAAATTGTTCCTAAGTGCCTAATGTAGCGCCTAAGTGTATCTTATCGGACGAAGTCTGCCCACCCCATCAGGGACATTCATCAAGGTGTACCCCAAAGTATACTGCAATACGCTAAAGCAGTCACACAAAAAATGCAATAGTAATTATTTGATAATAAATATGTTAAAAATTAGATATTTATGATTTAATGTCAGTTTGTGTAAAAAAAATAGTGTAAAACACATGCAAAAAGCATGGTATGAGAAAATCTAGTATAATCCACACTAATTAACCGTACATTTCGCTGGTCTAAATTTCCATCTGCCGCGTTGTCGTCAATCGACGTAGCCACTGCTACGCCTCATTCCTCCGCCTTGCAGGCTGAAAATTTATCCTGTGCGAGAATGTACCGGTAATTAGTGTGGATTATACTAGTTCCTTTTGTATAATGCTTACATACACAAAAAAAGGAGGTTGAGAGAGAGGATGAAAAAGAAGAAAAAAGAAAAAGAAGTAAAAGAAAAATTTTCCTTGAATCTCATGTGGAGACAGAGATATCTTCTGTTGATGTCGGTGCCGTTTGTGATCTGGCTCATTATTTTCAAGTACATCCCCTTGTGGGGCTGGACGATGGCATTTCAGGAGGTAAAGCCAGGCACGTTTGCGCTGCCGGTGTGGGAAAGGAAGTTTGTGGGGCTTGACAACTTTGTAAAGGCATTTACCGACCGGCTGTTCCCGCAGACAATGATCAATACCATTGCGATCAGTATCCTTGGTATTGCGATCGGCACGATATCGGCCATTTTGTTTGCGTTGATTCTGAATGAGCTGTGCTTCACGAAATTCAAAAAGCTTACCCAGACAGTTTCATATCTTCCTCACTTCGTATCATGGGTTATCATCGCGAGTATTGCCAAAATGCTCTTCAACGACGGGGGTGCCATTGATACGATGTTCAACACGAAGCTTCATCTGATGTCCACCAATTCATGGGTGTTCTGGATCGTGGTCTGCGTGATCAATGTCTGGAAGGAAATGGGCTGGGACGCGATCATTTATCTTTCCGCCATGGCGGGGATTGACCAGGGGCTTTATGAGGCGGCCAAGGTGGACGGCGCAAACCGGTTCCAGAGGATCTGGCACGTGACGCTCCCGTGCATCAAGCCTACGATCATTGTTCTTCTGATCATGAGCATTGGTTCCGCGCTGAATGTAGGTATGGAGCGCCAGATGCTCTTAAGCAACAGCGTAGTACAGGATCATGCGATGGTTCTTTCATGGTTCGCTTATGTCCGTGGTATCGGCAATAACAATTACGGGCTTGGTACCGCGATCGGTGTATTCCAGTCAGTGGTCGGTGTCATCCTTTTGTTTATCGCAAATAAGGTTGCAGGGCTGATCGGTGAAGACAAGTTGGTATAGGAGGCGGAAAAATGGCGAAAAATGATTTTCAGGTAAAAACTTCAAAGGGTGAAAAAGCCTTTGATTATGTGCTGCTGGTATTCTGTCTGCTTCTGATTGTGATAACGGTATATCCGTTTTTGAACGTACTGGCGATCTCACTGAATGATTCGATGGATACCATGAGAAATGTAAATTTCATCATCCCCAGGAAATTTACGTTCAGCAATTATACTTATATTTTCAAAGAAAATGATCTTGGCGCAGCGTTCATGATGTCTGTGGTTAAGACATTGGTGGGAACGATCGTGGGCGTCATCTGTACTGCGATGCTTGCTTACGTACTCAGCAGAAAAGATTTCTATTTTAAGAAGCCTTTTACGGTTTTATTTATCATCACAATGTATGTCAGCGGCGGACTGCTTCCGGAGTATTTGCTTCTGACCAGAACCCTGAATCTGTCAAATAATTTCTGGGTATATATTATTCCGGGGCTGATCTGGGTGTACAATGTGATCCTGATGCGTTCCTTCATCGAAGGCCTGCCGATCGCGCTGCAGGAGGCCGCGAAGTTGGACGGCGCCAACGACTTTACGATCTGGCTTAAGGTCATATTGCCGCTGTGTACGCCGACCATCGCGACGGTCGCTTTGTTCCTGGCGGTAGGACAGTGGAACAGCTTCATGGATACATATCTGTACGCGAGAGAACTTCCGACCCTGCAGTTTGTATTGTATCAGATTATGGAGCAGGCTACGATCCAGATTGACCCGCATCAGACATCCCAGCTTACGAATGCGGTGTCGCCCATGTCCGTGCGTATGGCAATTACGATCGTTGCCACAGTGCCGATCCTTGTGGTATATCCGTTCCTGCAGAAATATTTTGTCGGCGGTATGACGCTGGGGGCAGTGAAAGACTGACATTGCGTATCTGCTCAGTGCCGGGCAGTAACGATGTTACAGGTAAATATAATATTTAAGGAGAGAAAAGTTATGAAAACAAAGAAAATCATGGCGGTATTGCTGGCCGTATCTATGGTAGCCGGCATGGCGGCAGGCTGCGGAAAGAAAAAGGAATCCGGCGGCAGCAGCGAAAGTGCAGACGGCGTGAAGGAATTGACGTTCTATAACGCAGACCTGGTGGAGGACGATCCATGGACGGATCCTGTGGCGGAAGCCCTGACGAAGGCAACGGGTGTGAAGCTCAAGACGGATCATCCGGTAGGCGAGGATAAGCAGAAGATTTCCCTCATGATCGCGGAGCAGAATTTCCCGGATATCATTTATGCCAAGGGAGATGCGGGGAGTCTGATCGACGCGGGCGTATTGATCGATATGACGGACCTGATTGAAGAGTATGGGCCGAATATCAAGAAGATGTACGGTGATGAGTTTGATAAGCTGAAATATTCACAGGATGATCCTTCCATTTATCAGCTGTGCTCTTATGATATGGGAGGTACCAAATTTGAGGACGCAGGTACGGCACAGATGCAGTTTAACATACTGAAAGAGAATAACTACCAGGTTCCGAAGAGCCTGGAGGAATTCGAGAAGATGATCAAGGATTATCTGGCGGCACATCCGCAGACAGAGGACGGCATGGACAATATCGGTTTCAGCCTCTCTGCTTCTGACTGGCACTGGATGATCACACTGGGAAATCCGGCAGGATACATCGCAGAAGGCGCTCCGGACAACGGACAGTGGCTGGTCGATGAGGACGGTAACGCTACCTTCAAGTTTACATCTGAGAAGGTACGGGAATATTTCAAATGGTTGAATAAGATGTATAACGAAGGAATTCTTGATCCTGAATTTGCGACCCAGACTCATGATGATTATATTGCAAAGATTGCTTCCGGCCGCGTACTGGCTCTCTTTGACACCCAGTGGGATTATCAGGACGGAGAGAAGATCTTAAAGCAGGACGGCAAGCTTGGACAGACCTACTGCGGGCTTCCCCTTGGCATGGACGAATCCGTAAAGGTTCCGACCATGATGTATCAGGGACTTGCGACCGGTCAGGGCGTTGGGATTACAACGGCATGTGAAGATCCTGAGACTGCAATCAAATTCCTGGATTACCTCTGCTCTGATGAAGGTCAGGTATTGATCAACTGGGGAATCGAGGATGTGAATTATAAGGTTGACGAGAACGGACACCGTTACCGTGAGCAGGAAGAGATTGATGCGTCAAGTAATGACAAAAACTATGCAAAAACCACGGGAGTTGGTTTCCACAGCTATCCATTCCCGCGCTACGGCGTAGGCGTGGAGGATTCTACAGGAAATTCATACCGGCCGGACAGCAAGGAAGAAGTACTTGCCAAATATAATGAGGAACAGAAGGCAGCGTGTGAGGCGTGGGATGCAGAGATTCTGCTGGACATCTTCCCGCAGCAGGATGAATTTGAGACTCCGGCTTATCCGCCGCTCTGGGCGATGTCCAAACCGGTGGAATTCGACGAGATTGGGAATAAGCTGGATGAGATCTCACAGTCTCAGCTGGTTGCATGCGTAACGGCGAAAGAAGCTGACTTTGACAAAACCTATGACAAGATGATCAAAGAACTGGAAGATTCAGGAATGGACGAAGCGGCGGATATGCTGACGGGGATCATTAAGGATAAGATTGAAATATCAAAGTAAGCAATGGATGTTTTGTCTGAGAAGATAACAGATAACGAAGATGGCCGCGACTCCGGTATTGCCGGAGTTGTGGCTTGTTTTTTAGCGGGAAAGTCTTTTTGAATGAAATGATGTTAAGTAGGAAAGGAAATAAAAATGGTTAAGAAACAATTTTTTGTGATTCCTGACGAGATGAAGGAAAAAGAGTGGTGGGGGTTTCATTGGCTGGAGCATGTGACGGCAATCCCTGCGCCGCTTGTGCTTGTTACAGGCTATAAAGAAAATGGCTTGGCAAACGGAACGATGCAGTCGTGGTTTTGTTTTTCTAATGAGAATGATTTCTACTGCATTTTTGGGAGCGTAAATAAATATACGCATATGTATGAAATCGCTTCAAAGAAAAAACAGATGGTGATTAATTTTCCGGACAGGACATGCCTTGAAAAATGTATGAATACAGTAGCAAACAATAGTTATGACTTGGATGAACTTTCAACATCAAACTTACATTATCGTGACGGCAGTAAAGTAAAAGCGCCTGTTGTCGATGAATGTTTTCTGAATCTTGAATGTGAAGTGGAATGGGAAAAGGAAATTTATGAAGGAAGCAGCCATGTGGCGCTATGTGTTAGGATTGTAAATATCTGGATGGATGAAGCCCATTATAACTCAGAAAAATACGGCCGCTATGGAGAAACAGGATACCTTTATAATGTCCATTCGCCATGTAATCCTGAAACGGGAAAGAGAGAAGATACAACAGTTGCGGTGCTGAAAACGCTTGGGTGAAGACAATGAATAAGAAACTTGAAAAAATAAAATATGAATTTATAAACCAAATGAAATATAAGGACAGTGTCTTAGGCGCCTGGAATTTTGGTTCAGAAACGCATAATCTATCTGATGACTATTCGGATGTAGATATTGTATTGCTGATTGACAAAGAGCAGTTCGGCCAAATCACTTTTTTGCTGGAAGAATGTTTGGAAGGTATCTGTGATGAGATAATTTTGTGCTGGCCGGAAAGATTTAACAGTGAAGCAATCATAAATAATGGTTATTTGTTGTTAAGCAGTTCCAATATTTTTCAATTCGATGTTTTCTTGTTAAACATCGAAAGATTAGATGAGCCTATGTGCCGTATGCATTATACAGGATTAAAAGAATCAGATATTATTTTTGATAAAAAGGGAATTGTCAACGAATTAATGGAACTTCATTTGACAGGAAGCATTTGGAGTGATGATATATCCTATCTTGAAAAGACATACTGGTATCATGCATATATGACAGGCAAATATCTGAAAAGAAAAGACTATTTCAAATTGAATCATGTTCTGCATACAATGTATGAAACACATATGTCCATGCTGCTTGTCGGTTTTGATAGAATCACATGGGGAGGAAGTGCGAATAAATTACATTTTATCCCCATAGAAAAGCAGGCACATTTGAAAAAATATTACTGTCCGGAAAATCTTGACGGCGTAGAACAAAATTTGATAAGCTGTATGAAATGGTTTCAGGAAGATACGCAGGAGATTTGTAAATTAAAGGGATTGGATTATTCCGCATATTTGGGGGATATTATTAGCTTGAATCGGGATTTGAGAGAGGTAAGATTATGAGAAAACATTTGTGTATTTTGTGTTTTTTTATACTGATTTTATCATTAACAGCGTGTGGGGAGACATACAGAATTATACAATGCAGCAAAGAAGTATTCATTGTATCATAATGGTTTTTATGTGGGCGTTTTTCATTGGTGTTCTCCTGCTTTTTTCAAGGAAGCATTATCATTTTCCAGAAAGGGGAAGTAAAAGGGATAAGATTTCCTCGAAAAGTTGGATTGTAACGCTTGCTTGTTTCATTGGCTGCAAAATTATGACTTTCATTGATTAGCATACATTAAAGATTGTCGGAGAAGCATAGGGTAAAACTGTATTCCAATTTTGCACGTTTATACTATATATTTGAAGTGCTGCTTGTTATTCTAATCATAATATACGGGCAAAAAGCAATTGAAACTCTGTTGAAAAAAGAAAGCCCAATTCCTTTTGGCGGTATTATATTGGCTATGACATGGGGAGCGATTCATTTTGTGTCAAGAGGGGTAGGACCCATCGTCACAACTGGAAATGAACTTGTTAAACAGCAGATTGCAGATTTTTCAAAGCAGCTTAATCTGGAAGAACTATATTCATATATTTTTGAAGTACGGGAAAGCACCGAGAAAATGCTTGGACGGTTTTCTTACGACGAATTGAAAAGAAAAATTCCAGACGGAAGAAAAGGTTATTTGGAATCGCTGAATGTAGTAAACGGCGATGAAAAAGCAATTTGGCTGATTGATTATTGGTGTAGTAAAGATATTCGCGGGCTAATTCAAATGCCGTTTTCAAGACATTGGATTATGCATACAGAAGCATGTCTGCGCATAAAGAACAAGATACATTCATAAGCAAAAATTCAAGAATACCCGTGGCGGTTATAAAAAGATAATGGATTTTTTAGCCGCAAATGGATTTTGTGAAGAACCGAAGGAGGATGTTTTATCCTGTTTTGAGTATGTTTATGAAAAAGGAAGCGTTACCTGTATGGATGTGTATATTCATGTAGACAGTGTTTCAAAGACCAACAGCTTTACAAATTTTTTATAAATTACGGAGGAATGATAGATGGAGTTAATTATGCAGCCTACTTTTTCAACGTGTGGACAGGCGTGTATTGCCATGATTGCAGGGAAAAATGTTGAGGAAGTAATAAAGGATATGAAAACAAATGGAGCGACGAGTATCGGTCAACTGATAGAAATACTTGATTTTTATGGCATCAGACACGCTGAAAGAAACAAGCGGATTTCCAAGAAGAATCCTGTTCCCTACAAGTATTCGATTCTGACAGTCCATACAGATGCGGGATATACACATTGGACGCTACTGTATGATAATAAATATTATGACCCAGAGTTTGGGCTGATTGAGGGCGAATATACTCATGGGAAAATTACATCATTTTTAGAAATATATGCTGAGTAGATAATTCTCATTGAGGTTGCATATAATGAGAAATCGAAATTTTTAGGAGGGATAAAAGAAAATGATTGTTAAAATAAGAAAATGGTATTTATTGATGATATGCATGAAGTAGCGGATAATTATCGAATAAAAGAGAATGCAAGTTAAGATGGAAAAAAATGAGGAGAGACCGGATACAATTATGGAGACAGAGAAGAGGATATTTCAGGAGAATTGGGATTCTCTGTGTAAATGGCAGGTTCCAACTTGGTTTCGCGAAGCAAAGTTTGGAATATTTATTCACTGGGGACTTTACAGTATCCCGGCTCATTCGAATGAATGGTATCCACGGAATATGTACATCAAAGGCCGGGAAGAGTGGGAATGGCATCGCAGGACATATGGGGAGCAGAAGGATTTCGGATACAAGGATTTTATTCCGATGTTTACGGCCAAGAACTTCCGCCCGGAAGAATGGATACAATTATTCAAAGAAGCGGGCGCTAAATATATTTTTCCAGTATCGGAGCATCATGACGGATTCCAGATGTACAGAAGCGAGCTGTCGAAGTATAATGCATGGGATATGGGGCCGCACAGGGATATCTTAGGTGAATTAAAAGAGGAAGCCGAAAGGCAGGGATTGTATTTCTGTACCTCCAATCACAGAGCGGAGCATTGGTTCTTCATGGGGCATGGAAGAGAATTTGAAAGCGATGTGAAAGAACCTTTAAAAAGAGGGGATTTTTACTGGCCGGCCATGCCGGAGCCGGATGCGGTTGAACTTAGAAGCAAGCCATACCCCACAGAAGAATTTTTGAATGACTGGCTGCTTCGGAATTGTGAGATCATTGATCGGTATCAGCCATCGCTTCTGTATTTTGACTGGTGGGTGCAGCATGAAGCATTTCGCGGGGTGCTACGGAAATTGGCAGCATATTATTATAACAGAGGACTTGAATGGGGCAAAGAGGTGGGAATCTGTTATAAATATGATGCTATGGCGTTTGGCAGCGGGATTGTCCAGGTGGAGCGTGGAGGTATCCGTGAGGCAGCACCGTATCCATGGCAGACAGATACTGCGATAGCGAAGAACTCATGGTGTTACACAGATACGCTGGATTATAAGACGGGCAGGCAGATTATCTGTAGTCTAGTTGAGACGGTGTGCCGGAATGGAAATATGCTCCTGAATGTGGGGCCTAAGGGAGAAGGCTCTATTCCGGAAGAAGATAAAAGGATTTTAAAGGAGATAGGCGCATGGCTTGAGAAAAATGGGGAAGCAATCTATGGAACCTATGTATGGAGAAAATCTGCGGAAGGGGTGGCAAAACTGCCGGAAGGACATTTCTCAGATAAAGACGAGATTCCTTATACTGGAGAAGATATCCGTTTTACGGCAAAGGGGCGGATGGTCTATGCGATTGTGATGCGCTGGCCGGAAGAAGGAACTGTCATCATTCGTTCCATGGCGAAACAGAGAGAACAGACAACCACGAATTTTCATGGCCTGATTCGAGATGTGAGGATACTTGGAGAGGAAAAAGAAGGATTAAGATGGCGTCAGGAAGAAGATGGATTATATGTAGAATGCAGACTTTACCGGGAATTTCCGGTGGTGATCGGGGTAGAGATGATATAGGTTGTACTGGGTAGGAGATCAGGCGGGCATGTAAGCATGCCCGCCTGATGACTGTCACGAGAGTTTTTGAATGTCTTGCTCTATTAGTGGAGGTTATTTAGCTAACCCATCAAAACAGTTACGTGATATTCTTTTTTCTTCCCATCCGGATGGATACAATTACCGGGAACAGGTTTTCCGTCAATCTCCATAGATTGTATTCCCTTTTCCACATGCTCAGGATTTTGAATATCAATATGGATATCTGCCCCGCGATAATGCCTTGTAATTCGCAAAGATTCCAATTCTGTCGGAATGCATGGATCAATATGGAGTCCGTCAAAATCCGGCTGGATTCCAAGGATATACTGCGAGACGTTCACAAACGTCCATGCGGCGGTTCCGGTCAGCCAGCTGTTCTTTGCTTCTCCATGCTTTGGCGCATCCTTGCCAGCTACCATCTGGGAATAGACATATGGTTCTGTGCGGTGGATCTCGCTGATATCTTCAATATACGCCGGGCAGGTTTTTCGATAGATTTCAAAAGCCCTGTTTCCGCGTCCGAGCCGTGTCTCGGCGATAGACACCCAGGGGTTATTATGGCAGAAGATTCCGGCATTTTCTTTATATCCGGGCGGGTAGGAGGAAATCTCGCCTAGGTTTACATAGTAATGGCTGTAAGGAGGCTGCTGCAGGACAATTCCGTATTTCGTATCCAGATGTTCTTTTACAGAATCCAGGGCTTTTTTTGCATAACCCTCTTTGATACCCACATCTGCAAGGACGCAGAAGCCCTGTGGTTCGATATAGATCTTTCCTTCTTTACATTTATTGGAACCGACTTTGTCCCCGTTCGCATCATAGGCACGCAGGAACCATTCACCGTCCCAACCGGAGTTTAGAATCGTCTCATACATGTCAGCGACAGCCTCTTCGGCGCGTTTGGCTTCTTCTTCGTTGTGAAGGAAATGTTGGATGGACGCATACTCACGTCCGTACTTTACAAACATTCCTGCGATAAATACAGATTCCGCCACAGGGCCTTCTGACGGTCCGAAGGTCTGGAAGGATTCACCGGGTTCCGTGGAGAAGCAGTTTAAGTTCAGGCAGTCATTCCAGTCTGCACGTCCGATCAGCGGCAGTCCATGCGGCCCAAGATGGGTAAGCGTATAGTCAAAGGAGCGTTTCAAATGCTCCAAAAGGGGCCTGGCTTTTGTGGGATCATTGTTAAAATCCACCGGTTCATCTAAGATGGTCATATCCCCGGTCTCCTTGATATAAGCGGCGGTTCCCGCGACCAGCCACAATGGATCATCATTGAAGCCGCTGCCGATATCCGCATTGCCCTTTTTAGTCAGCGGCTGATATTGGTGGTAAGCGCTTCCGTCTTCAAACTGTGTTGCGGCGATATCCAGTATCCTCTGTCTTGCCCGGTCAGGGATCAGATGGACGAAGCCTAAGAGATCCTGGCAGGAATCACGGAATCCCATGCCTCTCCCGGTTCCAGACTCGAAATATGAAGCGGAGCGGGACATATTGAAGGTGACCATGCACTGGTACTGGTTCCAGATGTTTACCATGCGGTTCAGCTTTTCATCCGCACACTCCAGAGTAAATCTGGATAACAGCGAATTCCAGTAGTCAGATAAGGCTTTTAGCGCGTCTGCAATTTTTTCATCGGTATTGAGCCGGGAAATCGTATCGAAAGCAGGGGCTTTGTTGATAATGTCCGGTGCTTCCCATTTTTCATCTGCCGGATTTTCGGCGTAGCCTAACAGAAACATGAGACTCTTTGTCTC
>VSNK01000184.1 GCA_009774255.1 Faecalicatena sp.
GTACAAGGTAGATGTCGCGGTGCGACCGCCGCAGGCGCGAGTTTCGCAAGCGAAACTCTTTGTTCTATTCTTTTATATTCTTTTAGGACGATCATAGGCTACAAAAAAGAGAAAGTTCCGAAAAAGGAGAGGATTGACATGGAAAGACACTTATTTACATCAGAATCAGTAACCGAGGGACATCCGGATAAGATGTGTGATCAGATCTCTGACGCCATTCTGGACGCGCTGATAGAGCAGGATCCCATGAGCCGTGTGGCTTGTGAGACATGTACGACGACCGGTATCGTCATGGTCATGGGAGAGATTTCCACAAAGGCATATGTGGACATTCAGAAGATCGTGCGCAATACGGTGCGGGAAATCGGCTATGACAATGCCCAATATGGGTTTGATGCGGAGACCTGCGGCGTGATTACTGCGATCGATGAGCAGTCGGCAGATATTGCTCTTGGTGTAGATAAGGCATTGGAAGCAAAAGTATCGGCTCCTGCGGAGGAAGATATCGACGCGATCGGAGCCGGGGATCAGGGCATGATGTTTGGCTATGCGTCAGATGAGACGGAAGAGTATATGCCATATCCGATTGCAATGGCACATAAGCTGGCATTGCAGCTTACAAAAGTCAGAAAAGACGGAACACTCACCTATCTTCGCCCGGACGGCAAGACCCAGGTGACCGTGGAGTACGACGATGCGGGAGTTCCTCAGCGGCTGGATGCGGTGGTACTGTCTACTCAGCATGATCCGGAGGTGACTCAGGAGCAGATTTTCGCGGATATTAAGAAGCATGTATTTGACGCAATCATTCCGGCAGAGATGGTGGATGAGAGGACAAAGTTCTTTGTAAATCCGACAGGACGATTTGTAATCGGCGGGCCTCATGGAGACAGCGGACTGACAGGAAGAAAGATCATTGTAGATACCTACGGTGGAATGGCACGTCACGGCGGCGGCGCATTTTCAGGAAAGGACTGCACAAAGGTGGATCGTTCGGCAGCTTATGCGGCACGCTATGCGGCAAAGAACATCGTCGCGGCCGGCCTGGCGAAGAAATGTGAGATTCAATTGTCCTATGCGATCGGCGTTGCGCAGCCGACTTCGATCATGGTTGATACCTTTGGAACAGGCAAGGTGTCCAACGAGCGGTTGGTAGAGATCATCCGAGAGAACTTTGATTTGCGGCCGGCCGGAATTATCAAGATGCTGGATCTTCGCCGTCCGATCTACAAGCAGACGGCTGCTTACGGACACTTCGGAAGAAATGATCTGGATCTGTCATGGGAAAGACTGGATAAGGCAGAGGCACTAAAAGCGTATTTAGATTGACCGGAACACAGTTATAGTTTGCTGACTGGCAGTGAGCCGTAACCGCAACACGTTACTGTTCACGGCCTAACCGTGCACTCGCTGCACGGTTAGCCGCCAGAAAAATGATGGGGCGATGACATCTGCCCCATCGCCGAAGGCGATTTTAAATGGCAGATGTCGTTACTATGAGCGGCCGGCTAGGCCGTGAATAGTAACCGCAACACATTAAGTTTTAATAAACAACGGGCTGAGACCTTGCGGGGACGGCCCGTTTTGTGTTACTGTAATGGGAGGAAAAGCGGACGGCATAAAACGTGCGTTTTATGTCCTTCACACAGAGAGGAGCGGCAAAATGATGAAGCTGAAAACAAAGCTGATAATTGCATTTATGGCGATGATGATCCTGCCGACGGTCTTTCTTATTGCGGCCAGACATATGTTTGAACCAAAAGAGATCGGAGAAATACAGCAGATGTTTCTGGTCATCGTATTTTTTACGGCGGCGCTTCTTGTTTACTGGATCTACCGTACGGTCTCCGTACCTCTGGCGAAACTGCAGGCAGCGGCGCAGAATATCAAGGAAGGCAATCTAGATTTTGAGATCAATGCGGAGGCAGACGACGAATTCGGAGAGCTTTGTCGGGATTTCGAAGAGATGCGTCTGCGGCTGAAAGCGAATGCCGAGGAGAAGGTGGAATACGACAGGGAGAACAAGGAACTGATCAGCAATATTTCCCATGATCTGAAGACTCCGATCACAGCCATCAAGGGATATGTGGAAGGAATTATGGACGGTGTGGCAGATACGCCGGAAAAGATGGACAAATACATCAAAACGATATACAATAAGGCGAATGAGATGGATCTGCTGATCAACGAACTGACCCTGTATTCTAAGATCGATACGAACCGCATTCCCTATAATTTTACGACCATATCGGCAAAGAATTATTTTCTTGACTGTGCGGAGGACCTTTATCTGGAGCTGGAGGCCAAGAATGTTGAATTCGAATACCACTGCTATCTGGAGGAGGATTTCAAGGTCATTGTGGATCCGGAACAGCTTCGAAGGGTGATCAACAACGTGATATCCAATTCTTTGAAATATATGGACAAGCCGAAAGGCAGGATCACCATGGATCTGAAGGATGTGGGCGATTTTATCCAGGTAGAGCTCGGAGATAACGGAAAAGGAATTTCTCCGAAGGATCTGCCCTACATCTTCGACCGTTTCTACCGGACGGATGCCTCCCGCAATTCGTCCAAGGGAGGAAGCGGCATTGGCCTTTCCATCGCCCACAAGATCGTGGAGGAGCATGGAGGAAAAATATGGGCGACCAGCGCGGAAGGCAGCGGCACAGTCATGTGCTTTGTAGTCAGAAAATATCAGGAGGTACCAATGGATGAGTAAACGGATTTTGATTATTGAGGATGAAGAAAGTATTGCGGATCTGGAAAGGGACTATCTGGAACTGAGCAATTTTGAAGTGGAGGTGGCCAACGACGGCGAGATCGGATTGAAACAGGCGATGGAAGCAGATTTTGACCTGATCATTCTGGATCTGATGCTGCCGGGCGTGGACGGATTTGAAATCTGCAGGAAGGTCCGTGACAGCAAGAATACTCCCATCATCATGGTTTCCGCGAAAAAGGACGATATAGATAAGATCAGAGGACTGGGACTGGGCGCCGACGATTATATGACCAAGCCTTTCAGCCCAAGTGAGCTGGTGGCGCGTGTCAAGGCGCATCTTGCGAGATATGAGCGTCTGATCGGAAGCAATGTAGAAGAAAATGAGATTATAGAGATCCGCGGGCTGAAGATTGATACAACGGCAAGGCGTGTGTGGGTTAACGGCGAAGAAAGATCTTTTACCACCAAGGAATTTGACCTGCTGACGTTTCTGGCAGGACATCCGAATCATGTCTACACCAAGGAAGAGCTGTTCCGGGAAATCTGGGATATGGAATCCATTGGGGACATCGCCACGGTAACCGTGCATATCAAAAAGATCCGGGAGAAGGTAGAGTATGACACCTCCCATCCGCAGTATATTGAGACGATCTGGGGAGTCGGGTATCGATTTAAGGTCTGAGGGTTACGGATGTCTGTTTCTATATGGAGGCCTTATGCCGGCAGTATGGTATGGAGCCGGCGGGACAGAGGCTGACAGGGAGAGGAGAGAAGTGATGATCACCAGCACATCGAATCCAAGGATGAAGGAGATCGTACAACTGCGAAAAAAAAGCCGGCTGCGGTCAAAGACAGGGACCTTTCTTGTGGAAGGTCTGCGCATGCTCCGGGAGGTTCCGCAAAACCGCCTGTTGCAGCTATATGTAACGGATGAATTTTATAAAAAGCATCGGGCAGAACCGATATTTGCGTCAGAGAAAGTGCTTGTCTCTCCGGAAGTATTTGCCTGTATTTCCGATACAAAGACGCCCCAGGGAATTCTGGCAGTCGTGCGGCAGAGCGATTATACGGAGAATGAGCTTTTGGAGAAATGCCGCAATAAAAATGCGGCGGACAAAAGCCGGGCGGCACATTTCCTTGTCATGGATACCATCCAGGATCCGGGAAATCTGGGAACGATCTTCAGGACAGCGGAGGCGGCAGGGGTTACCGGAATTTTTCTGAGCAGAGAATGTGCGGATATTTATAATCCCAAAACGATTCGTTCTACCATGGGAGCCATATTTCGGGTGCCGTTTGTATATGTGAATGATCTGGAGGAAACTGTGAAAAAGCTGAAAGAACAGAAGATTCATGTCTGTGCGGCGCATTTGGAGGGAAAGCGGGATTATGATGAAGAAGACTACTGCCGGGGAACCGCGTTTCTTATAGGAAACGAAGGCAGCGGACTCCGCCCGGAGGTTGCCGCCTGTGCGGATACATGGATTCGGATTCCCATGGAGGGACAGACGGAGTCATTGAATGCTGCCGTGGCCGCCTCGGTGCTGATGTTCGAAGTGAGCCGACAGAGGCGGAAGTGTAACCATTCGCTGGCTGGCCAGTGAACGGTTGTGATTGCTGTTCACGGCTTGACCACGTTATGGTTCACGGCCTAACCGTGCACTTGCTGCACGGTTAGCCGCCAGAAAAGTGATGGGGCAATGACATCTGCCCCATCGCCGAAGGGCACTGAACGTCCGGTGGACGTTCGCTTAGTGCGGACCGAAGCGGAGCGTAGACATTTTAAATGGCAGATGTCGTTACTATGAGCGGCCGGTCAGGCCGTGAATAGTAACACCGGTTATGTGGAAGTTATGCATTCACAGTTCCTTGGTATTGAATTTGCGGGAATGATATGGTATTGTAGTTCTCAGGCAGCTACTCAGTACAGGAAAGCGTATTTACTGTGCTGTCCGCACGGAAACGTATAGGCTGCAATTTTGCCTGATACCCTGTGCATTCGATATTACTAGGAGAAGAGGAATAAACATGAATTTAAAAGGAAGAAATTTTTTGACACTGAAGGATTTTACAAAAGAGGAAATCTTATATCTGCTCGATCTGGCGGCAGAATTAAAGGACAAAAAGAAAAAGGGAATTCCCGTAGACAATTATAGAGGAAAGAATGTAGCGCTGATCTTTGAGAAGGACAGCACCCGTACTCGCTGTGCTTTTGAGGTGGCAGCATATGACCTGGGGATGGGAGCTACGTATCTTGGGCCTACAGGCTCTCAGATGGGAAAAAAGGAAAGCATTGAGGATACGGCAAGAGTCCTGGGGCGGATGTATGACGGAATCGAATACCGAGGTTTCGGACAGGATATCGTGGAGGAACTGGCTGAATACGCAGGCGTTCCGGTATGGAACGGCCTTACCAATGAATTTCATCCGACTCAGATGTTGGCGGATATGCTGACGATTCGTGAACAGTTCGGAAGGCTGGAAGGGATCCGGCTTGTATATATGGGAGATGCCAGGTACAATATGGGCAATTCTCTGATGGTCGCATGCTCCAAGCTGGGAATGCATTTTGTGGCCTGCACCACCAAAGAATATTTTCCGAATGAAGAATTGGTTGAGCTTTGCAAGGGCTATGCGACCGAGTCCGGCGCGACGATCACATTGACAGAGGATGTGGAGAGCGGGACAAGGGATGCGGATGTTATTTATACGGACGTGTGGGTATCTATGGGAGAACCGGACGACGTATGGGAGAAGAGAATCAAAGAACTGACTCCCTACAAGGTGACCGCAAAAGTCATGGAAAATGCATCTGAAAATGCAATCTTTCTGCACTGTCTGCCCTCCTTCCATGATCTGAAGACGACCATTGGAAAGCAGATGGGAGAACGCTTTGGAATCGAAGAGATGGAAGTGACGGATGAGGTGTTTGAGTCAGAGCAGTCCAAAGTCTTTGAAGAAGCAGAGAACCGGATGCATACGATCAAGGCAGTTATGGCGGCAACATTAGGCGCTTAACAACGAAATCTTGCGCATTTTGGCAAAATTTTGGTTCCGGATTGTCCGGATTAGGCGCTTAAGAATGAAATCTTGCGCAAAATGGCAAAATTTTGGTTCCGGTTTATCCGGGTTAGGAAAATAGGTGAAGATTTTTGAAAGCAGAGATTTTAAAGCTTCTCCGCGAAAATGACGGCTATGTGTCAGGACAGAGGCTGTGCGAGGAATTCGGCGTATCAAGGACGGCCGTGTGGAAGGTCATCAATCAGCTGAAGGAAGAGGGATATCATGTGGAGGCTGTGAAGAACAGGGGATACCGCATTGTGGATATTCCGGACGTGATGTCCGAGGAGGAGCTGAAAAGCCTGCTCACCGGGAAGACACAGTGGGCAGGACAGGAGATTTATTACTATTCGGATACGGACTCGACAAATATCCGGGCGAAAGAGCTTGGAGAAAAGGGCGCTCCTCATGGCACACTTGTGGTGGCCGGGCAGCAGAGTAAAGGACGCGGCAGGCGCGGCAGAGGATGGGAGTCTCCGCCGGGTAGTAGTATTTATATGTCTATTCTGCTAAGACCCGGATTTCTTCCGGCCAGGGCTCCTATGCTGACGCTGGTGATGGCCTACAGTACGGCGGAAGCTCTGCGTGCGGAGACCGGTGCAAAAGTGCGGATCAAGTGGCCCAACGATATTGTTCTGAACGGAAAGAAGCTGGTAGGAATCCTGACCGAAATGAGCACGGAAATCGACTATATCAACCATGTGGTGATCGGCGTGGGAGTCAATGTAAATATGGCTTCTTTTTCGGAGGAAATTGCGAAAACAGCGACTTCTCTCCGGATTGAGACAGGGCAGATTATAAAGCGCAGCACACTGATTGTGGAGATCATGAAGCATTTTGAGAAAAACTATGAAATGTATCTGAGGACGGAGGATCTGTCCGTAATCAGGGAAGACTATAATCGCCTGCTGGTGAACTGCGGAAAAGAAGTAAGGATTCTTGGCAGCAGGGAGCCTTATGAGGCAGTGGCGCTGGGAATCAATGACAACGGAGAACTGCTGGTGAGAAAACAGGATGGAAGCGAGGAAGCCGTCTATGCCGGGGAAGTCTCGGTCAGAGGGTTGTATGGGTATGTCTGATTTCCTGAAGAAGGAGGGCAGGATGCGCGGTTTTCGGCGCGTTTTGGAGTATTATGGATGAAGAAATCGTATTGTGCGCGGCCAGTTCTTATGAACGGAAGTTTTATCTGAATCCGGAATTTGAAGCCTTGCCGGAAAGCATCCGTCAGGAACTGCAGATTATGTGTGTGATGTACACGGAAGATGTGGGTGGAATCCTTATGGTCATTTTTGACGGAAATGGGAATCTGGAATTAAAGGTGGATCACGAAGAGAATGATTTTCTTTTTGACGAGATCGGCAGTGTGCTGAAAATCAAGGAAATGCAGCAGAACAGGCGGGAATTGTTTGAAGCATTGGAGATGTTTTTCCGCGTATTTTATCTTGGAGAGGATATTGAGCCGGAGTAAAAGGCAGTGCTGCCGGAAGTATATCATGCTGAGCGGAAGATGTATCTGGCGTTCATTATAAAATCGGGAGAGAAATGGGATGCTATTGACGATTGATGTGGGAAATACAAATGTAACAATGGGCGTGTTTGATGAAGAGGAACTGCTTGGGACGTTCCGTATGACAACAAAGCGCCCGCGGACTTCTGATGAATATGGGTTTACGATCTGCGGGATTCTGGAATACAGAGATATCTGCCCGAAGGATATTGATGCGGTGATCATCGCTTCGGTGGTCCCGGATATCATGCATTCTCTGACAAGCGGAATCATCAAATATCTGGATGTACGCCCGCTGATCGTATCCGTGGGCATTAAGACAGGTATCCGTATTGTGACGGAGAATCCGAAGCAGATCGGCGCTGACCGGATCGTGGATGCAGTGGCAGGATACGAATTATATGGCGGCCCGGTGATTGTGGTAGATTTCGGGACGGCAACCACCTATGACCTGATCGGGCCGAACGGTACTTTTGAAGCAGGGGTCACCGCGCCCGGAATCGAGACGGCAGGCCGTTCTCTCTGGGGCGAAGCTGCGATGCTTCCGGCCATAGAGATCCGCAAGCCGGATTCTATACTGGCAAAAGAGACGGTCAGCAGTATGCAGGCAGGACTGGTGTATGGCGCGATCGGCCAGACCGAATATATTATCCGCAAGATCAGGGAGGCATCCGGTTATACGGAAGCCAAGGTTGTGGCCACAGGAGGTCTGGGTAAAATTATCGCGGCAGAGACAGACAGTATTGACGCATATGACCCGGATCTGACGCTGAACGGTCTGCGTCTGATCTATTATAAGAACAGAAGTAAGACACTCAGCACAGGATAGCGTATTTACTGCGCTATCCGTATGAAAACGTACAGACTGCAGGAGCAATCCCCATTGACAAATTCAATTTTCATGGGATTGCGGTCGTATCTGCGAGGGTACTGAGCAGATACGAACAGAAAATGACCGGAGACGTGCATTTATGATAAAACAGCTTAAAATAGGAAATATACTTCTTGACAACAGCTATATTTTAGGCCCCATGGCAGGTGTGACGGACCTGCCATTCCGTTTGTTGTGCAAAGAGCAGGGAGCCGGACTGCTGTGCATGGAAATGGTCAGCGCCAAAGCGATTTTATATCATAATAAAAATACGGAGAGCCTGCTGCAGATTCACCCGGAAGAAATACCAGTATCTCTGCAGTTGTTTGGTTCGGATCCCAGGATCGTCAGTGAGATGGCGAAACGTATTGAAGAACGTCCGTTTTCGATTCTGGATATTAATATGGGCTGTCCGGTTCCGAAGGTGGTGCGAAACGGGGAAGGCTCTGCGCTGATGAAGGAGCCGAAGCTGGTCTATGAACTGGTAAATGCGGTTGTCCGGGCTATCCGCAAGCCGGTTACCGTAAAGATTCGCAAAGGTTTTGATGAGGAGCATGTGAACGCGGTGGAAATAGCCAGAATTGCCGAAGAAGCCGGGGCAGCCGCGATTGCTGTTCATGGGAGGACACGGGAGCAGTACTATTCCGGAAAGGCGGACTGGGATATTATCCGCCAGGTGAAGGAAGCGGTCCGGATTCCGGTTATCGGAAACGGGGATGTGAATTCCGGTGAGAGGGCAGCCGCGCTTAAGAAGCAGACAGGATGTGACGGTGTGATGGTGGCCCGCGGAGCGCAGGGAAATCCGTGGATTTTTTCGGAACTGCTGGCATATGAGAAAACAGGACAATCGCTCCCTCGTCCGGACATAGATGAGATCCGCGGTACCATGCTGCGTCACGCCCGGCTGCAGATTCAATATAAGGGCGGCTATCTGGGAATCCGTGAGATGCGCAAGCATGTGGCATGGTACACAAAAGGACTGCGCGGAGCGGCCAGACTGAGGGAGCAGATCAACAGGGCCGAGAGCTATGAAGAACTGGAAAAAATCTTGACAGTATTGTAGGTTTTGGTTATAATATTTGAATTGCGAAATATAAGTATCAGTAGAGAAAATGAAAATCATATCAGATAGAAGGAAAGAAAGGAAGCAAAAGTAACTATGGCGGATTCAAAGAAAAGATTACTTACTTATGCAGGATTGAAAGCACTGGAGGATGAATTGGAAAATCTGAAAGTGGTAAAGAGAAAGGAAGTTGCCGCGAAGATCAAGGAGGCCAGAGAGCAGGGTGACTTGTCTGAGAATGCGGAGTATGATGCGGCAAAGGACGAGCAGCGCGACATCGAAGCCAGAATTGAAGAACTGGAAGGCATTTTAAAGAATGCGGAGGTTGTCGTGGAAGATGAGGTAGACTTCGATAAGATCAACGTAGGCTGTACGATCAAAGTATATGACATTACCTTTGAGGAGGAGATGGAATTTAAGATTGTAGGTTCCACAGAAGCGAACAGCCTGGAAGGAAAGATTTCCAATGAGTCGCCGGTGGGACAGGCCCTGATCGGTAAAAAAGTCGGTGACGTAGTGGATGTAGAGACACAGGCCGGTGTCAACCAGTATAAGGTATTGGATATCAACCGGTCGATGTAGATTGTGTATATCTGCCAGTACAAGAAAGGAGAAAACAAATGTCTGACCAGCAGAAGCAGGCGCAGGAGCCGGATTTGAATCAGTTAAGAAAGGTTCGCCGTGAAAAGTTAGCAGATTTGCAGGAAAACGGAAGGGATCCCTTTGTCATTACCAGCTATGATCAAACACACCATAGCCAGGAGATCAAAGATAATTATCAAGAACTGGAGGGCACACAGGTGTCTATTGCGGGCCGTATGATGTCAAAACGGGTCATGGGAAAGGCTTCTTTTTGCAATGTACAGGATCTCCAGGGCAATATCCAGTCCTATGTGGCAAGAGACAGCGTAGGCGAGGAAGTTTACAAGGATTTCAAGAAGTTTGACGTGGGCGACCTTGTCGGGATCGAAGGTGAGGTCTTTACTACAAAGACCGGAGAGATTTCGATTCATGCGTCCAATGTTACGCTGCTTGCGAAAAGTCTTCAGATTCTTCCGGAGAAGTTCCATGGTCTGACGAACACGGATCTGCGTTACCGCCAGAGATATGTGGACCTGATCATGAATCCGGAAGTAAAGGAGACATTTATCAAGCGTTCCAAGATTATCAGCACCATCCGTAAGTACCTGGACGGACAGGGCTTCATGGAAGTGGAGACTCCGATGCTTGTGCAGAATGCTGGCGGCGCGGCAGCCCGTCCGTTTCTGACACATTTCAATGCGCTGGATGAAGACCTGAAGCTGCGCATCTCCCTGGAGCTGTATCTGAAGCGTCTGATTGTCGGCGGAATGGAGAGAGTCTACGAGATCGGGCGCGTATTCCGCAACGAAGGACTGGATACCAGACACAATCCGGAGTTTACTCTGATGGAGCTGTATCAGGCATACACCGACTATCATGGCATGATGGATCTGACAGAGAACCTGTACCGCTATGTGGCGCAGGAAGTACTGGGGACCATGAAGATCTCATACAACGGCGTGGAGATGGATCTGGAAAAGCCTTTTGAGCGCATTACTATGGTTGACGCCGTGAAGAGATATGCTGGTGTGGACTTTACAAATGTGAAGACCGATGAGGAAGCAAAAGCGCTGGCAGATGAGCATCATGTGGAATATGAGAGCAGGCATAAAAAGGGCGATATCTTGAGCCTCTTCTTCGAAGAATACGCAGAAGAGCATCTCATTCAGCCGACCTTCGTCATGGATCATCCGATCGAGATTTCGCCTCTGACGAAGAAAAAGCCGGACAACCCGGATTATGTGGAGCGCTTTGAATTTTTTATGAATGGCTGGGAGATGGCAAATGCGTACTCCGAGCTGAATGATCCGATCGACCAGAGAGAACGCTTCCGTGCGCAGGAAGAGCTTCTTGCACAGGGGGACGAAGAAGCAAACTCTACGGATGAAGATTTCATGAACGCATTGGAAATTGGGATGCCGCCTACCGGCGGAATCGGGTTTGGGATTGACAGGATGTGTATGCTATTGACAGATTCCGCAGCGATCAGGGATGTACTTGCGTTCCCTACAATGAAAACGCTTGGCGGAAAAGACCAGTAAAATCAAGGGTTTGCGGACTTAAAGACAGTATGGTACGACAAGAGTACGACAAAATAAACTCTCTTAACGGGTTAAAATAAATGATTTTAAATTAAACTCGTGTCAGTTCAAGTTAATATTTTGTACGATAAGGACATTTTTCTAAAAGAAAATTTTAGGGAAGTGTCCTTTTGTTATGGTCAAAAACAAAATAAGAGATGGAGGAAATGAACATGGGTAGTACAGTGTTAGGAGCAGAGAAAGCGATTATTTTTATCAGCGATGCACATGAAAAATTCTACTACGAAAAATTAAAAGAGGTCAGGTATCAGGATGTATACCACAAGGCGAAAGCCGGACAGCCAAAGGCAAGGACGCTCAAAGCGCTTGCCGCCGCCCAGAAAGAGGGGGAAGCCCTAACACCGGAGGAATCGGAACGTCTGGAATCCCACAAGAGCCGGAAGAAAACCGCAATGGAAAAGCTGGTACAGCAAGCCGAAACCGACCCGGCAGCGGCGGCAGAACTGGCAAAGAAGCGGGCGTATCAATCCGAAGCCACCAAGAAATCCCGGCAGAAACCGACTACTACGGAATCCCACACATTCCTTTTTTTTTCTTTCATAAATAATTTTATTATTTGACAAAATAGAACAATTTACCGCTTTACCGT
>VSNK01000185.1 GCA_009774255.1 Faecalicatena sp.
GCATATAAATCTATTGGCACAAGAGAGTTATTCACAATATAATGGATAGTATATTAATATAAATATAAAATAGCAGAAAGAGAGCAGAAAGAGATGCTTATAGGCTTTTCAGTCAGTAATTATTTGTCATTCAAAACCGCGCAAACAATGTCAATGGCAGCATCTAAGGTGGCAAGGCATAAGGAACACATTTTAAATGGCAATGGAAAGAAAATATTAAAAACAGGACTTATCTATGGCGCTAACGCAAGTGGAAAGAGTAATTTAGTGAAAGCGATTGATTTTTCAAGAGATATTATATTAGACGGCTTGGGAGAGGTTGATTTAAACAAAAAATATTTTAGAATATCCGGTGGGTGTTATAAGACACCAGGAGTTTTTGAGTACAGGCTGATCACACATACGGGGAAGGAATATTCTTATGGGATTGCGATATCCTATGCAGAAAAAGAAATTCTTTCAGAATGGTTGATTCGTATAGAGAAAAGTGGCACAGAGACTTATATTTTTAATAGGAATATTGACGATAATGGCATAAATCTTACTGAAAGTGAAATTAAAATTAAAGATGCTGAAGAAAAAATGAGATGGGAAATTTATTTGGGCGATTTTGGTGAAAATATATCTGAGTCTATGAAGAAAAAAACCATTTTAAGTGATATAGCTGAAAGAAGCAACGGCAGGCAAGGAGTCTTTTCTGAAATTCTAGATGTTTTTATTTGGTTTCAAAGCATGATTATCATATTTCCGACCAGTCAATATAGTGGTTTAAACCAGATGGTTGAAGATGAGCAGCTCAGAAATGTTTTTTCAAAACTCCTAAAATATTTTGATACTGGTATTGAATCTGTGGAATCAAAGCTAGGACAAATGGAGTTTGATAAAATTTTTGAAGGTATCCCGAAGGAAGACGCTGAAAAATTAAAAGCCAGAATTTCGAATGATATAGGGGATGATCCTGTAATGTTCAAGGTAAATAGTCAGGTATATTCTTTGCGTAAAGATGACGAAGGGAATATTATTACGACAAAAATGATGCAAAATCATGGTAACATGCAGGAGCTTTTTGAATATTTAGATGAATCTGACGGAACACAAAGGTTATTTGACCTTATCCCCTTATTTTATGAGCACAATGGAAATAGGGTTATTTTTATTGATGAAATTGACAGAAGCCTTCATACGAATCTTACCCGGAAATTTCTTGAGCTGTTTTATCAATTGACAGAAGATGATACGAGCCAGATAATTGCAACAACACATGATATTAACTTATTGGATTTGGATTTGGTCAGACAGGACGAAATTTGGTTTGTAAAAAGAAAAAGGGATCATAGCTCAAATTTATATTCGTTAAATCGCTACAAAGAACGTTACGATAAGAAAATAGACAAAGAATATTTATTGGGACGTTATGATGCTATACCGATATTTGATGATGGGGTGTTGGAGGATATAAATGCATAATCGTTACAGGTTCGAAGAACTAAAAATGTATGGGAAATAGACAACGTTATAGCAAGGGAGACCGAAGGGAAATTCTATATTCCCTTCGGTTCCCTGTAAGGTAATCTTGAGTTTAGTTCTTGAGATTTTTGCGAGGTATGCTGTAACAGATTAAATTAGCGATTATAATAATTTTCAAAGTTTTTAGTAGAGCGTTTGCTGTATTGTTTGTACAATATTTCAAAGTCTCTGTCTATCAAGGCAATAATATCAAGTTCATTAATAGCAATTTTTGTCTCATTTTCTTTACATAGCAGAAGAAATGTATTGCGGATAATATAGTAAAGCATAATAGAAATTTCAAAATAGTGCAGTATGGGATATTTTACTATCTGTGTATTGCCATGAGTGTATATATGACATGATTTATAAAAATGCTCGAGTTCCTCCAATTCTGAAATCTTGCATATCTTCTTATTCTTGAGATATGTGATAATGCCATAAACAGAGTACGGAAACTTTTTTACCACGTCATGATATCCGTTTATAAAATCTACCCAGCCAAAATGAAGATAATCAACCTTATTTTTTGCATTTTTACAGATGCGATTCTCAAATAATATATCAAATTCTTCAGGATATATCTGAGTACAACAGGATTGTTTAATCTCAAATGTTGTGAATTTTTCATGCCATTTATATAGTTCACTTTGCGAATTTGATATCAGAAGTTTAAGGTATATTTCGATTGCTCCCCGGCATAATGGATATGCGCCGCCAAGCAGATTGTCTTCCATGAGCGATAGAGCCGAAAATCCATTATGTAATATACTGTAATAAAACTGTATGTAATGCATCTTATTATTGGCACTCAATAACTCACTCATTTTAACAAGCGTCGTGAAAAGGCCATACGGCAATGGATAGTATAGAAAGTTCTCCCCTTGAAGTAACTGTTTCTTTCTAAAATATATACTGCCATATGGACGGAGTTTGATTTTTTCAATTGTTTCAGAAATCATCCGTTGTCTATAAGCTTCATTTTTTTCGTTTTTTCGTATTGCGGCGTCCGGGAGAAAAATAGAGTGTGCTTTGTGTATTCCAGTAATCATCCAGCAAATATCATATTCGCTGGCTTCCCCTGCGCCAGTAACTAATTTATCTTCTGACCAGTGAAAATCATAATATTTCATGAGATTTTCTATTCCTAATTCTACCATGACCCGATTCTTTATGCTTATTAAAAATTGTCCGCGTATTTTTCCTTTAAATAATTGCTTTAAAGTAATATCATTTCGTTCAGCAATTATTTTGGGATCAGGTAAGGGGAGTGATGTAAAACTATGGCTTTTCAAGATATAAATTCCTCCCTGTGCATGTCTTATAATTACTCATTCGTTAGCAGCGTAATATGTATTTATTTTTAACGGCGATACAATAAAAGTGTATGATTCTCTCATAAAAACTGTACAATAAAGTATACCACAATATAAAGAGGCTGTGCAAAGTAATTTATTTCGTGAAATTTGTGGAGTTCATTGGACAATATGCAAAAATGGCCTTTCATTTTGCAAAAGACGGGTGGTTTATTGTAAAGGAGGTATATAGATGGTACAGTAAATGAACGGGTATGTAGCGATACATATAGAATTATAAGAGAAAATCCAGAGGAAAATAATATAATGAAACAGATTTTACTGGTGGAAGACGATTTGAGCTTAATTAGCGGACTTTCTTTTGCAGTCAAAAAGGAAGGATATGGGATAGATGTTGCCCGCACAAGCCTGGAAGCTGATACGCTCTGGGCTGATGGAAAATACGACCTGGTTATTCTGGATGTCTCCCTCCCTGACGGTTCCGGTTTTGATTTGTGCAAAAAGATGCGTCTGACTTCCAGGGTTCCGATTATGTTTTTAACTGCTGCGGATGATGAGACGGATATTGTCATGGGGCTTGATATCGGCGGGGATGATTATATCACAAAACCATTTAAGCTGGCTGTGTTCCTGTCAAGGGTGAACGCCCTGCTCCGCAGAAGCGGCAACTTTGCTCAGGAGAAATCGGAGCTTAGCTCCAATGATATCAAGGTGGAGCGCATAAAAGGAGAAGTTTATAAAAGAGACGAGCAGCTTGACCTTACGGCAAGCGAATATAAACTGCTGTGCCTGTTTATGGAGAATCCCGGCGTTGTTCTTTCACCGGAGCAGATTTTAAACAGGCTGTGGGATTGTGATGAAAACTATATCGACAATAATACGCTTACGTCCTATATACGGAGACTCCGTATAAAGATAGAGGATGATCCCGGAAAGCCGGAAAGAATTGTAACCGTCCGCCGTATGGGCTATAAATGGAATCCAGGAAGATGTAAAGGAAACATCTTGTAGAGGTGCATTATGAAGATACTGGCAAATCAAAATATTAAAGCATTGTTCTGTAAAATTCTTCTATATATAATAGGATTTTCAGTGTTTTTTATTGTTTTCATGCAAATTGGCACCACACTGGCAGCTCGCTACATTGGAATTGGCGCTTTCGTCATGGGATTCCTGATTATATTAGCATGTTATGGATATTTTAAAGAACAGAATGAGATTATGGAGAAGGCAGTGTGGCAGATCAGGGAATATATTTCCGGCAGCAAAGACGCACGTATCGAATGTTATGATGAGGGGGAACTATACAGGCTGTTTCATGAAGTGAATTCTTTGGTTTCTATCCTGAACGCACATATTGAGAAGGAAGGGAAAGAGAAGGAGTTCCTGAGAAATACGATATCGGATATTTCCCATCAGTTAAAGACTCCCCTGGCAGCCTTAAATATTTATAACGGGATTTTGCAGGGAGAGGCGGAAAATCTGCCTACGATTAAAGAGTTTGCCGACCTTTCCGAGCAGGAACTGGAAAGGATTGAAATACTGGTACAGAATCTGTTAAAGATTTCAAAATTTGATGCGGGTACAATTGTAATGGAGAGGAAAACGGAAAATATATCTGAGATGATGGAACGTATCAAAAAGAGTTTCCGTTTTCGTGCCGGACAGGAAGAAAAAGAGATTATCCTTTCAGGAGATGAGTCTATAGATTTTGTCTGTGACCGTAACTGGCTGATGGAGGCAGTGATAAATATTGTAAAAAATGCTTTGGATCATATGGAAAAGGGAAGTTTTGTCCGGATTGAGTGGAAGATGTCAGCGTCTTCACTGCAGATTGTCATAAAGGATAATGGGACTGGAATCCATCCGGAGGATCTGTATTATATTTTTAAGAGGTTTTACAGAAGTCGGTATTCCAAGGATACACAGGGAATTGGTCTTGGCCTGCCTCTTGCAAAATCTATTATTGAAGCGCATGGGGGCAGTATTGCAGCTGACAGCGGATTAGGGGCCGGCTCGGCATTTTATATAAATTTTCCTACTCTCTGAAAGTTTCTTGATATTTTCGTGCTAAAATAGAGATCTATCAAACATTTGGAGGAAATCAGATGCGATATAGGATACTGATTGTGGACGATGAACCGGGAATCACCGATATGATAAGAGAGTATTTTGAGCCGGAGTATGAAGTGTATACGGCTGACAGCGGTGGGGAAGCGATAAAAAAGCTGTCTGTGGAGCCGGATTTGATTCTTCTTGATATCAATATGCCAAAGATGGACGGCCTGGAGGTCTGCCGGAAAATCCGCGGATTTGTCACCTGCCCCATTCTGTTTCTGACTGCAAGGGTGGAATCTCCGGATAAGATTACCGGCTTTCAGGCAGGGGCGGATGACTATATTGTAAAGCCCTTTGAACTGGATGAGCTTGGCGCGCGGGTGGCGGCACATTTGCGCAGGGAGCAGCGCACGCTGGATAACCGGGCAGCCGGCAGGGCAGTTCGTTTTTTCGGCGAACTGGCGGTTGATTATGGGACCCGAAGTGTGTCGGTAAACGGAAATCCGGTTTTGCTGACGAAAAGAGAGTTTGACATCCTGGAACTGCTCTCTAAGAATATGGGACAGGTATTTGACCGGGAGCGGATCTATGACATGATCTGGGGGATTGACGGGGAAGGAAACAGCGGCACTGTGATGGAGCATATCCGTAAGCTCAGGGCAAAACTGGCCGAGCATACGCTTCACAGCTATATTGAGACAGTCTGGGGGTGCGGATATAAATGGAACGCCTGAAAAAAATGGGTTTAAAGAGAGCGTTTTTTGTGCTGTCTTCCCTCTGTGTCGTTATTTCGCTGTGTCTCCTTTTACTGCTTTTCGTGTGCTGTGAGAAAGTCCGGGACAATTACCCGTCCGGGGGAATTGAATTCAGGGCGGATGGAACGAATGTACTGCTTCAGCAGCCGACAAAGGAGCAGCAGAGAATCTTGCGTATGATAGACGGCTTTCAGCTTTTTGCATGTATCTTGCTGCCTGCCGGCGGAATCGGGGCTGCAGGGCTTCTGTTTTACCGTATCAAGCTGAAAACGCCGATTTCGGTTCTGAAGATGGGGACGGAGCGTATCCTGAACCGGGATCTGGATTTTTCCATTCCGGACATTTCAGAGGATGAACTGGGGCAGATCTGCAGAGGATTTGAGATTATGCGGGCAGAACTCCTTCAGGCGAACCAGGAATTGTGGGAGCAGGCGGAAGACAGAAAGAGGCTGAATGCCGCATTTTCCCACGACCTGCGTAATCCGGTTGCTGTTTTAAAAGGAACGGTTAAGCTGATACAGCAGGGGAAAGGCGACCAGAGAACCTTTGACAGGCTTGCGAGTTATACGCTGCGTATCGAGAATTATGTTGAGGCAATGAGCAGTATCCAGAGAATGGAACAGCTTCCGGTCCGGGTCGTAGAATGTACCTATTCCATGCTTGGGACAGAACTGGCGGATACGGTAAAGTTTCTTGCCCCGGCATTAGAATCTACGGTTATAGTGGAGCCCAGAGGTAGTACCCGGCTGGATTACGGGATCTTCCTGAATGCTGCCGAGAATCTGATCAGTAATGGGGCGCGGTTTGCTGTGAAAAAGCTGTCTGTACTGCTAAGGGAGAAGGATGGCAGAGTCGTTTTGACGGTCATGGATGACGGCCCCGGATTCCCTCTGAAAATGCTTCGGGAGGGTCCGAAACCTTTCGGAAAAATGAACGAGGACGCGGAACATTTTGGAATGGGATTATATAGCACCCATGTCCTTTGCCTGAAACATGGAGGGATGCTTAAATTAGAAAATCCTGCAGGCGGGGGAGCATCGGCAGCCGCTTCGTTTAGAATTATTTGACAATTTTATAATCTTGAACGTTTCTTGAGATTTATGAGTTACACTCTTCTTATATGGATATCCAATGGTTTACATTCCATTACGGACATTCAGCTGTTTTACAAAATATATAAGGAGAGTGTTTTTATGATTATTGAGGCAAGAGAACTATCGAAAATCTATGGCAGCGGGGAGAGCCGCGTAGTGGCGCTCGACAAGGCAGACCTTAAAATCGGGCAGGGGGATTTCCTTTCTATTATCGGCCCTTCGGGCAGCGGGAAGAGTACGCTGCTTCACCTGCTGTCCGGTCTGGACCGTCCCACATCAGGGCTGCTTTCCTATGGCGGCAGGGATATTTACAGTTTCCATGATAAGGAGCTTTCTGCTTTCCGGCGCAGGCGTATCGGATTTATCTTCCAGCAGTTTAACCTCCTTCCGGTTCTGACGGCCAGGGAAAATATCATCATGCCGCTTCTGCTGGATAAAAAGCAGCCGGATGAAGCTTACCTTAAGAAGCTAACAGAACTTCTGGGAATCCAAAAGCGGCTGAATCATCTTCCCCATGAGCTTTCCGGCGGGCAGCAGCAGCGTGTGGCCATTGCCCGTGCCTTAGCGGCACAACCGGACATTATTTTTGCGGACGAGCCGACGGGAAATCTTGACAGCAAAAGCGGCGGCGAGGTCATGGAGCTTCTTTGCAATATCAGAAGGGAGCTGGACAAAACGCTGGTGGTCATTACCCATGACAGCCGGATCGCGAAGATGGCTGACAGGCAGTTTGTAATCGTGGATGGAATCCTTTCAGAGACAGGAAGCGGGGTGGAAGTATGAAGTCCTACAGAACTTTGGCATGGAGGGAACTATGTGCACAGAAGGTTACTTCCATATTAATACTGATTGCGGTGGTCCTCTCTACGGTCATAACAACCGTAATCGGGCAGTCGCTTGGGATTCTGAATGCGATGAAGGAGCAGCAGGCAGCCGCCCTTGCAGGGAAAAAGTACGGCTCTTTCGTGCAGCTTTCAGAAGAGCAGCTTTCAGAAGTGAAATCCGATTCCCGTTTTTCCTATGTCGGAGCGGCCATTGACCTTGGGACAATCCAGCTGAACAGCCAGCTAAAGCTTAGCCTTGTAGAATATCTGGATCATAGTTATGAGATGTATCCGGCTTTTACAGAACTTCTGGAAGGACGGCTTCCGGAACGTCCAATGGAGATTGCACTGTCAGAGGATGTGTTAAGGTTTCTTGGCTTTCAGGGAAAAGCCGGAGATCGGATTTCCCTGACGGCTTCTAAATCGTGGCGACATGGGATTCTGCCTGCAGTGGATTATACGGAGGAATTTACCCTGACAGGAATCACGAAGAGCAACTATGTAGCCTATACTTATGGCATGCTTCCCGGTATTGTGGGGGAGGGGACGGCTTCCCGGCTGTTCCCGTCAGAGCAGATATATTATGTGGCGGATTTCTGTACCGCGGATAAGAAGACTATGCAGAGTACGGTGGAGGATGTGGCAGAGAAACTGCAGATCCCTGAACTGGATGTGACCTATAATATCGTCTATCTTTCGGCAGTGGGCATCCCCTATGAGAATCCGGAAGGAGGCGGGGAGGATGGAATGGACGTTTCCTTCCTTAAGATTGCGGGTATCATGGTAGGCGGCCTTGTGCTTCTGGCATCAGGGCTTGTGATTTACAATGTGCTGAAAATTTCCGTGTCAAAGCGCATGAAAGAATACGGCGTGCTGCGCGCCATCGGAGGAGGAAAAGATCAGCTCTGGGTGATTGTTTTCCTGCAGATATTACTTTTGTGTGCAGCCGGAATCCCGGTTGGGATGCTGGCAGGATATTTTTCAGCAGAAAGTATCTTTTCGATGGCAACGAGCTTTGTGTCTCCGGAGATCTTTATGGTAAATGATACTGCGGGATTAAAGGAGCTGATTCGGGAAAACAGCGCAGGAAAGCCGCTGTTTCTTGCCGCCAGTGCATTTCTCACCTTGTTCTTTGCATTTGCCGCGGCAGTACCGGCGGTCCGGTATGCGGGGAAGGTGGCGCCGACGGTAGCCATGTCAGGCGGGAATACGAAGATCCGGCGCAGAAACCGCAGAACAAAAAGGATTAAGAATTTTGCAGCTTATTATGCCCGGCTGAATCTGAGGCGGAGCCCCGGACGGACGGCCATTACAATCCTGTCTCTTGTGATGAGTATTTCGGTGTTTATTGCCCTGCAGAGCTTTACTTCGCTTTTAAATGCTGCCAGCCTCATGGAGGAAATGCGTCTGGGAGATTATTCGATTATCAATGAGACGGCTGGTTTTACAGAAAAAGATTTAGATGAGTTATCTCAAAATGATGCTGTTGAATCTGTTGCGGCAATCCAGTTTTCGCTTTATGATACGGAAGAACTGGTTGCCGGGATGTCTCCGGGATTTGAATTGAAGCCGGGGGAGACCTTGCAGGTTGTAGGGTTCAATGAAATATATATGGACTCTTATACGGAAGGGAAGCTTTCAGAAGAAGAGTTTCAGCGTCTGATGGCAGGAGAGGGATGTGTGATAAAGAATCCGTTCCCGGTAGTTTATGAGGGGGAGGAGCTGGAACATTCAGAGTTTGCCGCAGGCGATACAGTTTCCATAAAGGGAAGGGAGCTTCCGGTCATGGCTGCATTTGACGGAACGGATGGATTCGCGGGAATCGGGAATCAGGGATTTACAAATGGTGTGCAGGTGATTGTATCTGACCGGATTTATTCGGAACTGACAGGAAAGAGCGAGTATCAGGAAATGCTTCCGTCGCTGAAGGAGACGGCAGACAGGAATTTATTTGACCGGACGGTGGAAGAACTATGCCAGGAAATTCCGGGCACGACTTATCTTTCCTATGAGGATACGGATCGGCAGCTTGAGGAGAGCTATGAGCAGATCCGGCTGCTGGCATGGGGGCTGATTTTGTTCGTAGGCCTGATTGGCCTTTTGAATATCGTGAATACGGTGTATACGAATATCCATACCAGGGTGACGGAGATTGGGATGCAGAGGGCAATCGGCATGAGCCATGGGGTATTATATCAGACATTCCTGTGGGAAGGGGCGTATTATGGAATCATTGCTGCTGTGATTGGGGGTATGACGGGGTATATCTGCACGATTTTTGTGGAAGCTGCCCGTACAGATACTATCCAGCTGGTCGCGATTCCTGTAGTTTCCCTGGCGGAGGCGGCCGTAATGTCTGTGCTTGCCTGCCTGATTGCAACGTGCATACCATTGAGGCGGATTGCGAAAATGAGTATTGTGGATTCGATTGAAACGGTAGAGTGATTATAAAATATGACAATCCTTTGTAAAATGTTTCACGTTGTGTTGACGTTGGTAGCACAACAGGGTATACTATGTGTAAGTGAAATTACAAGGGAGGTGGATTTTGTGGCAAAAACTGCAAATATCAATGTTCGAATTGATCCTGAAACAAAATCAAATGCCGAAAAACTGTTTTCCAGTTTTGGGATTACAGTTACAGATGCAATCAATATCTTTTTACGTAAATCTATTATGGAGGGCGGCCTGCCATTTGAAGTAAAGCAGCCACGCTATAATGCAGAAACAGAAGCCGCTATAAATGAAGCAAGAGCTATAATGGGAGGTCAGGTACAGGCAAAGCGATATTCTTCTGCAGGCGCTCTTTTTGAAGAATTAGACGCAGAAGAGGACGGTGAATAATGTTAGAATTAGTTACTACAGGACAATTCCGTAAAGACTATAAGCGCGTAAAAAAGCGGGGTTATGATATGGGGCTATTGGAAGAAATTATCGGTTTTCTTCAAAATAGACAACCGTTGGATGAGCGTTACAGGGATCATGCTTTAGTCGGAAATTATGCAGGTTTTCGTGAATGTCATATTCTACCAGATTGGTTATTGATTTATGCAGCAGACGAGGAAAAACTGATATTAACTGCGGCAAGGACAGGAACTCATTCGGATTTATTTGCTAAGTAAAAACGGTAGTAGTTTTTTGATTGTATCAGGGTAGTGTGTATGCAATGTCTTATCTGCCAGACAACAGGGTTATAAATGTTGTCTGGCAGAAATATTTTTTAAAACTGTCTCATTGCATATGGGCAGGTATTGTATTATGATTTACGAAAAAGGAGGTATGAGATATGGCGAATGAAGATAAAAAAGATTTTAATGCAATGTTGCATGACAGTAAGGATATGCCCAAGATTCAAGTGATTACGGATCAGAAGAGTATTGACAAATATGGCGGTGACAGAATGTATTTTGCACCGCCGATAGAGTATGATAAAATTATGAAAAGGATTCCTTACGGGAAGGTGATAACCGTGGGAAAGATCCGTGAGTATTTTGCTAAATTAAGCGGTGCTGATTTTACAGAACCTATCACTGCCGGTATTTTTGTTACTATAGCAGCATGGGCAAGCCATCAGAGAACAAAGGATGAGACGCCTTATTGGAGGACGTTGAAAGCAAAAGGAGAGCTAAATCCCAAGTATCCCGGCGGTGTTAAGGCCCAAAAATCAAAACTGGAAGCAGAGGGACATACGATCATTCAAAGGGGAAGAACGAATATCCGGTATTATGTAAGTGATTATGAGGACTTTCTGTTTGATTTAACATAAATGTGCTAAACTGAACGCAATAATAATTCGAAGTTAGGAGGATAACTTTGTGAACATAATCGAATATTTCAGTACAAATAACAAAGAATATTGGCTTTCAAAGATTAAAGAAAGTGATTGGGGGGCAGGTCAGTTTTTATATGAACTGTTAAAAAATCAAAAGTTAAAGGAATATGTCGGTGAAAATACAAAGGTACTTATGTTGACAGAGGGAGGAGATTTGATTTCTTTTTGCACATTTGCTGATAAGGACGATATTCAGCCAACAGAATTAACACCATGGATTGGGTGGGTATATACCTTTCCGCATTATAGAGGACACCGTTATGTTGGAAAGCTGTTAAGTTACGCTGAAACATTGGCAAAAGCAGATGGAATTAATAGCATTTATATTTCAACAAATCATAATGGGTTATATGAGAAATATGGGTATGAGTTTTTTAGAATGATGAAAGATATGCATGGAGAAGATTCAAGAGTATATGTAAA
>VSNK01000186.1 GCA_009774255.1 Faecalicatena sp.
ATATAGAGTATGATTAAAATCAATAAATCGAAAAAAATTCTGTTTATAAAATAAAAAATAAATAAAAAATGAAAATAAATAAAAAATATATAAATTTAAAATGATTATACCGATAAATTTCAATTATTATGAAATAAAAAACGAGCGATAAACTCTAAATTGTTTCAAAAAAACTAAAAAAATTAAATAAATAAAGAAACAGGTGGAAAGTATGAGAAATGAATATCCACGCCCGGACTTTGTACGGGAAGAGTGGCAGAGCCTAAACGGAAAATGGGATTTTTATGAAGGACGCAGGGCCGAGAAGCTGCACATTGAGGTGCCGTTTGTTCCACAGAGCAGACTGAGCGGAATCGGCAGGAACCTGGAATCGGATAAGCTCCTGTATGAAAGACATTTTACCGTTCCGAAAGAGTGGGCCCAAAAACGGATCATGCTGCACTTCGGAGCTGTAGATTACCGCTGCAGCGTATGGGTAAACGGACAGTGCGCGGGCATGCATCAGGGCGGGCAGACACCATTTGCATTTGACATCACAGAATTTTTAAATGGCTCGGAAGAGCATCTGCGGGTAGCTGTCGTAGATCCTCTGACAGACGAGAGTATCCCCCGGGGGAAGCAGTACTGGAAAGAGAAAGGTCAGTTCATCTGGTACACCCAGTCCAGCGGCATCTGGCAGTCGGTCTGGATGGAACCTGTAGACAGCGCGCACATAGAGTGGATGCATTTTACACCGGATATTGATAAGGGAACGGTTGAGATTACCTATGAGGTATCTGCCGATACGCCGGAAGCTTATCAGATGGAGTTGGATATCCGCTTCCAGGGCGGCAGCGTGTACGAAGGGATTACCGAAGAAACAGGCAGACGGGGAAAGATCATCGCAGATATATTTCGAAACAGGGCATTGAGCGGCTCGTTCCATTTTACCGGCCGGTACTGGTCACCGGAGCATCCGTATTTATTTGATGTTACGGCAAAGCTTATGGACGGAGAATGCTGCCATGACAGGATCGAGACCTATTTCGGAATGCGGAAGATCCATATTCAGGACGGAAAGGTATTCCTGAATAACCAGCCTTATTATCAGAAGCTGCTTCTGGATCAGGGCTACTGGAAGGACGGCCTGATGACCGCGCCGGCGGAAGAGGACTATGCGGAGGATATCCGCAGGGCAAAGGCCATGGGATTTAACGGCTGCCGGAAGCATGAAAAGGTAGAAGATCCAATATTCCTGTACTGGGCGGATAAGCTGGGATTCCTTGTGTGGGAAAGCATGGCCAGCTTCTGGAGCTTCACACCCCAGGGAGGAACGGCATTTGCGGAGGAATGGGGGCAGGTGATTCGGAGGGATTACAATCATCCCTGCATCGTGCTCTGGAATATGATGAATGAAAGCTGGGGAGTTCCCCGGATTTACGATAACAGACAGCAGCAGCATTTCGCGAGGGCCATGTACCATCTGGCACGGGGGCTGGACGATACGAGGCTGGTGATCGCCAACGACGGCTGGGAAATGACGGAAAATGATATCTGCGCATTCCACACCTACAAGCACGGAGAACCTGGAGACACCCGGCAGCAGGAATGTTTCCGCTTAGGAATCCGAAGCCTGGAGGGGCTGGCAAAGCTGGTGGAAAGGGCTTTGTTCGCCGAAGGATTTTCCTACGAAGGGCAGCCGATTATGCTTACCGAGATCGGAGGCATTGCCATCAATACCCGGCCGGCCGGAGAAGAAGCGGACGATGAGAGCTGGGGATATACGGGGGCTGATGATGCGGAGGCATTTTTGAAAATATATGAAAAGCTCATCGGTGATATTTATGATTCGGATTTGATCTGTGGTTTCTGCTATACGCAGCTCACAGACATTGAACAGGAACAGAACGGCCTTCTGGATGAAATGCATCTGTATAAGGTGGATGCGGCGGTAATCAAAAGGATCAATGACAGAAAAGCAAGTACCGGTTCATTTTCCACGGTGGATTAAAGAAAAAAACGACGGTGGGGAAATGTCCGATAGAAAGGGTGCCTGGAAAAGAGAAACAAGAAGTTATAATTAGAGAAATACACATTATAAAAGGGAGGGGATGCTTATGAGGAAGACGATATTTGTATTGCTGGACGCCTGCCAGTACGAGGCCGGAACCAGAAATCTGGGTTATCTGGAACACCTGATCGATTATGGAAAAGGTGCGAAGTATAAGGTTCGGGGCGAATTGCCGTCCTTATCCAGGCCGATGTACGCTACGCTGCTGACAGGGGTTCCGGTCTGTGTGCACGGTATTGCCGCGAATGAGACGGTCCGGACTCTCCAGTGCGAGAACCTGTTTTCCATGTGTAAGGCAGAAGGAGGCACTACGGCCGCTGCGGCCTATCTGTGGGTCAGCGAGTTGTACAATCAAGCGCCGTTTCGGCCGGAGAAGGATCGGTTCCAGATCCATTCGGGAGGCATGATCGACGCAGGAATCTATTATTGGGAGGATGAATATCCGGATTCTCATCTTTTCGCGGATGGGGAATACTTAAGAAAACGGTTTGATCCGGATTTCATCATGTATCATTCCATGGGAATCGATACCCAGGGACATCAAAAGGGCGCAGGCAGCAGAGAGTACGAGGGAGCAATCGGAAATGTGGATCACATTCTTTCCCTGCTGCTGGCAGACTGGATGAAGGAAGGATACCAGATCGTGATCACCGCGGACCATGGAATGAATACGCTTGGGCTCCACGGCGGCACCGACCCGGAACAGAGAGATACGCCGCTTTACATTATCAGCGATACGGTCAGAACCGGAAGATTTGAGAGCGATTATATCTCAGAATTAAATGTGGCGCCGCTGCTGTGCCGTCTGCTGGGTATCCCGGCTTCAAAGGAAATGATCAGTCTGGAGGAGATCGCTCTGGCATAAAGCCGGGGAAATGGTGGGCCTGCAAAAGCCGTCTGGCATAGGCAAAGAAAAGTCAGGAAAAACAGGCGGAATGGATTTCGCTTGAAATAGAAACAAGTTTACAACAAGATTCATAAGGAGGAAACTATGAAGAAGAGAGCAAGATTATTAAGCGTTTTATTGGCATCAGCGATGACTGCATCCCTGCTGGCAGGCTGCGGAGGCGGCGATGATAAAAAGGGCGGTGAACCAATGCCGGAGGTTGAGGTAGATCCGGACGCGAAAGTGGAACTGAACGGAGAGGAAATGTCCTTAAGCGACCTGGTTAAAAACGCGCAGTCCGAGGGAGAAGTGCAGTCCGTAGGCATGCCCGATGACTGGGCAAACTGGAAAGGCTCCTGGGAAGGAATCAACACGACATACGGTCTGTCCCACGGGGATGTGGATATGACATCCGCGGAAGAACTGTCCCAGTTCGCTGCAGAAAAAGACGATCCTACAAAGGATATGGGAGATATCGGCCTTTCCATGACGCCGGAGGCAATCAAACAGGATGTCATCGGCTCTTTTAAGGCATCAACCTGGGATCAGTTCCCGGATTGGGCAAAGGATCCCAATGGGCTTTGGGTGATGACTTACACCGGTTCTATTTCATTTATCGCAAATACGGAATCTACCGGAGGAACGTGTCCGTCTTCCTGGGAGGAAGTGAAAAAGGGCGACTACCTTGTATCCGTAGGAAATGTTCTCGGCGGCGCGGCGTCACAGGTAGCGGTTCTGTCCTGCGCGATCGCGAACGGCGGTGACATCGATGATGTGCAGCCTGGTATTGATTATTTCAAAGATCTGGCAGAGGCCGGAAGACTGGATACGGGTGATACCACATCCGCAAGACTTGCAAGCGGCGAGATGGTATGCTGCGTAGGAAACTATGATTACTCCGTGCTGTCATGGCGTGACAATATCGTGGCTGAAAATCCGGATATGAAGCTGGATATCACGATTCCATCTGACGGTTCCGTGACGAACGGATATGCGCAGATCATCAACAAATATGCTCCTCATGCAAATGCGGCAGGACTTGCGATCGAATATCTATGCAGCGATGAAGGCGCCATCGACCGGGCAAAAGGTTATGCAAGACCTACCAAAGAAGGCGTGGAGCTCCCGGCTGACGTAGCGGAAAAACTGCTCAGCGATGATTTGTATACGAACTGCACCAACATTTCCGATGTGGAAGGGCTCAATGACGCATGCGCGAAGATCGCGGAGCTGTGGGAAAAGGAAGTGCTTCCGCTCGTTCAGTAGGTTATATTGGGCGCCGGATTTCACCGGCCGTGAGTATATAAAATGACATTTTCAATCAGGCATGGCTTGGCCTGAAAACCTGATAACTTTATACCAAGCAAGAGAGTCCGGGAGGCGGATGGCGCCGAAGGCAATGTCTGTCTCACCAGGCTCCGGACTCTTTTGTATAGATGGAGAACTGTATATGAAAACAAAATATAAGATCAAAAATCTGTGGACGATGGTTCCGCTGCTGATCCTGGCCGTACTGTTCATCTTTCTGCCGATCTTGAGTATGATCAGGCAAAGCTTTACGATGCCGGAGGTCGGAACCTTTACTTTAAACAATTATAAAACGATATTTACGGACTCTGTTTACAGGGTTGCGACAGAAAACAGTTTATACTTATCATTTCTTTCTACGATTATTGGATTGATTATATCTTTCTTAATTGCGTATTCAGTAAATGAACTGGGACAAAAAGGCCAGGGACGTATCTTATCTCTGCTGAATATGGTGTCAAACTTCGCAGGTCTGCCATTATATTTTTCCTTTGTTGTTATATTAGGTAATACCGGAATTTTTGTGCTGGCACTCAAAGCCATCGGAATCGAACTGGCGACCGTGTTCAAGCTGTACTCCATGCAGGGGCTTATGCTGATGTTCATATACTTCCAGCTCCCTCTGGGCAGCCTGATGCTGGTACCGGCGTTCCAGGCGATCCAGCCGGCGTGGAAGGAAGCCGCGGAGCTGATGGAAGCTTCCTCCTTCAAATTCTGGACGAAGATCGGGATTCCTGTTATGCTTCCCAGTCTTCTGGATACTTTTGCATTGTTATTCGCCAACGCGATCACCGCATATGCGACCGTTCTTTTGCTGGTAACAACCAGTATCCCGCTGCTTCCGGTCAAGATCACCACCATGTTCACCGGAGAAATGACTCCTCAGCGGGAAATGGGTTCGACGCTGGCGATCTGGATGATCGTGATCATGCTGGCCGTGATCTGTGTATGTAATCTGTTGAAAAAACTGTTGTATAAAGGAGGGAGCGGATCATGAGACGTAAGAAAACATTCCCTTATGTGGTGCTGACACTGACGAGTATCTTTTTGCTGATTCCTTTTATCGCGACATTGATTTATTCCTTTACGGTCGGCTGGACGAAGCTTCTGCCGTCAGGCTGGACCTTAAAATACTGGGGACAGGCATTTACGGAGCCGGAGCTGTGGCCTGCGATTCTGCGAGGTGTACTGATCAGTATCCCGCCGATTATCATCTGTAATGTGGTCGTGATCTTGGCTTTGTACACATCGGTGGTGTATTATCCGAAGCTGGAAAAATACATTCAGGCCATCTGTATGGTGCCGAATTCCTTAAAAGGCGTGATTATTGCCATCCCGGTGCTGGCTCTTTATGCAGGAACACCGACGATTTTTTCTAACAGAATGGTCATGCTGGTGTGCATTTATAGTATCTCGATCCTGCCCTTTGTGTACCAGGGAATCAGGAACAACCTGCACGGTATCAACGTGACACAGCTTCTGGAAGCGGCCGAGATTCTTGGGGCGGGCAAGCTGTATGCCTTTGTCCGTATCGTATTGCCGAGCATGCTATCAGGGATTCTGGTTTCGTCGCTGCTGGCATTGTCCACCGTATTCGGTGATTTTGCGATCATCAAGATTATCGCAGGAAATAAATACGAAACCGTGCAGATGCTCTTATACAACAGCCGTCTGATCGTGCTTCAGTACCAGTGCGTGATCGTAATTATAATGTTTACGGCAACATTGATTATTTCGCAGACTGTCTTTAAGTTTCAGAACAGGAAAAAGGGTTAGGTGAAAATATATGTCATATATAGAATTTAAAAATATTCATAAACGTTTTGGGGATGTCCATGTATTAAAGGGAATCAATCTGACGATTGAACAGGGAGAATTTGTCACGCTGCTGGGACCGTCAGGCTGTGGTAAAAGTACACTGCTTCGCTGTTTTTCCGGACTTGAGACCGTCAGCGAAGGAGAGATCTATCTGGAAGGTGTGAATATCACGGATTTTACGCCGAAGCAGAGAAAAATCGGAATGGTATTCCAGCAGTACAGTCTGTTCCCGAACATGACGGTAAAACAGAATGTGGCTTTCGGACTTCAGATTCAGAAGAAGGAAAAGCAGTTCATCGAAGAAAAAGTAAAGGAAGTGCTGGAAATCGTCGGACTGTCAGAAAAAATCAACCAGTATCCGAGACAGCTTTCCGGCGGGCAGCAGCAGAGAGTTGCCCTTGCGCGAGCAATTGTGATGGAGCCGAAAGTATTGCTTTTGGACGAGCCGCTGAGTGCGATTGACGCGCTCCTGAGACGGAATCTGCAGATCGAGATCCGCAGGATTCAGCAGAAGCTGAAGATCACCGCGATTTTTGTTACCCATGATCAGGAAGAGGCCATGGTGATGTCAGACACGATCCACCTCTTTAACGTGGGAAAGATCGAGCAGTCCGGTTCTCCGGAACAGATCTACGCATATCCGAAGACAAAGTTCGCGGCCAACTTTATCGGACATTACAACATCCTGGATGTAAAAGATATGAACAAAGTCGCTCCGGTAAAAGTCGGAAGTGAATTTGTGGCGATCCGCCCAGAAGCTATCAACATTTCGCCAAGGGACGGCGGCAAAAATACCGAGGGCGTACAGCTCAAAGGAAAGATCACCGGCGCCATGTCCCGGGGAACCACGGTTGCCTACACGGTAGACTGCGGCGGCGTGGAAGTCAACGCGGACGTCCTGTTCAGCCCCAACGGAAGAATGGGAATCGGAGACGAAGTGTATCTGCAGATTCCCAAAAAGGATATTTTGGAATTGCGATGATATTGAAAAATTTGGAATTGAGATAATTTGAAATTAAGATAATTTGAAATTAAGATAATTTGAAATTAAGATGATTTGTAATTGAGATAATTTGAAGTTGATTTGGAACTTAGATCATTGGAATAGCGGAAGCTGCCGCATATGCCGATGGTGTGCGCGGCAGCAGAATTGAATACCTTTGACCCCCGGAAAGCGGCCGCGTGATGCGTGGTCGTTTTCCATTATACGATACGATTGATATATACTGCGCGCCAGATAAATCTGCCGTGCAGTATAACATGACGCGCACAGCAGCATGAGAAATTATGCCGCTTTGCGGCTGCAGCTGGCGTAATACCCGCGGCAGATTTCATTGGCCGTGAGTATAGAGTTGTCTGGGTACAAAGAGTTTCCGAGAACGCTCAAAGAAACAAAAATGGGAGGGTGCATGTGATGGAAAAGCTGAGAAAGATTACGGACAACAGGACGGCGATGTTTTTATTCTTGCTGTGTTGGTCGGCGTATTTTACATCTTATATTGGGAGGCTGAACTACTCTTCGGCCATGACGGCAATGATTCAGGAGGAGATTTTGACAAAAAGCCAGGCCGGATTTATCAGTATGGTCTATTTTTTTGCATATGGTATCGGGCAGCTTTGCAACGGGCTTTTGGGAGACCGAATGCATCCGGGAAAAATGATCTTCACCGGACTGTCCATTGCGGCGCTTATGAATCTTCTGATGGGCTTTACCGGACAGTTCTTTTTGATGGCGGTAATCTGGGGAATCAACGGCTACGCCCAGGCCATGATCTGGCCCCCTATCATCCGTATCTTCGCGGAAATGCTGGAAAAAGAGCGGAAGATGAAATACTGTATAGATATCGTATCCTCCCAGGTGGTAGGAACCCTGGCCTCTTATCTGATTGCGGCAGGCGTGATGTGGCTGTTCGGCTGGAAAGCTGTGTTCGCGGCAGCGTCACTGTGTCTGGCAGTGATGGCGGCGGTGTGGCTGGCGGGATTTGGGAAGATTGAGAGAGGGGACGGGAGAAATAACAGCCGGGAACACAGGGAGGAAGGCGGGAAAACTCTTGGTGAGAATGTAAATCCTGTTCCGGGTTCCGGAGAGAAGGAGACTGCGCAGCCATCATCCGGAGATCATGATGCTGCGTTATCACAGAAGAAGCATGTACAGTCATCATCCGGAGAACACGGTGCTGCGTTATCACAGAAGAAGCATGTACAGTCATCATCCGGAGATCATTGTGCTGCACAATCACAGGAGGAAAATAGTTTCTCATATCTTCTGCTGCATTGCGGGCTGTTGGCAGTCTTGTTTCCTGTGGTAATCCATGGAATGTTAAAGGACGGTGTGACGACCTGGGTGCCCACTTATATTACGGAGACATTTTTGACTTCGCCGTCTTTTTCTATTCTGGTGACCACTGTACTGCCGATTTTGAACTTGACAGGGGCTTATGCGGCAAAATATGTGTATCGAAAGTGCAAAGAACATGAAGTCAAGTCCGCGGCTCTGTTTTTCGCGGCGGCTACGGCTGCGCTCTGCGGGCTGTGGGTCTGGAAGGGGGTATCGATTATATTGACGGTTCTGCTGTTCGCGGTGACTACGGCATCTATGATGGCGGTAAATACCTTGTTCGTGAATATGCTGCCGCTGCGGTTTGAAAAGCTGGGAAGAGTGTCTACGGTATCCGGATTCCTGAATTCCGCCGCATATCTGGGAACGGCGGTGTCTACATTTACGATCGGGATCATGGTGGAAAAGATGGGATGGAATGTGACAATCGGAAGCTGGGTGGTGTTCACGGCCGGGGCGCTGGCATGCTGTGTTGTATTTCGGAAACGGGAGATAGGGTGAAAAGTAATAAAGACAGAAAAACAGCCGCCTCAACCTAACAAGTTAAGCGGCTATTTTTCAACAACTCCTTATAATGAATTGAAATGAACGCCTACGCCTTTTAAAGCTGTAATTGGATGTGGATGCTGTTGAAATTACTGTCTAAATATGGTAACATTTCCTTGGGACTACCAGGATGGTAGGCGGTTAGCCCTCTTCGGAGGGACTGTGACCCTCCGCTTACATAATCTGCCTTCGAGCGGAAATACGAAAAGGGAGGGCGAAGCTTATGTTGACGTTAGAAGGACTTATTGCCGTAATCAGCCTTTGCATTAGTTGATTTAGCCTTGGATACGCAATTGGGCGAAACGATAATCATAAGACGCAAAAATAGCCGCCCCAACCTGACAAGTTAAGCGGCTATTTTGAACTTAAATGAATCGGGCCAACCGTCTATCGGTAGCTCCCGTAGGACACCTGCTACCAGCAGGTGTCCTTCTGTATCTAAAAGAATAGCATAAAACGGAAGAAAGTGCAAGGAATTTCAAGAATTAAGATATCTTGCCGACCAGCTGGCTGATGGTCGCGGCTATTATGCCGGGTATGCGGCCAGAATTTATGAAAGCATCGGGGATGAGGAACAGTTTTTAAAAACAAAGCTCAATAACCTGCAGTACGGTTCGGATTACATTGAGGTTGCGAAATACTTCGCGAAAAAGGGCGACAGAAAGCAGGAGCTTGATTATATTTGGCAGGGATTGAAAAAATCTAATGGACGATTAGATGAACTGATCAATTATGCGGCGCAGATTTATATAGAAGAGCGGGATGAGGCCAATCTCCGCAAGCTCTATGATCTGGCGCTGAAAACAAAGTGGAATCTGAATATTGCCGCGATTGCAAAACAGTTATACGATTATTCTAAAATAATAAAAGATGATGCCGCAAAGAAAAAGATGCTGATGCTTCTTTTGGATACCTGTGACAGTAATGAATTGAAAAGCTGGTATTCAACCTGTAAAGACGAATTGGGTGCTGACGAATGGGAAAAAGAATACCCAGGCATACTCGAAAAGGTAAAGAAGAAGGATGTAAAGTTCTATCTTGATATTTGCATGGAAACAGGCAAAGAAGATATTGTTTTGAAATACCTTCAAGATCAGCGCCAGGGATATGATTTTTGGAACGTGGACTATGATCAATATTTTTCCAAACGATTGGCTTCCAAATATCCTGACAAAGTTTTAGAACTCTACTGGCGGGATGTAAATGCCCTGTTAATTGTTACGAAGAACAAAAACTATGAAATCGCTGTCAGGCTGCTGGGCAAAATAAAAGCCATTATGAAGAAAAAGAAAAGAGAGGATGAGTGGCAAAAGCAGTTCGAAGATCTGAAAGAAAAGCATAAGTGAAAAAAGAACTTTATGGCTCTGCTTGGCCGATTAGATTAAGACAAATATAGAAAAATCTGGCGCGTCTGATCGGAGAAGAAGAGGCTTTCTGCATATTTATACCAAAAGTGGGGAAAAAACTATGGTTTTTTCCCCACCCCAAAAGCACGGAAATGCTGGATTTACGGCATGTTTCAGAGATCATGCACATAGGAACTGTAGCTATTCTCTGATCTAGCCAGCCTTGCGCTGCCCTCGTTCCATGATCTTCCAGTCCATCCTTCATCTTCTGATGACAAAAGAAGCGATAGCTCGGAAACGCAAGCAGAATTAATGGATATATTCTCCGTAATGCTGCCAAGTCTTTCACTGCCCACTGGAACAAGTGCCCATCGTTTCGCTTTTCCTGTGATCATCATCTTCTTTCTGAGCTTTTCAGCAGGGAAACTGATCAATTCTTTTGCTCTTTCCAAAGTAATGATCTGTTCCTCCATTAGCCGCAAAACCATCGCCTTGTAAGGAATTGCAAATATATCCATCAGCGTCAAAATATCATCCATACCTATTTCTGATTTATCAATTCGGTATATCCTGATCTGCTGTTCTAGGTCATTGACAGGAGCCAGAAGCATTCCCGCAAAAGCATTTGCCTCCATTTCCTCTTCCTGTGTTGTCCCGGCATCAATCGTATGGGAATCAAGAATAGACCCTGACTTTGCCAATTCCGGGTCGATTTCTTCAAGATAACACCTTATGTGATAAAGCTCATGTGCAGCCGCGAAAATCTGCTTTGAAATCGGCAAGGCCGCATTCAGCATAACAAATATACGCCCGCCGCGAATAAATGTGCAGGCACATAATTCCTCATCAGCTATTGGTATTCGTATCCATTCAAGCGGCATTTCTTTTGTCCGAGCATAATTCTCAATCATGGTAAAAATATCATCCTGTATGATGTTATGGCCGATATAGGAACCTGCAAACCCTATCGCGGTTGTTTTTATCTGGTTAAACCGGTTCCGATCGTCACTATATAAAATCCTATTGAAAAAAGCTTCCATCTTTACATCTCCCAGGTTTCCGACATGAGCTCTGCATTATCACGGACATTCGCATGAAAAATGATCATATCTGCAAGTTCATCAACAGTATGGAGCGCTTCCCTTGCAGCATCGGAATTTACCTTTCCCATAAAGGCTTTTACAACATTTCTTTCGTAAGTTGGTGCCGGAACCTTCATCAGATCATCCATCCGGATATGAAAATAGTCCGCTATTTTATGAAGCTCCGCTATATTGATCATCCGCGAACCGTTCAGCATCTTACTCATAATCTGCTTCGTGACGCCAATTGCCTTTGCCAGATCGATCTGCTTTGTATTGTGTTTTTTCATCTGATCTACGATATTATTGGCAACTACCACGTTAATATCTACCATTTTGCCACCTCCATGATCAATTTTTACTTTGAATTAATTATAGAGC
>VSNK01000187.1 GCA_009774255.1 Faecalicatena sp.
GAACAGAACAACCAGATTATCCGTGAGTATCTTGAAAATCATGGGTATTTCTGCACCCAGGCTTACTCCGGCAGTGAGGGGAAGCTGCTGTTTTCTATGGAGAAATATGATTTGGTACTTTTGGATCTGATGCTTCCGGGAATCCCGGGGGAGGAGCTGGTCTCTGAATTTTCCGCAGGTGTGCCGGTTATTGTACTGTCCGCAAAGAGCGGATTGGATAGCAAGGTGGACGTGCTTTCCGCCGGAGCGGAAGATTATATCTGCAAACCTTTTGATCTGCCGGAGCTTCTGGTGCGGATACAGATACGCATACGCCGCCGGAACAGTCGGCGGGAAGAATCGGAAAATATACCGGGACAGCCGGAATATGAGAGGCGTGTGTATACATACCGTGCATGGACTTTGAACCCGGATACCCTGGAAATGACGGCGGCGGGGGAAATGGTGGAACTGACCAGACATGAATTTATGATCATGGAGCTGCTGATACGCAACCCGAAACGGGTCTTTACTAAGCAGATGATCTACGAGTATGCATGGGGAGAAGAATATCTTGCCGAAGATAAAACTATCAATGTACATATCAGTAATATCCGGTCCAAACTGAAAAAAAGCGGTACGGATACTTATATTCAGACTGTATGGGGAATGGGCTTTAAACTTTCTTAAACTTTTCTGAGCACTTTTTAAAACCAGAGGTATTATACTGGCTATTGTTAAAGATCCATGGACAGATACAATAAATTCCGGACATTTTTCATACGATGCGCCGGAATGCATAAGGAAATGCAGGGAATCACTTATTTTCCTACAACTCCTTATGGAAAGGAGAAGAAAGTGTGATGCTGAAAAAAGAAAAGTGCTTTGCAGTGGAAGCAGTGTGCTTGACAAAAATGTATAAGGACAAGGCGGCGGTCAATCATTTGAATATGACGGTACAGGAAGGGGAGATTTACGGATTTATCGGAAAAAACGGTGCCGGAAAATCTACTACTATGAAAATGCTCTGCGGGCTTGCGGCTCCGACGGAGGGGGAGATCCGCCTCTTTGGAAAGCCGGTCAGTGATCCTGTCATTCGAAGGCGTATGGGAGTGCTTATTGAAAGTCCAGGACTGTATCCGAATATGACGGCAAGGCAGAATGCGGTAATGAAAGCAAAATGTATGGGGCTTGCGGATGAGAAAAGTGCGGATGACGCATTATACCGTGCAGGACTTTCCGATACCGGGAAAAAGAAGGTGAAGCATTTTTCCATGGGGATGAAGCAGAGGCTGGGAGTCGCGCTGGCACTTCTGGGCAATCCTGACCTTCTGATTCTTGACGAACCGATCAATGGTCTGGATCCGGAGGGAATCCGGGAGCTTCGGCAGTTAGTGCTTCAGCTTCATGAGGAGGGGAAGACGATTTTGATCAGCTCTCATATCTTGGGGGAACTGAGCAAGATCTCTACAACTTATGGAATCATCAAGGACGGGGAAATGCTTGAGCAGATTCCAAGAGAGGTTCTGGAAGAGAAATGCCGGGACTATTTTGGGATCGAGGTGGATGATGTGCGCCGGGCGCTGGTGTTCATACAGGAGGCATTTCCTGAGGCGCAGCCGGAGGTATCTGACGGCCGTATGATACGTATCTATGGGCTTACGGAAAGTGCAAAGCTGCTTCAGATGCTGGTGGAGCATCAGATACAGGTGTATGCATCAGGTTTTCACCACATGGACCTGGAGGAATATTTTTTGAGCCATATGGAAGGAGGAAGGTCAGATGTTTAATTTACTGAGAATGGATTTATATAGGATGAAACGGAGCAAATCGATGTATGTCTGCCTGAGCCTGCTGCTTTTGGCAACATTCGTCATGTATGGCCTGCTTTGGCTGATGGCTGCCCCTCCCGGACAGGCTGTGGCGATACGGGCCGGAATCCTGACTGCCGAGGAGGGGCGGGAGCTTCTCCATATGCTGGATGGAGTGGACGTGCTGATGATGTTCCGCCAGATTGGACTGGACGGCGGTTTCTATAATGTTGTATTTGGAATATGGGTGATGATGTTCGTGTGTATGGATTATCAGAGCGGTTTTGCAAAAAATATTATGGCACTTCATCAGAACCGTTGGAATTATATTGGAAGTAAGCTCCTTACGGCGGCAATCGTGGATATGTTTTATCTGATTATAAACTTTGCGGTTGTGCTTCTGGCGAATGCCCTGTGTGGAAATATGGTCCCTTACACCAGCGCGGCGGATGTGCTGTTCTATATTTCATGGGCGTGGCTTTTGACGACAGCATTTTCCGGGCTGGTGATCATGATCTGTGTCTGCACGAGGAGCGTGGCGGCAGGTGCGCTGGCAGTGGTGCTGCTGGGCGGCGGTGTGGTCGTGGTGCCGGTGTACCGGATACTGGATATCTTTCATATAGGAGACTGGATGAAAAATACGATCTACCTGACGCTCGCCATGGGACCGGACAGATACACGTCGCTGAAGGATATGAGAGTGTTTGCCGTAGGTATCGTATTTCTGGCGCTGTATCCGGTGCTGGCCGGGATTGTGCTGAGAAAGCAGGATATCTGAGACTGCAAAAAGTATAACTTGTATGAAAACATATAGATTGCGGATCTGAAAATACAAGGGGGATTGACATGGCAGCAGCATTGGCGATAGTGAGTATTCTGTGCGGAGCTCTTTTGATACAGCATATGCGCAGTATTTTGGAAATACGTTCCATCTGCAGGCAGCTGGAGGAAGTGGAGAGGGGAAGCGGTATGGAGCTGGGAATCAACAGCCGGCGGAAGCATATGCTGGAACTCTGCGGAAGACTGAACAGGCTTCGCAGGCAGCAGTATCAGCTCGAGACACGGTATGAAAATGCGGAAAAGCAGTTGAAGCAGAATATCACCAATCTGGCACACGATATCCGCACACCACTTGCGGGGGCAGCCGGTTACGTGCAGCTTGCCGGGGAATGCCGGGAGCCGGAGCGGCAGGCGTACTATCTGCAGTCAGCGGAGGGCAGGCTGAAAGAACTGGGAGATATGCTGGAAGAACTGTTCCTGTTCACAAAGCTGACCGGCGGGGAGTTCGAGTTATCCGTGCGGGAACTGCAGGTGCTGCCGCTGCTTGGTGACTGTCTGGTGGGAATGTATCAGCAGTTTGAGGAAAAGGGAATCTCACCGGAGGTCCTGTTTGATTCAGAAGAGTTCCGTGTCCGGGCGGATGAAGAGTGCCTGAGACGCATTTTCCATAACCTGATTCAGAATGCCCTGCTGCACGGTGCGGGGAAGCTGACCATTATTCAAAAGGGACGGTGCCTGTCCTTTGAAAATACCGTATCGGAAACAAGCAGGCCGGATACGGAACTGATTTTTGAAAAATTTTATAAAGCTGACTCAGCCCGGAGAAAAGGATCCTCCGGGCTGGGCCTCTTTATCGTTAAGGAGTTGACGGAGAAAATGGGTGGGAGCGTGAGTGCGGAGCTGGAAGAGAACAGGCTGCGTATTAAATTGAATTTTATGTGATTCTTCTATATTGAGTCTGGACATTTTGCTTTGGTATGATATAATATAAACGAATTTTTATAAACGAATGGACAAATGCCCCCTTGGCTTTTTGTATTTCTGAACGAATATATACACGCAGGCCAGTTATGGCAGAGATCAGGGGTATGGAGGGTGATTGACTTATGAATGAAAAAAGCAAAAACAAAGAAAGGATTCTGATTGTTGATGATTCTGAGATGAATCGTATGTTGCTGGCAGATATGCTGGAGGGGGATTACGAGATCTTAGAGGCGGGGGACGGCGCGCGTGGAATCGCTACACTGCAGCAGATGGGCTCACAGATCTCTCTGGTTCTTCTGGATATTGTCATGCCTGAGATGGACGGATTCGAAGTACTGGCAGTTATGAATCAAAAGAAATGGATTCAGGATATTCCGGTGATTATGATCTCCGCGGAGAGTATGCCCTCTTATGTGCAGAGAGCCTATGAGCTGGGCGTTACGGATTACATCAGCCGGCCGTTTGATTCTCTTGTCGTACAGCGAAGGGTCAATAACACGATTATGCTTTATGCCAAGCAGAAGAAGCTCATTAAGATGGTCACGAATCAGATGTATGAAAAAGAGAAGAATGCCAGCCTTATGGTCAGCATATTAAGTCATATCGTAGAATTTAGAAATGGGGAAAGCGGACTTCATGTGCTGCATATTCAGACAATCACGGAGCTGATTTTAAAAAGCCTGTTGGGGAAAACAGATAAGTATCAATTATCTCATGAAGACATCAATATGATTACGATGGCCTCCGCACTGCACGATATCGGTAAGATAGCCATTCCTTCGGAAGTACTGAACAAGCCGGGGCGGTTCACGGCGGAAGAATATGAAATCATGAAGACACACTCCGCGGTAGGTGCGTCCATGCTGAAGGATCTTCCGTTTCATCAGGACGAACCGCTGGTGAAGGTTGCTTATCAGATCTGCCGCTGGCATCATGAGAGATATGACGGCAGAGGTTATCCTGACGGATTGAAAGGAGAAGAGATCCCGATCGGTGCGCAGGTAGTTTCCATGGCAGACGTATACGATGCCTTGACTAGCGTGCGGGTTTATAAAAAGGCATTTTCACATGAGACGGCCCTGCAGATGATACAGGACGGAGAATGCGGTACATTCAATCCGCTTTTGGTGGAGTGCCTGCTGGATGTGGCGGACAGTCTCGCGGAAGAGATGAAGGAAGCGAACCTGAACAATAAAAACGAAAAGGAGATACGTAGCATCGTGAATGAGATCCTCCACTATGAAGATCTGGAGGATTCCAACAGTGCGCTGCATTATCTTGAGGATGAAAGGGTCAAGAACCAGTTCTACGCCTCTATCTCAAGAGAGATCCAATTTGAATATACGGCTTCGCCGGCCATGATGACGCTGACAGAATGGAGTGCCCGCTGTCTGGGACTTAGTGAAATTACGATGGATCCGGTCAATAATGAGAAGGTACTGGAATCCATCAGCAGTAAAGATATGAAGAATCTTCAGGAGCTTATTCATAAGACAACGCCGGAAGAACCGGATGTGCGCTACAGATGCAAGACCCGGACAGAAGGGAAGCTGCGGGCCAGCGAGATCATCTGCCGCGCGGTTTGGTCGGACGAGGAAGAGCCGCAGTATATCGGCGTGATCGGCAAGGTGCTGGATGACAGGGAAGAATAGGGAAGGAGCAGAAAAGATGACAGTAAAAGAATGTTATGAAGAGATCAATGGGGATTACGAAGATGTGTTCGGACGCTTCCGAAAAGATGAGAGGATCAAGAAGTTCGCGTTAAAGTTCCTGGCGGACGGAAGCTATGACAGCTTATGCAAGAATCTGGAGGAGGCGGAATACGATGAGGCATTCCGGGCCGCGCATACGCTGAAGGGAGTCAGCCAGAACCTGGGCTTTACGGGGTTGCATACGGCCAGCGATAAGCTTACGGAGCTGCTGCGCAATCATCCGGAGGATTATGTTCCTTCCATGCTTGATGAAATAAAGGCAGAATATGAAAAGACGTTTGCGGCAATCCGTAAATTACAGGCAGAATAAAAAAGAGGGATTTTTTATGTATGGAAAAACCCAGAAAAAACTGTGGATTAGTTTTTTGGGCCTGATCATTATTTGTATTCTTATTTTTGCATGGATATACAAATTTTTGGGTGAAAAAAATGAAGAGACGGTTACCGAGATCGGAATGATCTATATGTCAGAGATGAGCAGGCAGCTAGAGCAGAAATATTCTACGATCATTGATCTGCGGAGGTCGCAGGTCGAGGGAATCCTGAAGCGTACTTCACCGGAAAGTGTCAGTTATGACGAGGAGATGCTGGAGGAGATGCGCCTGAATGCTAATGTGCGGAATGCCTCTTATATGGGTTTTTATACAAGGGACGGGGCGTATGAGAACATTTATGGGGGACCTCTGGTAATTAATGATGCGGAAGAGTTCCAAAGCCTTTTAAAGGGCGAGATCCAGGTCACGTCCTGCTTGTCGGAGGCCGGAGAAAAGATGATCATCCTTGGGGTTGAGGCAGAGTATCCGATGAAGGATGGGGGGAAAAGCGAACTTCTGGTGGTGGGATTCAAGATGGAAGATCTTGAGAAAGCTCTGATCACACAGGAGGAGAACGCGCTCGTCTATACGCATATCATTCGGGCTGACGGGAATTTTGTCGTAAGGAACGGCTATGAGGGCTGGTCCAATTATTATGAATATCTTGAGAATAATATCGAGGAGTATAATGGCAAGACATCGGAAGAGTATGTCCAGGAGCTGCAGAAGGCGGTAGAGGAGAATGAAAAGTATTCCGAACTGGTCCTTGTGGGGGAAAGTCACAGACATTTATATTGCACACCGCTTCCGGAGTCAGACTGGTATCTGGTAAGCGCGATGCCATATGATGCTCTGGATAAGATTGTAAACGATCTGGGAAAACAACGTATCGGTGTGGTATTAGGCGCCTGCGGTATTATTCTGCTGGTGGTGCTGGCTGTCTTTGCGGTATATCTTCATGTAATCCGGCAGCAGATGGATGAACTGGACAGGGCAAGGAAGGAAGCAATTCATGCGAACCAGGCAAAAAGCGAGTTCCTCTCTAACATGAGCCATGATATCCGTACACCGATGAACGGGATCGTGGGAATGACGGCAATCGCCTTGTCGAATCTTCATGATTCCATGCGTGTGCAGGACTGCCTCAGAAAGGTCGCGCTCTCCAGTAAGCATCTGCTTGGTCTGATCAATGACGTGTTGGATATGTCGAAGATTGAAGACGGGAAGCTTACCCTGAATATGGATGCTCTGTCGCTGAGTGAAGCCATGGATAGTATTGTGAATATCGTACAGCCCCAGATTCACGCCAAGAACCAGCATTTTGATATTTTTGTTCAGAATATACAGGCGGAGGAAGTATTTTGTGACAGTGTCCGTCTGAATCAGGTTCTGCTGAATCTTTTGTCCAATGCAGTCAAGTTCACACCGGAAGGTGGGAGGATCAATGTTTATCTTACTCAGGAAGATTCACCCGCAGGCGAAGACCATGTACGGTGCCATATCCGGGTGAAGGACAATGGAATCGGCATGTCGCCGGAGTTTGTAAATAAGGTCTTCGACAGCTATAGCAGGGACGAGGCTCAGGTTCGTAAGATTGAAGGAACCGGTCTTGGCATGGCGATCACAAAGTGCATTGTGGAGGCCATGAATGGCACGATTGGGGTTCAGAGTGAACAAAACAAGGGAACCGAATTTCATGTAATACTGGATTTGGAAAAGGCAGAGACGCATGTTGAGGACATGGTGCTTCCAAACTGGAATATGCTGGTGGTGGATAATAATGAGGAGCTTTGTCACAGTGCGGTACACGCTCTGGACGAGATCGGAGTTAACGCGGAGTGGTCAACAGACGGTGAAAAAGCGATTGAGATGGTGAAAGCACGTCACGCGCGGCATGACGACTATCAGATCATCCTTCTGGACTGGAAGATGCCGGGGATGGATGGCGTGCAGATGACCCGTGAGATCAGAAGGGTGGTCGGAGATGAGATCCCAATTTTGATCGTTTCTGCCTACGACTGGAGCGATATTGAGGAAGAAGCACTTGCGGCAGGGGCACAGGGATTTATTTCGAAACCATTGTTCAAGTCGAATTTATATTTCGGACTGAACAGATTCGCAGGCGACAACTCGATATCGGAGGAACTGGCGGATGAGGAATATGATTTTACGGGAAAGAAGATTCTTCTTGCGGAAGACAATGACCTGAACTGGGAAATCGCGGAAGACCTTCTTGAGGAGGTCGGTTTTGAGGTGAACAGGGCGGAGAACGGACAGCTCTGTGTCGAGATGTTCCAACAGTCAGAAGTCGGTGAATACGATGCAATTCTCATGGATATCCGTATGCCGGTGATGAACGGATATGAAGCCGCAGAGGCGATCCGTCGATTGGATCGTCCGGATAAAGAACTGCCGATCATTGCAATGACTGCGGACGCGTTTTCCGATGATGTACAGCATTGCCTGGACAGCGGAATGAATGCGCACATCGCGAAGCCGATTGATATCGACAAGCTGCTTGTACAACTGGAAAAATATATGGAGTAGAGCGGAATGGTTCGGTAATATGGGAAAGCCGTCAATAAATAAAGGAGACCTGCGTTTTATGGAAATGGTACAGGCGCGGAAGCTGATCTATGAATATGAAAAGCGGGACGATGAAGGCAATGTGATCGGTATGAACCGCGCGGTAGATGAGATTGATATTGACATCCGGCCGGGAGAGTTTGTGGCGATCCTGGGGCATAATGGTTCGGGGAAATCAACCCTGGCAAAGCATATGAATGCGATTCTGGTTCCTACGGGCGGAACGATGTGGGTGAACGGAAGGGATACGAAGGATCCACGGGAGCTGATGCATGTCCGTCAGTCAGCAGGGATGGTATTTCAGAATCCGGATAACCAGATCATCGGTACGGTCGTGGAGGAGGATGTAGGATTCGGTCCGGAGAATCTTGGAGTACCGACACAGGAGATCTGGAAGCGTGTGGAGGACAGCCTGAAGGCGGTGGGGATGCTGGAATATCGCACCCATTCTCCGAATAAGCTTTCCGGGGGGCAGAAGCAGCGAGTGGCGATAGCGGGAGTGATCGCGATGGAGCCGCAGTGTATTGTACTGGATGAACCGACTGCCATGCTGGATCCCAATGGAAGGAAGGAAGTCATCCACACCATACAGGAGCTTCGTAAGCGCCGGCATGTGACGGTAATTCTGATCACGCATTATATGGAAGAGGTCATCGATGCGGATCAGGTATATGTGATGGACAGCGGGCGTATCGTCATGAAAGGAACGCCCAGGGAGATATTCAGCCAGGCGGAGGAATTGAAAAAATACCGTCTGGACGTGCCTCAGGCTACGATGTTGGCGGAGGTGCTGCGGAAAAAAGGAGTTCCGGTTCCACGGGGGATCCTGCGAAAAGAAGAACTGGTAGAAGCAATCGGGAAGTTAGCCGGCAAAGCGTGTCAGTGACACGTTTTGCCGGCATGTATGTAGGAAGGGAAAACATATAATATTTTGTAACCAGGGGGTTATGATGTCGATTCGATTGGAGCACATTAATTATATATACAGCCAGGGCACGGCCTATGAAAAGCAGGCTTTAAAAGACGTATCACTGGAAATCCCGCAGGGGCAGTTCCTGGGGGTGATCGGACATACTGGTTCAGGCAAATCTACATTGATCCAACATTTGAACGGACTGATCAGAGCATCCTCCGGGGCGCTGTATTATGAAGAGGAAAATATCTACAACAGCGGATACAATATGAAAAAGCTGCGCAGCCAGGTGGGGCTGGTATTCCAATATCCGGAGCATCAGTTGTTTGAAGTGGATGTGTTTACCGATGTTTGTTTCGGGCCGAAAAACCAGGGCTTATCTGCAAAAGCATGTGAAGAGCGGGCAAAAGAGGCTCTGGAGCTGGTAGGCTTCCCGGAAAAGTATTACAGGCAGTCTCCTTTTGAACTGTCCGGCGGACAGAAACGGCGTGCGGCAATCGCAGGTGTGCTGGCAATGCGGCCGAAGGTTCTTGTGCTGGATGAGCCGACTGCGGGACTGGATCCAAAAGGCAGGGACGACATTCTGGAGCAGGTGGCACAACTCCATGCACGCACGGGTATGACGGTGATCCTCGTCTCACACAGTATGGAGGATATTGCAAAGTATGTGGAGCGGATCATTGTAATGAACAGAGGGGAAAAGATGCTGGACGGTACGCCGAAGGAAGTGTTTTCCCGGTATCGGGAGCTGGAGCAGGTAGGGCTGGCGGCACCCCAGGTGACGTATATCATGCATGACTTGAAAGAAAAGGGAATGGATGTGCGCACCGATGTTACAACCATAGAAGAAGCGGCGGAAGAGATTATGAAAATAGTCAGTAAAAAGGAGTTCCCATGATCAGAGATATTACAATCGGGCAGTATTATCCTGCAAAGAGCTGTATACACCGGCTGGATCCCCGGGTGAAGATTGTCTGTACCCTGTTATTCCTGGTTTCCCTGTTCGTGCAGAACAGTGTACTGGGATATGGGGTGGCAACCGTATTTCTGGTGATGGTGATCAAGACCAGCAGGGTACCCCTGAAATATATCGTCAAAGGATTGAAAGCGATCGTGCTGCTGCTCATGTTCACGGTGCTCATGAATCTGTTCCTCACAAAGGGCGGAAAGGAGCTGGCCAGCTTTTGGATATTCCATATTACGGAAAATGGATTACGGACTTCTGTTTTTATGGCGGTGCGCCTGATCTATCTGATCATGGGTTCCTCAATCATGACTTTTACAACGACGCCAAACGGCCTGACGGATGGACTGGAAAGTCTTCTGCGTCCGCTGAACCGATTCCGGGTTCCGGTACATGAGGTGGCAATGATGATGTCTATCGCCCTGCGCTTTATCCCGATTCTTCTGGAAGAGACGGACAAGATTATGAAAGCACAGATCGCCCGGGGGGCGGATCTGGAGAGCGGCAACATCATACAGAGGACAAAGGCTATGGTGCCGATTCTGATTCCCTTGTTTGTCTCTGCGTTCCGCCGGGCAAATGATCTGGCAATGGCCATGGAGTCCCGCTGTTACAACGGAGGCGAGAACCGGACGAAGATGAAGCCTTTGATCTACAGGACGGGAGATTATATGGCATATGCCGTAACGGTTATTTATCTGGCGTTACAGTTTGTTTTAGGACGATTTATTCCGTTTCATTTGTGGATATTTTGAAAGCAGAGGGTGTCTGCTCAGTATCTTTGCGGATACATCCTGTGCGGAGTAGTTACAGCAGAGGTTTTTATGAAGCGTATCAGAATCATTGTCGCATATGACGGCACCGGCTATTGCGGGTGGCAGATACAGCCGAATGGCATCACAATTGAAGAAGTCTTAAACCATGCACTGTCCGGACTCCTTGGCGAGCCGATCCGTATCATCGGCGCAAGCCGCACGGATTCAGGTGTGCATGCCCTGGGAAATGTGGCGGTGTTCGATACAAAGACGCGGATTCCGCCGGAGCGGATTTCCTATGCGCTGAATCAGCATTTACCGGATGATATCGTGATTGTCAGGTCAGAAGAAGTGCCTGGAGATTGGCATCCGAGATATTGTAACTGTGTCAAGACTTACGAATATCATATTTTTAACGCGAAAGTACCGGATCCGGTCAGGAGGCGTACGGCTTATTTCGTATCCTATCCGCTGGATCTGGGGGAGATGCGCCGGGCGGCTGCATACCTTATTGGCGAACATGATTTTGCCAGTTTCTGCAATATCAAAACAAGTGTGGAAGATACGGTGCGGACGATCTATGAACTGGAGATTCTGGAGAGGTCCGTACAGGGGCCGGAAGATTATCGGGACGGCCGGGAGATCAGGATACGGATCCGCGGAAATGGTTTTCTTTATAATATGGTCCGCATTATCGTGGGAACGCTTCTGCGGGTGGGGCGTAAATATTATACCCCGGAACAGGTAAAAGAGATTCTGGAAGCAAAAAACCGTCAGGCGGCAGGAGTCACGGCTCCGCCTCAGGGATTAGTTCTGGAAAAAATTGAATATCCATTGTAAAGCAAGGGCTGTGATATTATTATTGCAGTCTTTTTTTATTCTATAGGAAACTTCTCCGAATTTTCCTATAGAATAAAAAAACTCCGGGGGATGCGC
>VSNK01000188.1 GCA_009774255.1 Faecalicatena sp.
AGCGCAGTGATTGGTCGGGGTGTGACATGTAACATGGAACCACTTGCATAATTATACATTATTAATGCATAATATGCAATATTTTTTTCTATCAGTTTCTAAAATATCCGCGGAATAGGAAGGTGATTCTTGAAAAAAGTCCGGATTTATGGTAGCATGTAGAGAAAAGAAGTGAGGTGATCAGCCCATGCATACAAATGAATCGGCAGAAAATTATCTGGAAACCATATTGATCCTGAGTGAATCCCGCCCTGTGGTACGATCCGTAGACATCGCGGCAGAGCTTGATTTTAAAAAGTCCAGCGTCAGCGTCGCCATGAAGAAGCTGCGGGAAAATAACCACATTACCGTAACACCGGAAGGATTCATCTATCTCACAGAGAGCGGAAAGGAGATCGCGGACCGGATCTATGAGCGTCATAAGCTGCTTTCCTCCTGGCTGGAACAACTCGGAGTGGACCCGGAGGTGGCCGTCGCAGACGCATGCCGGATCGAACATGTCATCAGCGCGGAAAGCTTCGAGGCAATCAAAAAGCATATCATCTAAAGAAAAGAGAGACATTCACAGCAAGGTGTACGTCTCTCTTTTACATTTTAGCACTATCCTGTTCTGAGCTGTTATGATCAGTCCAATATCTGGCTCAGTGTGGCGAACAGGCTTTCAAGATCAATCGGCTTTGCAATGTGGCCGTCCATGCCGCATCTTAAAGCATCCTGTTTATCCTCCTCGAACGCATTGGCCGTCATCGCCAGGATCGGAATAGATGAAAGAGTTTTATCCTCCAGACTGCGGATCTTCTTTGTCGCTTCATACCCGTCCATCACCGGCATCTGGATATCCATGAGTATCAGCTGATAATATTCTGGCTCCGACCGTTTCAGCATATCCACAGCGATCTGCCCGTTGCCCGCAATCTCTACGGCAAATCCGGCATCCTCCAGGATTGCCTGGGCAATCTCCTGGTTCAGTTCATTATCCTCCGCCAGCAGGATCCGTCCGCCTGAAAACTTTCCCAGTCTCCTGTCAGCAATATTTTCCTCTTTTTCTTCCTCTTCCACATTGACAATGGAATACAGGCAGCTTCTGAGCTCCGAGAAAAACAGCGGCTTACTGCAGAATGCGGTAACCCCCGCCTCCTTCGCCTCTTCCTCAATATCCGCCCAGTCATATGCGGTCAGCACAATGACCGGTACGTTTCCGCCCGTTTCTTTTCGGATCCTGCGAGTGACTTCCACACCATTCATATCGGGAAGCATCCAGTCGATGACATAAACACAGTAATCATCTCCCCGCATCACCGCCTGGCGGGTACGCAATACCGCTTCTTTGCCGGACAGTGTCCATTCGGCGCGCATGCCGACCTGCCCCAGCATATAGGACACACTGTCGCAGGTATTGAAGTCATCGTCCACGACCAGTGCCCTGCAGTTCTTCAATTCCGGAATACCCAGCGGTTCCCTCGCTCCGGAATGCAGACGGAACGCAACGGACACAATAAATTCGCTTCCTGCGCCCTGCTCGCTTTTTACTTCGATCGTACCGTTCATCATATCCACGATATTTTTTGTGATCGCCATTCCAAGCCCGGTTCCCTGTATTCCGCTGATCGTGCTGTTCTTTTCCCTTTCAAATGGTTCAAATATATGAGATACAAATTCCTCGCTCATACCGATGCCGGTATCCTTGATATGGAATTCATAGTTGGCGTAATCGGCCGACACCCTTGACTTTTCCATTACCCGCATATTGATCGTACCGCCTGCTGCCGTGTACTTGATAGCATTACTCAGAAGATTCAAAAGCACCTGGTTCAAACGTAGCTTATCACAGTAAATATCTTCATCCAATACATCCACCGTGTCAATATACAGTTCGAGCTGCTTTGCATGGATATCTGACTGAACAATGCTGCGCAGTCCATGCAGAATATCCGGCAGGCTGCAAGGTTTTTCCTCCAGATGCATCTTGCCGCTCTCGATCCGGCTCATATCCAGCACGTCATTGATCAGACTCAACAGATGATTGCCTGACGTCATGATCTTCTTCAGATACTCCTGTACCTGATCCGGCCGGTCAATATGGGTGATCGCAAGCGCCGTAAAACCAACGATCGCATTCATCGGAGTCCTGATATCATGGGACATGTTGGAAAGGAATACACTTTTCGCCTTGTTGGCTCTGTTTGCCTGTGAAAGCGCATCCTGCAGCAGATTTTTCTGCTCCATCTCATTGCGGATCTCCTCATCCACACTCCGGAAACCAAGGACAATCCCATGCCCCTCGTCCCACACTCCCGCGCGCACAACCTTGATCTGGTAATATTCCATCTCACCGTTTCTATATATACGGTAGTTCACATAATAGGTCTTTTTTTCCGCCAGTTCCTTTTTCAGATTCTCCTGGGAGAACGACTGGCGCAGCAACTCCTTGTCTTCCTGATAGGCGAATCCCTCTATGTACTGTTCCAGGCTGTCCCGGAAGGATATTTTTTCCGTAAAGATATTTCTGAAAACAGGAATGCTGCTTTCCGCCATCCTGACCAGGCTTCCCCTTCCTGTGTCAAGATCATAAAAACATACAATATTGTAATCCGTACTGAGTGCCTGGATGAGCTCCATCTGACGTCTCTGCTCCTTTTCTTCCTGGAGCTTGCGTGCGGTGCAATCTAAAAGAAAACGCTGATAGAACGGCTCTCCTTTTTCGTTCAGCAGCTTGACATTGCCCATGATATGCAGAACCTTGCCGTCCTTATGCTGCACACGGTACTCCACACTGACACTGTCTCCTTCTTTTTTCAGTTCCATGATGGATTCTCTCAGTTTGGGCTTATCCTCATCTACCACAGACGCGGCGACCATATCAAAGCCTTCTTCCATCAGTTCATTCTGAGACTCATATCCCAGGATCTTCAATGCTGCACGATTCACACTGAGAATACGGGAACCGTCTACGGAATGAGTCATCACTCCGCAGTCCATGGTCGTAAAAATAGTCTCCAGAGTATGGTTCTTCTGAATGATCTCCTGCTCATAGATGCGCTCCTTTGTCACATCAATTGCTACACCTACCGTTCCCATGACACTTCCGTCCAGGTCATACAAAGGAGACTTGTAGGTCTTCAGCAGCCTTGTACCCTCCCCGGCCTTCACAGTTTCTTCAGAAATACAGGTCTTTTTTGTGTTCATAACCTCCAGTTCTGATTCTATACATGCAGGATCATCATGATCCACATCCCAGATATAGGCATGGCCCCGCCCTTGCACCTGCTCCTTCGTCTTATTCACGGTCTCGCAGAAGCTGTCATTTACCTTCACATGAATCCCCTTTTTGTCCTTATACCAGATCATATTGGGAATATTATTAATCGTCGCTTCCAGAAAATGACTCGCCTGCCAGAAATCCTTGCTCATCTTGCAGGTCTGCTGCCATCTCAGAAAACGAAATCGGAGCTCATCGTCTGACATAGGCATGGTCCAGATATCCTGGATCTCCGCAAACTTGTCTGTCAAAAGGATGAGCTGATCCTTATCCGCAAGCAGAATCAGTTCCGATTCCTCCTGTTTTGCCGAAAGCAGTACCTCCACCGCTTCCAGTACGTCCATATCCTGCAGGTCGGCAAGAATCACGTCCGCGCCTGAAGCCAGAGCGGCATCCGGCCTGCTGCTCTCGGTAAATTCATGTGAAAAATGAGACAGCGGTGGCATCCCCTTTATAATTTCAAATACTTTTCTCTGATGACCTGTCAGATAGAAACGAACATTACAATGATACACTTTCTGCTTATCCTCCTAAACTTGCCAATAAGTTTCCTATAGAATAACCAAGAGTTTCGCTTGCGAAACTCGCGCCTACGGCGGTCGCATAGCGACATCTACCTCGTACGCCGCAGTGCGCATCCCCCGGAGGGTTTTTGTTCTATAGGAAAATTCGGAGAAGTTTCCTATAGAACAAAAAACAACCGCCACTATTGCCGATAGTGACGGCTGATACAAACAACGCTGTTGATCATACTACAAAAACCACCTGTGGCAGCCTTCTGTATACCGAGTATCCAGAGGGTAGCCGCCTTTGCTTTCCCTCTCGCTATTCTAATATAGCATACCAATGGGGCTTTTTCAAGCACAAAGTCAAAAAAACAGCTTTCAGATTTAGAACTGTAACTTAGAACCTCTTTATTTTTTTAGACGGTGTTTTTTCAAATTCTTCATCCCGGACTTTCAGAGAATGCACCTTTTTATATGCCGGAAGTCCCTGGTTGAATGCATCAACCACTTCCTGCAGTCTTCCCGGCACATCTTTGATCCGCTTTTTCTTCGCATATTCCAGATCCGGAAAGATCTCCGCCTCGATTACCGCATCCGTCTCCCGAACAATGATCTCTTTTACAAGCGGATCTTTGCTGATCTCATTCTCCAGTTCTTCAGGAGATACGTTCTCCCCGTTCTTCAGAATGATCAGATTCTTCTTCCGCCCGGTCAGGAATACGTATCCTTCCTCATCCACATAACCCAGGTCTCCGGTATGCAGCCACCCGTCCGACAGTGCCTCTTTGGTCTCCTCGGGCATCTTATAGTACCCCAGCATCACACTGGAGCCTTTCACCCAGAGTTCCCCGTCCACAACCTTTGCCTCGCAGTTCGGCATCAGCTTACCCACAGAGCCATACTTCGTCTTCCAGGGCAGATTGGTGCTGATGACAGGGGAACATTCCGTCATGCCGTAGCCCTGCAAGATCTGAATCCCGTATTCCTCGAATTCCGAGACCAGCTCCGGCGGAAGAAATGCGCCGCCGCTGACAATGGTCTTCAGATTTCCGCCAAGCCCCGCCTTTGCTACCATTTTTTTTGGCAATATGCCGCCTGATTCTTTCAATTTCTTATAAACAGACTCGATCACCATAGGCACAAGCAGTACGATCTCGGGCTTGAATAATTTGAGGTTCTTGGATACATGCATGATGGAATCATTAATACAGATCACAATCCCGATATACAGCCCTTTCAGAATATCCATGGTAAAGCAGTATGCATGATGGATCGGCAGCAGGGTCATGCTGACTGTCCCCGCCGGGATCTTCATATCCAGACATACCGCGTTGTCCGTCAGGTTCCGGTGGCTGAGCATGACGCCCTTGCTCTTCCCTGTCGTTCCAGATGTAAATAAAATGGCTGTCATCTTATCCGGATCCAGCGCACACCGAAAGTTTCCCGCATGCTCCTTGATGAGCTGAGGCAGAGACCAGACAGTATTTCTGCCAGCGTTTCCTTCCTGCTCCCGAGCCGCAGATTCCGCTTCGCCGTGCTCCCCGGCCTGCATGCACACAAAATGCCGGACCTCCGGACACATTTCCCGCGCCGCCTCCGCCGCATCCTTGCGGAGCGAATCATAGACCAGCATGTGAATATCCGCACGGTTCAGAAGGTCACAGACTTCCCCTGCGGGAAGCTGTGCATCCAGAGGGACAATTACGCTTCCGCTGTTGGCCGTTCCAAAGTAGCTGATGATCCACTCATAGGTCGTGGGTCCGATCACTGCCACATGCTCCCCCAGCATTCCAAAATGCTCCAGCACACGGCTGAATGCTTCGCTGTCTGCCTTTACTTCACGAAATGTTTTTGTTACGATTTCTTTTTTTACCTTATAACGGATCGCGGGAGAATCCCCGTAGGTTTCCGCCGCATAGTCAATAATATCCCGCATGGTATCTATCTGTCCGCTCATATTCTTCTCCTTTTACTGAAGACTTTCGTATCTGCTCATTACCCTCGCAGATAAGACCGCAATCCCTTTTCCTACAGTTCCTTACAGACTTTCAATATATTTCACAGCCTGTCCCACCGTAATGATCTCGGCCGCTTCCCGTTCCTCCACTTCAATGTCAAAAGTGTCTTCGAGTTCTCCGACCATACTCATAAAATCATAAGAAGTAAATCCAAGATCCTCCACGAACCTGGAGTCCTCCGTGATCGCGTTCCGATCTACCTCTACATACTGGCAAATAATATCTTTCAGCTTCTCTATCATTTTCTTTTTCCCTTTCTTTAAAATCATATTTCCATATTTGTGCCCATGCCAGCACCCGACACAAACGATCATGAAAGATTACTTTCATACTTATGCCGGAGGGCCGATTTATCCGTAGCTCCGTATAAATCACAGCATAATCACACTTCTCTGATAATCTCCCCGACTGTCATATCTGGGTTTTCAATTCCTTTAAACAGAATCCTGCATACATAATAATACATTTTCTGGAGCTTCTCATAATTGAATACCCTGGTGTGGTGTTCAAAACTGAAGTTCAGCCCATTGTCCTGTGCCCGGTGCATCACGGTCAGATACAGCGCATGTGCAGCCGCGCCGTTGCTGTACCATGCTGACTTATACTGAATATCCCCCAGCCGGTCCAGTCCTTTATCCTTCGTAGTCAGCGGCTGATAGGTCAATCCCATCGGTTCATAGGTCTGTCCGGGTGTCAGATGATAATATTCTCTCCTGTATGCATAATATGACGTAGGATCATAATTTGCATGGCGGAAAATCTGGTTCTGTCCGTCACGGATGATCTTAAGCCCCTCGAGAAATGTATCCGTCTCCTTCACGATCGTCCGAAACGGGAAGCAGTGGATTCTGGTTCCGCCGCTCTTCTTCTCCGCCAGTGTGGCACGGCGCGCCACCGTAGTGGTGATCGATACGTCGTCATTTCCGTTTTCCTTCTGGAAATAGGTCCGGAGCCCCATCATCAGCAGACATACCATGGAAATATGATGCTCCTCACAGAATTTCATAAGCCGCTCTGACGGCTCCGCTTCCAGCTCAAACAAGGCAATATCCGCATCCACATAATTGGACGTGTTGGTCACCGCGCGCAGGGCCGGATTCTTCGTTTCGATGCGCTCCGCTTCCAGCTTCACCGGGCCGAACACACTGTTGAAAATCGGCTCGGAGGAAGAGATTAGCTTTTCAAAAAATTCCGCGTCCTTCTTCTGCGCCTTGCTTCCCGCCTCATACGCCAGATCTTTTTCCAGCTGCTTAATATAGGAAGACATTTCCTTAGGATATTCGATTCCTTCATATTTCATATTACAGTAGATTTCAATCACATCTTTCAGGAACAGGATCAGAGACTGCGCGTCCATTGTCATATGGTCTACCAGCAGATAGATTCCCTGGAATCCATCCGGCGTAATGATCATCACTACCCGATTCAGAGGCGAATCATAGCGTGCAAAAGGAATGGAAGTCCATTCCCGCATCCGCAGCTCTGCCGCCCAGCCTTCCCAGCCGGTAAAATCAAAAAATTCAATATCACGCTCTTCACGGTCTGCCAGGTACTGCCACACATCGCCGTTCTCATCTTCCATAAAGCGCAGACGCATCGTCTCACAGCGGTCATATGCCTGATATACCGCATTTTTCAGGGCACCAAAATCCAGACTTTGCTGGATCGTCAGGCTTGTTCCTATATTCAACACCTGCTTTTTCGGACAAAACTTCTGATAGTAAAAATGCAGTTTCTGTGCGGCTGTCAATGGGTACGCTTTTTTTCCATTTATTATTTTCATGGGATTCTTTCCTTTCTTTTCCTGTAATCAATTTGTAACTACTCAGCAGAGCAGACCTCAGACCCGTGTGCTCTGCAGACTATCCGCATGATTCCTTTCTTTACAATACCATCATGTCAAGCTTCCGACAGGATTCCATCAAGAAATTCCGTCATTTTTTCCTCTACCGACTCTGTCGCCATATAGTGGGATTCACAGTGTCCTGCCCCCGGCACAATCAGCTTTTCCTTCCGGGAAGCACAGTTGGCATAGATTTCTTCACACATGCGGCAAGGCACGAAGCTGTCCTGATCTCCATGGATCATCAGGATCGGAACCTTTGCCTTTTTTACCTCCTCCGCCGCGCTGCACTCCCGCAGGCCATACCCGGCTCTCATCCTGACCAACTGATCCGCCGCCTCCATAATGGGCCTTGCCGGCAGATGGTATTCCTGCCTGAGCACATGGGTGAATACATCCCAGGCCGAGGTAAATGCACAGTCAGATATGATCCCTTTTACGGATCGGGGCAGTTCAAGCCCGCTGGTCATCAGCACGGTCGCACCGCCCATGGATGTCCCATGCAGCAAAATCTGGCAGTCCTCTCCCAGACGATCTTCGGTATAGCGAATCCACTGCAGAGCGTCTTTCCGGTCAAGGCATCCGAAGCCGATATAGGTTCCTTCACTCTGTCCGTGGGCTCTCTGATCTACGAGAAGCATCTGATACCCTCTCGGCAGATAATAGTTGGACAACCCGATGAACCCGCTGATGCCCTCGCTGGTATAACCATGAAAACAAATCACGATCTTTTTGCCTTGCTCCCCCGGGAACCAGACACCGTGCAGTCTCAGTCCGTCCTCTGACCGTATGTACACATCCTCGTGAGGCTGGTCGAGCATCCATTTTTTCCACTTCGCAATCTTCGGCATATATCGTTCCCAGTCTGTCCCGGACATCTTTTTCGTCCGCTCTGTCTTTGCATTCTGGCGAACCATTGTCCTTCGGAAAAAATATTCCGCAATACCGATATCTGCCATTGCCACCGCTGTTCCTGTTCCAAGCAGAGCTTTCCATCCCTTCATTTTTTATCACTCCATTTCCTATATTGGAATCCTGCTGTCAGCCTGTCACTTAACTTTTTTCCCACCATTGCTTTCCGCAAACTGCTGAAGCATAAGCGCCTTGTCAAAGTTGCCTTCTACCTTCAGTTTTCCAATGGTAAATGCATGTACCGCATTCATCTTGCCCTTTACAATTTTTAAAAGAGTTTCTGCTGTTGACGTAAATAATACATCCCTGTCATAATATTCATAAGGCTCGATCGACAGCTTCCCGTCCGAAATCTCCGCATAGAAAGCGCCCTCTGCCTCTCCCGTAATATTGAACTGATAGGCAATATGATCCTTTACGCCGCTCACATCTGCCGTGCTGAAAATCTCCCGGACTTCCTGCACCAACTCTTCATACGTCATATTTCTGTTCCTTCCTTTCTGAAACCCTGTGTTTCGACCATTGGTCGATCCTGGATTTTCTTTAAAGTAGCACTTTTTCAACCGACAGTCAAGTTCTTTTTCACTTATCAGCAATATACACAAAGAAAGTGGGGAAACTGTTTATAGTTTTGACTTTTTTTCAAAATATGTTACAATGTCGCATAGGACATAAAATATTTACTCACATGGGAGCTGGCGTTATGCGTAATAACAGGAAAAAAGACCTGATCTTAAACTCTATGCAAAAGCTGATGCAGAAAAAGGACACTCAATCTATCTCCGTCAGCGAGATTGCAAAAGAAGCCGGTATCGGCAAGGGAAGTATTTACTACTATTTTAAATCCAAAGAAGACATTGTGGATGCAGTGATCGAACGTTCCTATTCCGACGCGATCCAAAAGGCAAAGGAGCTGGTACAGAATCCGGAACTGGACGCTCAGACAAAGATGGAGATCATTTTCCGCACCTGCCGTGATTCTTCCCTGGAGCTCTCCAGACAGGAGGCAGGCAGCTACATGGAGCTGCAGCAGAGCGCCCTGCTGCACCAGCAGTATATCTATATCATGATCCGCAACCTCCGTCCTATTCTGGCCGACATTATCCGTCAAGGCAACCAGGAGGGGACGATCACCTGCAATTCCCCGGATGAAGTGGCTGAGATCGTGCTGATCCTCCTTACAATAAAGTTTGACAAATACCTTTCTAATTCTGATTCCGCACAGACACAGAAAACACTTGACGTATTCACTTATATGCTGGAGACCAGCTTTCATATTGAAAAAGGACGGCTGGATTATATCTGGGCGTAGCTCAAGAAGGAGGGAAAATCTTATGACAAACAAAAAGGAACATTATTTTTCCATACTGGACAATAGGAACCTGTTTGAAGATTCCGGGCACCGCACCCGGTTCAAAGAATTGCTTGACTGTTATGCAGATTTTCCTTTTTTTACAAAAGGATTGTGCAAGTGTATGTATCTTTCCGCATGGGACGACGAGCACTTCTGCATCCTGCTGGAGATCCTGACCGATATGAGTCTCGGCCGGGACACGAACACCCGAGAAATGCGCATCAAGGGAGAGGCACTTGCCGAGGAGCAATGCGATGCGCAATACTATGTATATCAGCTTTCCAACGCATTTCTTGACAATGCGCCTTTCCGGCTCCCGGAGGATGCCGATGTCCCGCCAAAAATATCACACATCATCTCACGTGCCCTGGCTGCTGCGGAACTGATCGATCAGTATGACTGAAAAACATGACATGATACGGATGACATGATCAGGCGGCACCTTGCTCAGGCGTGCCCGGTAAGGAGTTGTAGAAAAATAAGTGATACAGATTGCGCAGGATATTTCTTCGGATGTGCAGGTCAAAAAACGCAGGCGTAGTGGGCTACGTCGAGGCTTTTTGGCCTGTGCAGCCGGAGAAATAGACAAGCCAAGATGTGTCAGTTATTTTTCTACAACTCCTAAGCACAAGAAGGGGCCCGACTCAGAAAGGGGCTAAAAGGCCCCTTTGATGAACCACCCCGCTGCAAGCAACGGGGTATCCGCTCCTGGCTTCTTTTTTCTGAACGCTGCAAGCAGCGGGGTATTAGACCCGTGATAGAATAAAAAGTATGCCGGGATTAGCCGCCGGAACCATTTTTTGATGGTCATTCACAGCCAAGTACTACGATCCTCCTCGGCGTGGTCTGGGGCGGGATGCTTCTTGTGGTCACCGTATAATAGACCAGGAGCGGCCTGTTTCCGATATCGCAGAAGAAGTTCTGACCGTTTATGGTCTGAATCTCGGTATTTCGTGATACATTTAACTGCAGAGAATTGTCTTCCGCGATCAGCTCCGTGTTAAAAAAGTTCAGCGCGATCAGCTCGTTTCTCCCAAGTACGGTAATGAGCTCAGCCCGATACTGCGGCGGAAAGATCATCGGAACAGGCAGGGTTTTATCATAAAATGCCGCCACCCGCATTCCCGGACGAAGCTGTCTGCTGTCGATCACATACGTCTCCGCACTGATCACAAAATTTACAATCCCTTCCTCCACACGGATCGAAATCATCTGATTGCAGCAGCCGCTGCCAGTAATATTCAGAATAACACCCACAACAGGAACCAGATTTCTATAGTTCATGCAAACTCCTTTTTCAGCTATCTCAGATAGTTGCTGTCTTTTTAGTTTAGAATATGGAAGGATGAGGGAAATGGTTCCATCAATCATACATCGTATGTTTTATGTCTGGCATTCCGGAAGAGAAGAAACCAGAAGAAAGTGATAAAAATATCCTTGAATTCCGCTGCCAGATATGCTATATTAAAAATGCAAACGGAGCAATCATCCACAAAGTGGTTAGCCCCTAAGTAAAGTTGATAGATTAAGTCTACCTAGACCGCCAAGTACAAGGTAGGCTTATTTATTTTCAATCATTTTGAATGTTTTGGGTGATGTACAAATATGCCATGAAGCATGAGATTGTGGATAAAAATTATGCACAGCTCTGCGATAGTGTCAAAAAACCAAAACCGGAAATTGTCCGGATCCCATTTTCTGATCTGGAAATCCAAAAGCTATGGGACAATATCCAGGTACCTTTCGCAGATATGGTATTGATTGGCAT
>VSNK01000189.1 GCA_009774255.1 Faecalicatena sp.
CCATATAAGTCTCCTGCCAATCAGCTGCTCTATTTAAAAAAATGCCCAGTCCCTCTTTGTAAATCCTTGCTCACTCAAATCTCCAACCTCCTGTTAAACTCATTTTAAAATCAGACTCACTCTTTCACTCCACCGTCCATCGAAGCCGATCCTTCATCCGCAGCCTGCAACAATTTCTTTAAATGTTCCATCTGTTCCTCATTTACATTAGAACAAAATCCATCTGGAAGAGTTGTTCCAGAGAGAATACAGTTGTCAAACTTACTACCCTTAATGTTTGCTCCTGCCAGACTTGAAAACCTAAAATCCGCATTCTCAAAATTACAGTTTACCAGCATCGCATTTGAGAAATCTGTACTTGCAAGAATCGTATCCGAGAAATCACAGCTCAAAAACTTTGAATGATTAAACATCCCATACCGTAAATCTGCCTTTTTCATATCAAACAAATTAAAATTGGCATATCCTGCAACCGGAATACTGTAATCTGACGTTATTGTTACAGGCGTCCTGATAAAAACAGGCTTGAACAAAAACGGCAGCCCCTCCATATCATTCATTTCTGAACCTGCATTAAAAAACCATTCCAACCGTTTCTTTCCCCTGACGGCATATGGTTCATAAATATGTCTGTATATCTGCACTATGCACCTTAATACATTTATATTTTCCTGAAACAGGCTGCGTTTCCCATCATACCGGTAATCATGAACCGCACCATGGAAGAACATCTTCTCAAAAAAATAACCTAAAAACTGGTACTTTAATTCCTTCCGGATAAATCCTTCTTCCTCGTTAGATAACATCTTATACAAAGATCTGTAATAGATAAACTCAGATACCTTATCACTGACATCTGAATCAGCAAACAGACGGCTGAAAGCACAGATAAATGCTTCAATGACCGTACTACGCTTCTGCTCATCCCTCATGCATTCTTCATCAAAAGACTGATAAATGGTTTCAAGCTCATAAAATATCTTTTCACACAGGAAGAAATCTCTTATATTATTGTGATAAAATTCAGCAACGCCTCTTTTACCATCATTTTTCCAATAATTACAAAGCGCATAACACCGCCTTACAATCTGCCCTGTCTGTTTTGATTCCAGCTGCAGGCCGCGTATGATTTCCCCGATATCATCCTGTGTTACATACAGCTTCTTATTCCCGGTCGCATACATTTTATAAGCAATCTCAGCGCCAACCCGATACAAAACGTCCTTATACCTGCTAATCATATGTGTATAGGAATCCCTTGAAAACAGCTTGTTATACTCCGTATTGCTCAGCTCCACAGAAAATATCTGATGGTATAAGACCCATGGATTATCCCATGCCTCATCCGTAATCTTCCCTGCCGCAAGCATATATAGAGCCAACGGGGTATCACAGATTCCATCCGAAGAATCGTCCTCAATCCCAAGGATCCGATCAAGCCGCGGAAATTCTTCCCGGTCACACACCTTCCGGTATTTTTCAATCCATTCCTCCCGCTTTCGTGCATTGAAATGCTTTAACAATACATAGGCGATGCCGGTGCCGATTCCCTCCTCTTTCAGTTTTAATACATCTATAAATTTGGGCCTCGTTGTTATGATAATATGGCTTTCCGAGAATCCTCTGATGATTTCACTCAAAATCTGCTCCGCAAAGTCCGTCATTCCGTCAATCATACATAATTCATCAAATCCATCCAGAAATAAGACCGATTTCCCTGCCTTTTCTGCAAACGCTTCATATGTCTCAAATCCCAGCTCTCCCAAAATGCCCTTAACCGGTGCTTCTATAAACTTTTTGCTCATAGTCAGATTCCTCAAACGGACACAAAACATTGCGCATCCGTCAAATATGCCGTTTCCGGATTCCTGCATGGCCTTCTCATTGCCGAAAGCAAGATGTGAAATCAAGCTGCTTTTTCCTACACCAGCATCACCTTCCATCACCATAACACGGTTTTTCCTATCCGCCGGAAACTCAGCCAGAAGCTTCTCAATATCTGGCCGGCTTTCCCATAATCTCATGGAACTGCGGGGTGCAATATCATAATCCGGCCTGACATATGTATCCTTCAAAGTAATAGCCCTTTTGTCTTCTGCCTTATGCAGAAACAATACACTTCCGTAGCTTTTGACATAACCATAGTAATCCTGGTTACATTCTGACTTTTCTTTTCCCTCCAACATCCGGTATATATCATCACACACGATAGAGGCATGGAGACTTCGTAGTTCCGGATCATTCTTTACCAGCCTATCCATATGGCGGTAAATAAAATCCACTTCTTCCGGCGTAACGATACTGTCTGCCTTTTCACCATACTGGACAGGGGGAAATACATCCTTTCTTGGAAGGAAACCTTCCATCAACCACTGCGTATAAAACTCAATGTTTTTCTGCCATATAAACAGGCTGCTATTACTGCATTGATACTCCTTTTCATATATCTCCTGTGCAGTCTCAATCACATTTGTAATCCTGTCCTGCAGGGTTTCTTTTGTAATATAGTCAAATATCCCCTGTATCCCATTTGTAACAAGACCAGTTACGATACTGCTGATATAACCATATATCTGTTCATTCATCTCTCGTTCCTCTTTTCAGGATGTTTTCTGCTGATTTGATATAAATGTTATCATGCAGGTATAGAAAAAGCAACTTTCATTGACATTAATCCAAAAAAGTGATAGTATAACTATCACAAAATCCAGACAGACAGGAGAGATTCCTTATGGGAGAATCTATGATTCGGAAACAGCAGATGGAGCGGCGCACGCAGCAGATACTTCACACTGCCCTAAAGCTGTTCTGTGAAAAGGGGATTGAAGACACATCGGTGGAGGAGATTGCGAAAGCCGCCGGTGTCGGCCCAGCTACAATCTACCGTTATTTTGAAACCAAAGCCCAGCTTGCGATCTCGGCAGGGATTGCATACTGGCAGAAGGTTGCAGGGAAATATCTGGAGTCCCTGTCCCAAATCGCATATCAGAAACTAAGCGGACTCCAACAGATGGAATGTATTTTCCATATCTTTTCAGAGATTTTCCAGGAGGAACTTCTATTTCTGAAATTTCTCCAGGAGTTTGATATCTTTGTCCAAAGATATCACATTTCAAAAGAACGGCTGGGCGAATATGAAGAATACATTCTGAATCTGAAGCCTTATATGACAAATGCCCTGGAAAAGGGTCTCAGGGACGGAAGCCTGGCCTTTTCATATACAGCAGATGAAATATATTTTTCCGTGACACATACGCTGATAAGTCTGATGCAGAAGCTGTCCTTAAATGGGCACATCCTTTCATCTGACGAGCGGGTCGGCCTGGCATTGCAGGTAGAGATTGCGGGCAATCTGCTCCTTAAGGGCTTGGCAGCAAAAGAATGATAACATAGAGGGAACAAGGAGGATACATATGAAATCACTATCTACAGGTAAAATATGGCTTTTTGCAGCCGGACAGTTTGGATGGTCTTTACTATCTGGTCTGATTTCTAATTGGCTGGTATACTTTTATCAGCCGGATGAGGTGTCTGTGGCACAGGGACAGCCGCTGTTTATTCCCCAGGGGTTGGTTATTCTCGGAATCTTTACGGTAATCGGGGGCATTACTGCCTTCGGACGGCTTTTTGACGCATTCACAGATCCGTGGATCGCATCGCTTTCAGACCGCTGTACCTCTGAAAATGGACGGCGAATCCCATTTTTGAAATGGGCGGCCCTGCCTCTTTCTGTGTCTACCGTACTGATATTCTGGTCCCCGGTCAACAGGAACAGTTGGGCCAATGCCATTTTCCTGTTCGTAATGGTACTGGTATATTATCTGTCAATTACAGCTTACTGTACACCGTATAATGCCCTGATTCCGGAGTTGGGGCACAACCAGCAGGAACGCTTAAATATTTCCACTGTAATTTCTTTTACTTTTATTGCAGGAACCGCAGTCGCCTATCTGGCGCCGGTCATCTGGGGAGCCCTGATCCCGGTATTGGGCCGTATAGGTGCTATCCGCGCAACATTCACAGTTATGGCTGTCATCGCATTTTTCTGCATGCAGATACCGGTCTGGTCCATCCGCGAAAAAGAATATGTCAATACCGTCCCTTCACAGGATACTGCGTTTTCTTCTCTTGTTTCCACATTCCGCAACGGAGAATTCCGGAAATTCGTAGGTTCAGACATCCTGTACTGGATTGCCATTACCATGTTCCAGACAGGCCTTCCGTTTTTCGTCACCAGCCTGCTGAAGCTTCCGGAAACAATGACCACGCTCTATTTTGTAGGCATGACGGCATTGTCACTGATATTTTATATCCCAATCAATAAGCTGGCGCCGAAGCTTGGCAAGAAAAAACTGATAGTTGTGGCATTTGTAATCTTTTCGTTATCCTATCTTTATACCGGATTCCTTGGAAGGATCTCGTTTATTTCCGCCAATGCGCAGGGCCTGCTCCTTATGATTGCGGCTTCGTTGCCCATGGCGGTCTTTGGAATCCTTCCGCAGGCAGTAGTCGCCGACATTGCCCAGAGCGATGCGAAGCACAGCGGCAGCAACCGGGAAGGCATGTTCTATGCCGCAAGGACTTTTGCCTTTAAGCTGGGCCAGAGCCTCTCTATGCTCCTGTTTACAGCGGTTTCTACAATTGGGAATGCATCGGGGACTGGATACCGTATTGCAGCATTTTCAGCCGCATGCTTCTGCTTTTTAGGTGGAATTGTATTCCTGTTTTATGATGAAAACAAAATCAACCAGGATATACGGTAACTGTGCAAATGGTTACAAAGGAGATTCATAAAATGGATAAAAGAACAATTCATAATCTGATCATACCGGCAGAAAAATATGCGGAAAGGATGGAGTCGATGGTTCTGCCCTATCTTGCAGAGAGGAAAACTGAAAATTACTGTGAGCGGGAAAAGGGAAAAAAGATTTTTTACCTGCGCTGCCTTGCAGACCATCCGCAGGGGATTGTCATCCTGTCCCACGGCTATACGGAGACAACCGATAAGCATCTGGAAAATATCTATTACTTTCTCCGCAGCGGGTATCATGTCTTCATGCCGGAACACTGCGGACACGGCCGCAGCTACAGATTATGCAGTAATACTGAAGATTTTTCTCTGGTACATATTGATGACTATAAAAGATATGTAGAGGATCTGCTCTTCGTAAGCCGCATTGCGGCACAGGAATTTCCCGGCCTTCCCATATGCCTGTACGGCCACTCTATGGGCGGCGGAATCGCCGCATGTGCAGCCGCGCAGGATCCCCGGCTCTATTCCAGGCTTATCCTTTCTTCACCAATGATACGCCCAAACACTGCTCCGACCCCCTGGCCATTGGCATGCCTCGTTGCAAAGGTGTTCTGTATGGCCGGCAGGGAAGAACGCTATCTGCCGGGAAACCACCCTTATGATGGAACGGAGCAATATGCCGATAGTGCGTCCGCTTCTCAATGCAGATTCCTGTATTATCAGGAAAAACGCAGCAAGGAGCCGTTATTTCAGATGAACGCAGCCTCCTATGGGTGGCTTTGGCAGGCGCACCGGTTAAACCGTAATCTTCAAAAGAAAGCATGGCGTCGGATTTCCTGCCCCACAAGGATTTTTCAGGCAGAAAACGAGACCTATGTTTCTAAAAAGGAACAGGAACGGTTTGTGAAAAAATTATGCAGAAGGAAACGTATAGATGCAAAGCTTATCCGGGTAAAGGGGTGTAAGCACGAAATCTTCAATTCCGATCCTAAAACCTTAGAAGCGTATTGGGATAAAATTTTATCATATTTCAAAGCATAACAAGCCACCCCATTTATGCGGAAGTTTTAGAACGGACAGTAAACCACCTACTGTCCGCTCCCCCAATATACATCCAGCGCGTTCCTGTCTTTACTGACTACATACCCGCTGCCGCCGATTTCTTTTACATTCTCCACCATGCTCACGATCAGCAATGAATCTTCCGCGTCCTTTTCTGCGGTAAATACGGCGAACCAGCCGATCTCTGTCCCTTCGGTGTCCTCCACAGATGCCTTGATCTCTGCCGTCCCGGTTTTTCCGGCCAGCACGATGTCCTCACGATGTGCCGCATAGCCGGTTCCTTCCGGGTTGTTCACCACCTTTTTCATGCCTTCCAGAACCTGCGCTGCAGTTTCCACTGAAAAAATCTGCGGAAGCCAGATTTCAGCGCCGGTATTGCTGCCCGCGTCCATGTCAGCTTCATCTTCATATACCAGCCGCGGCTTCAATGCATTTCCCCCATTACAGAACGCTGTATACAAGCCGGCCATATGCAGTGGGTTGACCAGAATCTGCCCCTGGCCATAGCCGCTGTCCGCAAGCTGAATCTCCGATTCAATATGCTCCGTATTGGAATACTGTGATGGGGGCATCACGATCTCGAAGGGAATCTGCTCCCCAAACCCCATGATGCTCAGCTCTCGTTCCAATACATCTGCACCAATCCCCAGCGCCGCTTTTGCAAAGTAAATATTATCCGAATAGATCAGAGCATTTTCCATGGTCACAGGCTCATACGCATGAAGCGTCGTTATATAATAGTCTCCCCAGGAAGCGTCCTTCTGCCAGCTCAGCCCCTCATTTCCAAAGTCCTCCTGCCAATCGACCGCACCTGTTTTCAAACCGATGGACGCAATGACTGGCTTTAACGTAGACCCGGGACACCAGATCTGCCGGAAACGGTTCAGCAACGGTTTTCGTTCATCCTCATTGAGGGCATTCCACCGGGCATCAGACAGGCCCAGGATAAATTCATTGCTGTCAAAGGAGGGTGTACTGACCAGTGCCAGTACCTCTCCCGAGCAAGGATCCATCGCAACGGAGCAGCCTGGATCTTCCTGAAACTGCTGATACAAAGCTTCCTGGAGCTGCATGTCGATAGTCAGCCGGACGTCCTGCCCGTTTTGCACCGGGAGATTGGCCAGTACAGATTTTTTGCTGCCATCCTCCCTTTCTATATAAATGCTGCATCCGTCCTGCCCCTTCAATTCCTTTTCAAACAGCGCTTCGAGGCCGCTTTTGCCGATCACGCTGTTTTCGTTGTAACCCTCCCCCGCATGCTCCTCCAGATCTTCGGCGGTCACATTTCTTACATAGCCGGTCAGATGCCCGGCTGCAGCACCGAATGGATATGTCCGCACCTCCACGTCGCTGATCATGACACCCGGGATGGCAAGCAGTACATCTTGCCGTGCTTTCTCCGCAAGCACATCTTCCTCCGGATCCAGCGCCATCAGATCAAGCTCACTGACCTTCGGAACCGTTTTGAGCGGAACGAAGGAATCCTCCGTCACCCAGGCTGCGTCCAGACAGTTCCGGATTGTTTCCGGATCCATGTCCAACAGCCTGGATAACTGATGTAAGGCATTTTCCTGATCCTCCAGCCTTCCCGGTACGAGTCCCACTGATGAGGCGGTTCCAGGCCCGGCAAGCATCCGTTCATTCCGATCCAATATTTTCCCCCGCTCTGCCGGGCTCGATTCGATACGCACCTTGTCTTCGGAAGCCAGTTCCGGGAAGATCAGGCCGTCATGCCAAATGATTTTATATCCATCCTCCGTATCTGTAAATTGCATTTCGTTTTCAAACCGGAGATTACCGGCAAGGGTGTCAAAGGACATCTGGTAAGCTACGCTATCCTGTTCCCTGCTATTATTTCTGTCATTTTCCAGAACCTCGACCCGGACATTTTCAATCTCTATTCCCTCATAAATGGCAGAATTCCGTTTTATAAAAGCTTCCTTGTCCGTATATGCGGAATGGGCCGGATCCGTCATCCGGTACATTTCCTCATAATTATGCTGCCCAATCTGTTCCATATATCTGACAAGAAGCTCTTCCGGCGTCTCCCGGCCGCTGCCCCTCATGAAATAAACAATCCCGCAGACTGCTGCAAATGCTGCGGTTACAGACAGGACAGCCGCAGCGATGTGGATACGCTTTTTATTCCTTTTGTAAGGCTGCCTCCTTTTCCTTTCCATATCTGCCTCCATCCTCCTGAAAATATTCCACCTGTACGGTTGGATGTTCCATTGCGTCTGTAGATACAATACCTTTTATTTCATATATCTTACACCTGTAGTATTTATGTGTCAAGAAAATCAGAACTCATTATTTGTTCAACCAACGCCAACAACGCTTTTGATGTAGTCCGGGGAATCCGGCGCGATTTTCAGTTTCTTCCGCAGATTGCTTACATGGTTATTGACTGTCTTACGAAAGTAACTTCTTTCCTTTTGAATAGAGCAAATTCCAATCCATCCCTATTTTCCTTAGCTTTTATTTTTCAGCGACAGGGGCTTAACCCAAATTTCCATGTAGGCCATATCCTCCGCATCTCTGTAATACTTCTCTGCAGAGAAGGGCTCTGTGGCCAGACTGTGGTGCTGCAACCATGTACCAAAAAGGTACTTGCTGGCCTGATCCAAAGCTACCGTCACCAAATTCTCAAAATTTTCTGCTTCGACTCTGCAAACGATGTATTCTCCTGCCGAGAGTTCTCTCTTAACAAAACCATCTTGCAGCCGGTCCGGAATATTTTGGACAAGGCCGCCTGCAAAATAAGTGAAAAGGTTTTGTGCAGTACCTTCCGCATGGGACATTCCCATTTCAACAGTAGTATTTAGATTGGCTGCGATTGAATGTAGAAAGGCGAAATGCTACTTTTGCCATGCGGCCATTTTCAATGAGATACACCCACATATCCCCGATGACTTAGGCTTATTCTGCGCATAATCCTGTAATTTCATAAGCCACCTCCTCTTAAAATTTGAATACCTGTCCCCAATCAAAATAGCCGGACGCTTCTGTACTTTTCGGCCATTCGCTGCACCATACGGGAACACCAGGCGTTTCAACTCTGTCAAAACTCGGAGTGTACGGCTTGATGTCAAGTACGGGCGTATTGTCATTTGCGTCAATGAATGTAACACGAATCATGCCGTTAGTGAAATCACTGTTAATAATTTCGGACGCTGTTAATGCAATAGGGTTCGGACGCGCAGGAGATCGTGTCGCAAACACACCCATGACTTCGGGCGCGCCTTTATAGGGCTGTTCTGTCTGTAATTCATTCCGGTCTGCATCGTTGTCGCAATCGCTGAACCACCAAAGGACATTGATGTGGCTGAAGCCCTCTAAGGCTTGCAGTCCGGGAATGTACTCCGGCTCTAACTGAATAAATGTTCCATTTTCATCATTTTTTACTTTGCCAATGGCTTTTAATTGATAGGTCATATTTTTCCTCCTTGCTTTTGTTGGTAAAACCAGTATAAGACCTCACATCATGTGAGATGCAATAGGGAAAAATAAAAAATGCCCTACATTTTTAGCAGGACATTTCAAAGTCTATACAATCATGCGTGTTCCAGCGGAATCTGAAGCTCAATCAAATATTTTTCAGAGTTATTCTCATTCCACGGACCTCTATGCACGATTTGGCGCATCGGGTTAGACATTTTGTATTCGCTGTTTGTCTGCAACCATTCGGCAAAGGCAAGGTAGGCACCTTTTATATTTGCAAAATCGCCATAGACCATTGTGCAAGCCATATATGGGACTGGTTCTGTCATGTGGAAACAAAACGGCTCTTTTGTCTTTCCCATTTTCTTTACCGGAGCGCATAGCTCAATATCAACATCTGTCTCTCGAAATTCTGTATCGTGATAAATGGAAAATGTATTGCCCGTTATTTCTATTTTTTGCGCACCTGTAAAAGTAGAAAGTTCTTTCCATAAGTCGCCCTCGGAATAGTAGTTTGGTACAACTTTCCGCAAGGATAGCACCTGATACGCGGGGATCGACTTAACGGAGATGTTATAGTGCAGTTCTCCTTTACCACCCTGTATTTCACTTTTTGCAAGTTCAATCTTCCGCAGTTTTTCTCGTTCGGTCTGTATTGCATTTTCTATCTCTATGCGCTTTTTGTCAAGTTGTGCAAGAAGTGATTGCTCGTCCATCGTCAGGGCAAGCGCAATTTCCGAAACATTTAGTCCACTATCCCGCAAATACAGAATCTTATTTAGACGCGGTATTTGCTTTACTGAATACAGTCGGTGTCCCGTCCACTTGTCAACCTCTGCCGGTGTCAGAAGTCCTACCTCGTCATAGTAGCGAAGCATACGAATAGATACCTGCACCAGCTTTGAAAATTCACCTATTCTAAACATTTTATCACCACCTATCTATCATTATATCCATAGTTTTTGATACTTCAAACAGAAATTCGCATTAAGTAATATAGATTTATTTTGGCTAACTGATAGTGATGTGGCGCTTTTTCAAATACATTATCTCTTTTTCTTGTGTAGCTTTAAATCAATATTTTTCGTTGCCGCTGCATCCTGCAGTAATCCAGCAACAAAAGCGCTTTTTTCTTTGAGCGTCAGTGTTTCCATATCAGGTTTACGGTCGATTTCTTTAAGTACCGTTTGGAGTTCTTGCAACTCCAACAGGTTGACGGCTACACAAAAGAGTGTCTTTTTACGGCCATCATTATATTTGGATAAGAAAATCCCCAGAATGTTGGCCTTTTCCGCCTGCTCTGCATTATAAGCGTCTATTCCAAAGCATTTGGCCTTTTCCATATCGGATTTTCGATTTCGATGTGTTATAAAGGAATCAAAATCGTCAATATGATCGTATTTTTCGCAAGGGTATTCGCTGCATTGGAAACAGTATTGGACACTGTCGTGCTCCATGCTGCACCTTGCGATTTTACAAGACTGGTTCCCCTCACCGCCACCGCAGCCAGGACAATATTGATTCAAAAACATGGGGCAAAGCCCACAATTCAAACCGCAGAGGGAAAATAATTTGTTTTGCCGGTTAAATCCTTTCATGGAGCCTCCTTAAGCAGCCTACCTGCAAACGGTTAGGATAAGCTTTAATAATACTTGACCTAACACAGTAGGAAATTTGAAAATTTAAAACTCATATCTTGTACCATGCGAGAGCAACAGGCCATCTGTCAATTCCACACGCAGAATGATGGTGTTTTCATCGTTAAAATCAGTATGACCGTTATCAATCCATTCAGCAAAGACTTTTTTCAGCTTTTCAGCAATTACACAATTCTCTTTTTTCCCGAAATAACCCAGACAGACGCCGTTCCCGTGTGCTGTAAACCACTCGCCGGCGATTGCAACAACAGGGTTATCTTTTATATGCTTCATTTTATTTGAGAGTGCATGGGTAATGACATAAAATGCTCCATTTTCGTAATAGGCATTGACGTATCGCACATAAGGCGTTGCATTTTCCGTTGTTGCTAATGATATAATCGTATCTTTCCCGAAACGCTCAATCATGACCTGTTCTGCTTCTTGACTAAATTTTTTCATTGAATTATTCTCCCTTCAAATTACATTTTCCATATCTATTCAAAGTCCTGACAGAATTTGTTTTTGTTGTGTTACTCTCTGATAAACTGGAAGTTAGCAAATAATTTCCTGACGCTCGCCCTGAATCAATACAATTTGACCATCAGACAATTCTATCGAATCGCTGTTAGATATTTTCCCGCAAGGATTTCCTGTTTCAGCGTGTGGTATCAGCGGATTTGTTAAATAGCCTAATCCATCAGCAAAATTTCCTGCGGCAATCATACTTCCTGCACTAATCCCCA
>VSNK01000019.1 GCA_009774255.1 Faecalicatena sp.
GCCTCCTACTACGATCGCTGCCTTTCCTGTCAGATCAAAATCACCGTTTACCTTTTCGTACTGAATCATTTTTGTTCCCTCCTTAAATATTTAGTTATTTAATTAACTTTATTCATATTTTACAACTAAACATTCAGTTTGTAAATACTGAATGTTTCACATATTTTAACTCACTTTTTTGTGTACATTTACTAAATCCATTTTTTTAATGCTGTTTCTGTTGAAATTGCAGATAAGAAGTGGTATGTTTAGATAATATTGCGCTATTTTACTTTTTATATTTATTTTTTCTAAATGTAATTCCATAAATCCAACTGAACGTTCAGTTAAATCATTGACATTCCATGGATACTTATTTATAATGTATTTACGCAGCGGATCGTAGACCTGTTTTTAAGTGCCCCGCGCAATCTGCACAGGTTATTTCCAGTAATTTCTTACGATTTGCTGTCAGAAAACTGCTTCCGGAGAATCCGGATCAGGAGGTGGAATCATGACCAACAGAGAACTTGCAAAAAAACTGGGGATCTCCCCTGCGGCATTATCGCTGATCATCAACCACAAACCCGGCGTGTCCGAAGCCACCAGGACCGCGGTGCTTGCGCAGCTAAAGGAAATGGGGCTGGATCACCTGGTCAAAAAGGTGCCGTCCCCGCCGGGGCGCAACATCTGTTTTATCATATACAAGCGCCACGGGGAAATCCTGGATCTGCACCCGTTTTTTCTTCTTTTGATGGAAAATATTGAGAATCATGCAAGGACCTACGGCTACAGCATCCTTCTGTGTACCATCGACAAACGCCGTCCGATGGAGCCGCAGATCGAGCATATCAACGCGCTGGACTGCCAGGGCGCCATCATTTTTGCCACGGAGATGCAGGACGAGGACATGGAGACCTTCCGGGGGCTTCGGATCCCGATGGTGGCACTGGACAATGATTTTTCCAGACTGACTTGCAATACCATTTCCATCAACAATCAGATGGGCACCTTTCAGGCCATTGAGTACCTGGTCAGGAACGGCCATTCCAGAATCGGATACTTAAAGGGCAGTATGCGGATCAGCAGCTTCCAGGAACGCCAGAAGGGATATGAGGATGCCCTGGCTTATTTTCACAATGTTTTGCGGCCGGAGGATATTCTGGTAGTAGACTATACGGAGGAAGGAAGCTGCCGGGATATCCGCCGGTATCTGGAACAGAGTCCGCCGCTCCCCCTCCCCACTGCCTTTGTCTGCGACGATGATACCATTGCGGTGGGCGCCATACGGGCTTTTACGGAGAAAGGGCTGAAGGTTCCGGAGGATATTTCCATCGTGGGATTCAACGACCGGCCGACCTGCCAGGTTACGGTTCCGCCGCTTACCTCCGTCAATGTGTCCAAGCATGCCATGGCTGCGGAGGCCGTGGATGAGCTGATGCGGCTGATCGAAGGAAGGGACGGCGCAGTGTCGGAAATCCGGTCAAGGAAGATACGAATTGGCACAAAGCTCATCGTCCGGGAGTCGGCAGCCCGCCTGCTCCCTGGGAATACTCCTGATTAAGAAGAGACCCGCCTTTCTCCGTATTTTCCTACAACATGAACTTCAGAACGGAGAGACAGGCTTTGTCCCTGTGCCGTTGCACTTGTCCGGGTTAGGATTTGCAGAAAAAAAAGAAATGAGGAAAGATGAATATGGATGAAAAGAAAATGCAAAAGGTGCCGGAGCGGATTGTCCGGCTTGAGAATGTACATTCCATCGGCGTGATCGGAGATCCGGGGTGCGAAGGGCTGGGAACCTACAATATGAAGGTCTATGCCGGTTCCCTGGAAGAAAGCGCGAAGGATGATATCACGCTGGTGGTGGGTGATCTGGTTCCCATCGGGACGGAGCACTATTACCAGGTGATCCGGGACATGACGGAGATACTGGCCTCCAACCCGGTCTACTGTCTGCGCGGCAATCACGACACGGGAGCTTATACGGAATATTTTGGGGAGAAGAATTACGCGCTGCTCTTCGAGCATTTCGCCGTGGTCGTGCTGGACAACGCCCTGCGCACGTTCGAGGAGGACGGACTGTCCCTGCTGTCAGAGGTTCTTGCAAGGACGGACGTGGAGCAGGTGATCGTCGCCTTCCACATCCCGGTTCCCAATCATTTTATCCAAAACTGCGTTTCCGAGGAGGAATTCTCCCGCCTGCGCAGCGCTTATGAGCCGTGGAAGGAAAAAGTAAAATACCTGCTCTGCGGACATGTGCACTCCCGCTTCATTGATGTTGTGGACGGGATTCCACTGATCTGCACCGGAGGAGGCGGAGCCATGATCGAGGATGTGTCAAAGGACATCAAGGCGTGCGACGTGGAACACCACATCATCCACTTTTATGAAAAGGACGGGGGGCTGGAGTATCGGATCGCCGATCTTTCGGAGGACTGCTACGGGCGGGAGAGCGAGGACGATGTGCTGAACCAGAAGCTCCATGAAGCCGTACAGGGAGAGCTGACGGCGCATTTCAAATACCTGATGTTCGCGGATCGGGCGGAGCGCAGGGGCTATCCCCGGATCGCCAATCTGTTCCGCGCCCTTGCCGCTTCGGAATATCACCACGCCCGGAACTTTTATTCCATCCTGGAACGTCCCGCCGCTTTTCTGGAATCTGTGGACACCTATCTGCCGGGTGAAGAATTTGAATATAAGCATCTGTATCCAATGGTGGCCGCATATGCGGCAGAGCACCAAAGCCCTCTCACCGAACAGGCTTACGAGGGCGCGTCGGCCGCGGAAAAGGTACATGCGGCGCTGTTAAAGCAGGCAGCGGATGTGCAGGGGTTCGGGGAAAAGACCGTCTATGTCTGCCCGATCTGCGGATATGTCATGACGGAGGAGTCTGTTTCGGAGCGCTGCCCGGTGTGCGGCGGGCCGAAAAGGCAGTATGAGGTATTCGGAGATTAAGGAACCCTGGTCTCCTGCTTCGCCACAATCCCATCCTCCCGGGCAAAAAACGATGTCAGATAAATCTCCTCGTCCGCAGGATAATTGTACACCTCCCTGGACATCGTTTTTTCTCCCGACGGACCTTCCTTTTCTATCTCCACCAGAATATATTCCGTACCCGCTTGGGCTGTCAATTCCTCCGGCATATCCTCCGGCCGGTAGTCTTCTTCCTTTATGACCTGATGCCTGCCATCCATCTGACAGACTGTGACCCGCACCGGCTTATACATGAACGCATACCGTACGCTCACACTGCTTTTTTCTGTTTTTGTTTTTCCGTTCTCCACGGTTGTGGTTTCTCCGCTGAGGGTGCTGGAAAGTTCCATCCCCTCCGGGGAATCCCCGCTTGCGGAAACCCCGTGGCCCTGGGTCACGTAGATCTTTCCGTCCGCCGTCTGATACACCGGATTGGCATAACAGGCGGTATGTCCGTTTTCTTTTCCGGACAGGAGGTAGACAGTTCCGCTGATGCTGTGTTCCTCACTGTCATCCGACTCATTGTATCGGATATCCGGATCGGTGATCCCCTCCGTACATAGGCTTCCCCAATACGCCTCTCCTTCTTCCGGCGTCCACAGCGGAGCCAGCATCTGGATACCGTCCAGCTCTCCGAAGGAAAGCTCCCAGTAAGCGGGATCCTCTCCTTTGCTTTTATCAATCTCTGCGTAAAGCCTTCCCTCCTCCGCGGAATGGATTCCCGAATCCACGTCCCCGGGGAATCCCCCCTTTTCCTCCTCCGGCAGCAGATCCAGGAACTCCCTAGTGATCAGGCTCCCGATCATCCGGTCGCCCCCGCCTTCCTCTCCTGCCTCCGGAACCGCCAGGGAGCAGCCGCAGAGGGAAACGCTCAAAAACAGACAGAAAATTTCACAAACTCCAAAACGCTTCTCTTTATTCTTCATCCTCTTCCTCCTCCAGCTTTCCGTCAAATTTCAAAATATCTCCTACATCGCATTGGAGAAAATAGCAGATCCGGTTGATGGTGTGAAAGCGGACCCCCTTTGCTTTCCCGCTGCGCAGGACCGACAGGTTGGCTTCCGTAATATTGACATATTTACACAACTCCTTTGAGGTCATCCCCCGGTTCTTTAAAACTTCTTCCAGACAAACCTTGATTCCCATAATCTCCGCCCTTGTTCCTAACCTAGATAAACCAGAATTGCAAGATACGAAAGTTTTACCCTTTTGCGCAAGAAAGTGTTCCCAAGCGCCTAAATACCGGTCTGGTACTCGCGGCAGACAAAACTTTCCGAACTGCGAATGTGCAGGAAGTGAGCCGCTTTTTCAAATGATCAGGTCATGCTCCTGCTTCAGCTTCTGCGCCTCATGTATATACCGCGCGGACAGCAGCACTGCCAGCACAAACAGGATGGAAATGACCGGCACATGGATCACGATATCCATCTGATCAAGGCTGGCGCCGAACAGGACCTGCAGCACATTGAAAACCACATCCGCCCCGGCCGTGACCCCCAGCGCCCATGTACAGAACCCGGCCAGCCGGTCTGAGAGCTCCGCGGACGCTTTCCCCCAACGGTCTGCCTTCAAAGCGCTCAGCAGCCTTCCTGCCAGAAAAACAATGCCCAGATCAAACACATAGGGCAGAATCTTTACAAGATAGCCAAGTCCGAGAAACAGACATGGGATCCCTGCTCCTCCTGCCCCCTGCGTAAACTCCTCCGCAAAAGGAACGCTGCCGGCACTCCGTATATCCTGCAGGGCTTTCAGAAGGCTTCCCAGGTGCTGTCCGAATATGAGATACACAAAGACCATACTCAGAAATCCCAATAGCCCCTGCAGAACAGATTCCAGCTTTTCCGGTCCGGCCCTTCGGCAGACCGCCAGCACCCGGATGACCAGGTAACCCGATAAAGCCGAATAAAAAGTACAGCCCAGCAGCCATTTTCCCGTTCCCGGAACCGCAGATACAATGAGCCCGGGGTTGACCATATAATAATTCACCGCCAGCAAAAGGAGCCCCAGCACCAGAAGCAGATGGTCAATGGCAAGCAGAGATCCCCGCTTTTTCAGGATCAGCCATACAAGGCATGGGAGAAGGCTCAGTAAGAGATACAGTACGATTGCCGCTGCATTTCCAAATGCTCCGGACAGGGACAATTGCCGGAGTCCATAGCCGGTCTGCTCAAACGGAAAGGCGGCCAGACTGGTAAACACTCCGGAAAAGCTGGTCCGGAGGAAGCAGAACAGTACACAGGCTGCCGCTTCGGCAATCAGGATATATGTCATCGTCATTCCCCTTTTCATCTTTGTCCCTCCTATAATTATTGATTTACGATAATTTCTTATCTATATCATAGCACAAAATTATAGTTTGTCAATAATAATTAAATTTGGATGTACCGCCACCACAAATGAGAGACTTACAAAGGCCCTTGTATATTCCCGATTCTACCCTTGATTTCACACGCCAAATATTAATTGCAGGATCTGCGGTGAGGATATAATAACAACGAATAAAGTATCCTTTTTCTTTCGCTCTCTCCAATAACCTCAGGTTACGTTCCGTAGACAACACCGTTTCAAAACAAAACTCATTCATCTGCTCAATATGTTCTTCCCGTTGTTTTTCTGCTAATTGCGCCGCTTCCAAATCTGAACACTTTAGATTCTTCTTTATTTCATCGGCATTGATATAATCCATCGGAGGTTTTAACAACTCTGTAAACGTACTTTTTCCTGAGCCATTAGGTCCGGCGAATACAACTACTTCAGGCTTTTTTTGCAATACGTTCACTGTAACGCCCCTTTCTCATTTTTGTTCCGATCTCTACTCTCGTTCCATCATTACTCTCATGATATATCGTTTGTGTCTGTCTATCATAAACAACTATAGGAATATCTAATGCTTTCTTCTTTTCCAACTCAATTTTTACCGCCGCATTTGCACGTTTCACAACTGCCTCATCAGGGATATATTCTTCACGTTTCATATCGTTCTCCTTCCTACTACGTTATACATACTAATAAGAAATTCAACTGATGTTGTCTGCCCTAACATCTGTCTACACCGCTTCTTTCATAATAAGTCCAGTATACCATTATTCTTCTGAACTTAGAAGATTATGTTTTTCATTTTCTTAATTTCAATAAAATTTTTAAACTGGCAAACTATCCCTCACACACAATGCCCCATACCCCACCTGCAGATTGGGATACTCCGTAAACCCCGGCAGCGGCCTCGCCCTGCGCCTTAAGTACGCTTTCACCTTCTACCCATACCCAAACAAATAGACCGCCCCGCCCTCCTGATCCTCCCCGCTCAATAATACCTCCGGGTATTCTCCTGTACTGTCCGCAGGAACGCCTCGTTCACCAGATACATGAAAACACCCCTCGCATGCAAAAAGCACCAGCCATTCCTGACTGATGCCTTCCCTAACCTGGATAAACCGGAAATGCACGAAGTAGAAGTTTCCTATAGAATAAAAAAATAAGAATTATTCAAAACACTTTCTATCTATAAACACATGTACCGGTTACATAGGTTTTAGATTTTTATTCAGTCTATCCACCATCCACGCAATCCGCTTTTCCCGTCCTGCGTCCGTCTTTGCATCAAAGAACGCCCGTGTATAAGTTTTCTTTACAGATAAAGACATCGCCTGAAAATTTGTGTAGGCAGGCTCATAGCTTTCCAATATCGCTGAAAGCCTCGCTATCTGCTCTTCCGTAATAACTGCCAGCGGATTTACCGCGTCCCATTGTCCGTTCTTTTTGGCATCCGCTATTTTCTTTCTGCCAAAATCAGTCATGCGCCCCTGCTCTTCAAGCCTTTTGGCTAATTCCTTGTTTTTGTCCGACCACTTGCTTTTCTCCCTGCGCATCGAAAAATACTTTTTATAGGTTTTGTCGTCAATCTTTTCCATCTGGCCGTCAATCCATCCAAAGCAGAGCGCTTCTTCCAGCGCTTCTCCCGCCTTTATTGTTTTCGGTCCGCCAGCCTTGCCAAACAAAACCCAAATACCGGCACTTGAAAGGCAGTTATCATAGAGCCATTTTCTAAATTCATCTCTGCTCCCAAATTCCATTATATCGCTCATTATGCGCCACCTCTTTCCTATGTCTTATCCGCCAAAGGCCCTCTATCTCCTAAAAAAATGAATTGAAAATACCTTTAAATCAATTCCAGAGCCCTTTTATAAAGCGGGTCCATCTCACAGCCGCAGCTCCCGCATTCCCTATCCGCCTGCTTAACCGCTGATATTAATGCTTCCCTATCAAATTTTCCGTCTAACCATTGCTGTGCCGGAACAGATATTAAATCCCACCCTAATCCAGCGAACTTCTCCATAATAGATTTCAATTCTTCCATAATGTTCTCCTTCCATCATAACAATTTTCAACTCCTTTCCACCATTATACAGGACATCCCACCAAAAAGCATCTGCTATTTCTCCTAAAACTCCTTTAATATAAACGATATGAAAAGATAGAGTAAAAACCAACTCACACAATGTACCGCAAGGATCACCATATCTTTGCCTGCAGTTGCCATACCGCCGTTTACCAAATCCATAACGCCCTCAAAGGTGGCGCTGGACGGAATTACATAGCAGATCGCGGAGAGAACCTTATTTCCTGCCATTGCCAGAAACCTAAGAAGTGGAACCGCCATAAACACAATCATAACAATTTTGATATAAACTACGCCTACCATCATCCCATCCGAAATACGACCCACAAACAGACCCACCAGAGCGGCTACAAAGGCCGACAGTACCGTCAGCGCAAGCATGGCCGCTGCCCCTGCAAGGGAAAGCCGGAAACAGATTGCCGCTGTAACAACTGCGGACAGGCAGCCAAACACAAATCCTATAAAAATTTTCTGGATTACATATTGTCTGGACGTCATAGGCAATATTTCATTGATTAGCGCAACACCATCTTCTTTTTCAGAAATAATGTTCATTGCATTAAAGGTACAGCCCATGAACATAGCAACAATCAGTGTCATTGCCATAAAAATATACTGGAATCCGGTCAGTACGTCAGGCTGTTCCAAAATCTGTATATTGATTCCACCCGCCCGAAAGGCATGCATTACGGTGTGCCTTTGGGTATAGAGGTCCGGAAGCGTACTTGCCATCTGCTGCCATATAGTTAATTCATCACCGGACAAAACGGTTCTAATATCCGTTCCGTCCATCTCCACGCCAATCAGATTGGTAGATGGCTCCCTGATTGCCGAAAGCCATTCTTCCCTTGTCTGACAGACCGTAACGTCGCCGTACCCGGCAAGCCACTCCTTCGTTTCATCAGTGACCTCACCATCTATCACACAAAAGTAATATTCGCCTAAAGAAGAAAGGTCAATGGAACCGGCAATGTTCAGTGCGATAGCTACCACAATAGGCAGGAGAAACGACATGATACAAAATTTATCTTTCCTGACGCTTTTCAGCTGATAGATGATTCCTTTCATAATCAGCCCTCCTTTCCCATCTCTTTACAAAATGCCGCGGTGGCAATACCAAAGAGTAAGATGATAACACATACTACACTAATATAATAAACCGGGTTTGTAACGGGCGTACCGAAAAAAGCATTTTTCAAGCCCATATATATATGATAAAACGGATGGTAACAGATCCAGTCCATTTTGATTGCAGTGTTGGCCGACAGGAAAACCGGCGTTGCAGTAAAAAGCGCAATAACCAGGTAAGCCAGTGAAAACTGTTTGAAATCTTTTAGCAGCATCGTACAGCCGAAGCCTGTGAGCGCCATAATCAGGGACAAGATTCCTGTCTGTATCAGTACGGCTGGCAAAATGCCTCCCGCTTCTTTCAGTCCCACATTAAACAGAGTCATCAAAGCTGCAAAAATGAAATCCGTGAGTAGAAAAAGAAAGACTTTGGAAAATACAAACAGGCTCTTTTTTAGCGGCATAATAGCATGAACACGTATCACCCCCATCTGTTTTTCTTTGAACAGTACAGACGCAATCCCCAAAAAACCTACGGCAACGATCTCAATAAACAACAGTTCACAGGTGATCTCCCTGCGCTGCTTCATTTCCGGGGTATGATCCCCCACTGTTTCCGGCTGATAACCGCTGCCAGGATGTAGAAGCGAGAGCGCATAATCCGCTCTATGCCGGTCAACCTTTTCTGTTCCTGCATAAAGTACGATATCGGGTTTCCCATCTTTCATTTGGATTCCGACGCCGCCGCTATCTCTGGCAAGCGCCTCGCCCAGTTCTTTGGCAGAAGCCACCGAATGGATCAGCGGCGACGCCTGCGCATAAGTTCCTGCCGGATCATAGAGATATACATTGTAGATATTGGCATTATCCCTCATGAAATTCAGATAACCAAAGTGAATGAACAACGTATAGAGCAAAAGTGATCCCAACGCTACAAGAAAGAATTTTCCTGACACCATCATCTGGCAGTCTTTTTTGAATAAAGAAGAAAGGCTTTTCCAGCTCGACTGCGTCTCGCTGGTCTTTCTTGTCAAACAGCGATTCATGCAAGCATCGCCGCTGCTTTCCTCGTTATGATTCCACATTAAGACAGCCTCCTTCCTGCATACTGGATAAAGATATCCTCCAGCGTAGGCTCCTGAGAGTGAATGCTGAGCAGTTCATCATATGGAAAAGGAATCCCTGATTTCAACTCCGATGCTTCTATCGTTTGTTCTTTCCTTCTTCCTTGATACAAATAATCGACAGCAATGCTGTGGTCGCTATTCTGTTCTTTCAGATTTCTCGGCGTATCAAGTGCAACAATGTTCCCATTCGAGATAAAAGCAACTCTGTCACATAGCAGATCGGCATCCAGCATATTATGTGTAGTTACAAATACAGTTGTTCCCTTCTGGCGTTCTTTTTCTATGATTCTGCGGAAGAGAACCGCCCCGGTAGGGTCAAGGCCGCTGGTCGGTTCATCCAGAAACAGAAGTTTCGGGTTGCTGATCAAAGCCCTCGCCATACTGACACGCTGGCGCATCCCCTTGGAGTAAGAGGACACCGGTTTCTTTAAAAAATCCTTCTTAAACTCCAGTTCCTCAAGCACTTCTTCCGCATCACGCAGTTGTTCTTTGGGATAAAAAGAGGAAAAATAATGCAGGTTATCAAGGGCGCTTAAATTGGCGTACAGATAGGGAAACTCAAACAGGACGCCAATTTTCCGGAAGAATTCCTGCGTATGCACTTCCCTCAAATCTTTCCCGAACAGGAGCGCCTCTCCGCCATGTCCTTTCAGGATGCCGGTCAATATCTTCTGGGTCGTAGACTTCCCGGAGCCGTTTGGCCCCAGGAATCCAAAAATCTCTCCATCTTCTACGGTGAAATTCAAACCATGCAATGCCTGTTTGTCTTTCCCATATGAAAAAGTCAGATTTTTTACTTCGATCATTCTTCATCCCCCCATTTCCCACGTTGTTCCTTTTTCCTGCCCTGCTCCCGTCTGCTCCACCATTTCATGAACTTTACCTTGAACGGGATAGAGAGGATAAGCACCGCCACAATCAAAAGCCACCAGTACCATTCCAAACCTAAAAACATCATCGTTACCTCCTTTATTTGAGGAAGTTTTTTTCCTCTTGATGGAGTAAAAATAAAAAAACGCGTTGAAGTCCATGTGAAATCGATGTGAAGTTGGTGTGAAATCTTTTTGTATAATAAAAGAAAGTGTGCGGCAACAGCCATTTTCCTTATGCACGTACAGCGCTCTCCCTGGAGGGTTTTTGTTCGATAGGAAAATTTGTAGAAGTTTCCTATCGAACAAAAAAGCCTCCATTTCTTTTCAGAAACAGAAGCTTTTTTCTACGGTTTATTTTATGATTCGCCCGTCAAAAGCTCTCATTTCCCTTGCTGGCCAATTTCCCGAATCTTCATGCCACAATATATGTCAACGATACACCATATCGCCTCCATATATTGTGGCACGAATCTTCAAAAAATTATCTCAGCAATGAAAATGGACTTTTGACGGGCGAATCATTTTATTGAAGGAATAGAAAAATAGAACATCACTCCATCCGGCTGGTTTAAAACGCCATACGCTAAATGCTGCATAGAAAGGATTTGTGCTACAATCGCAAGCCCTAACCCCGAACCACTGTATTTTGTATTTTTATCACGATAAAATTTCGTCCAAATTTTTGTAAGATTTTTCTCTGGGATGCGATGTCCCTGATTATAGATGGAAAAGTCCAGCATACCCTCCTGTTCTGTGAGCGAAAGTTTCAAAATTCCGCCTGGCCGGACATTTCGCTTTGCATTGACGATCAGATTATTAAGCACCTGCTCCATCCTGCTCTTGTCGGTATTGACATAGACAGGAAATTCCGGCAATTCATATTGCAGATTAAAATCAGCATCCGGAATATCCATCAGCAATCGTCCGGCAACTGTTTCCAAAAATTCAACAAATTCAAAGCGTTCCGGGTGAAGCCCGGCAGCCCCGTTTTCCAGTGCGGATAAGTCAAGCAGAGTGGTAATCAGGCTGCTCATGCGTTCCGTTTCTTTTATAATGACTTCATAGTAATTCTGTCTTTTCGCTTCATCTGTTTCATCCTGTAATCCTTCTGTATAAGCCCGGATCACGCCCAGGGGCGTTTTCATTTCGTGGGAAAGGCTGTCTACCAGTTCTTTGCGCTCAGAGAGCAGACGCTTTTTCTGCTCCACATCCTGCTCCAGTTTCCTGTTGATATGCTCCAGTTTCCCAAATGCCTCCTGCAGATTCCTGGCCATAACATTCAGACTGCGAGAAAGTTCCCCAAACTCATCATACCCTGTTACCTCACAAAGATGTGAGAAGTCTAAATCTGCCATCCGGCCGGCGGCTTCATTCAGTTCAGACACAGGCTTTGAAATAAACCTGGACATCCACAGGTCAATGACACAGATTAAGGCGGCAACAAATATCAGCCAGAGCATAAGGGAAACATCTGCGTTTAATGGCAGTCTGGTGGAAAACACATAAGATAACACCAGAATCACTCCCATTAGTTTGGAAGCCAGCAGTATTTTTTTTCGAATGGTAAAAACATTCATTTGCTCTCTTATTTTCATGCCGTCACCTCAAATTTGTAGCCGGATCGGATCAGTGTAACGATATGCCTGCCTTCGTCACCTAATTTGTGACGGAGAGTTTTGATATGTGTATCTACGGTTCTGGTCGTTCCCGCAAAATCATATCCCCATATCCGGTTCAATAATTGTTCACGGCTGAAGATCTGGCCTGGATTTGACATAAAAAAGTGAAGCAGTTCATATTCCTTGTAAGTCAGCGTGATTTCCTTCCCATTCAGAAAAACTTTATGCGAGGCTGTAAGGATTGAAATTTTTCCGGCGTTTATAGTGTCTGCCGGAAGGGCAGAAGAACGCCGCAGCAAGGCGTTTGCCTTTGCCAGCAGCACTTTCGGACTGAACGGTTTTGTCATGTAATCATCTGCGCCCAGATCATAACCCTTTAATTTATCGTCCTCATTACTTTTAGCCGTCAACATGATGATCGGGAGATTACTCATTTCCCTTGCCATCTTACAAACAGAAAAGCCGTCAAGATGGGGCATCATAATATCCAGTATCATCAAATCCATCGGATTATTTTTCAGCGTCAGCAGCGCATCCATACCATCATCGGCGGTAAAGCAAGTATGACCGCCACGCTGCATATATTCCGCGATAATTTCCTGCATATTCTTTTCATCTTCGACAATCAGTATTTTTGCCATAATGCAGTTTCTCCTTCCACAATATGCTCAATAGAATGTCTTAATTATAAGACCTGATTACCGGAAAAGCAATCGCTGGCTTCACGCTCTTATCACACGATATCCAGCCTGATTTTATGATCCGGGGCTGGGAATGTCTGATCCAATTCCAGGAGTTCCTGATCGGACAGCATGATCCGCATGGCATCGGCATTGGCCTGTACATGCACGCTCTTCCCGCTCCTGGGAATCGCGACCGTATTTTCCCGGTGCAGGACGAATGCCAACAGTATCTGCAAAACCGTGGCCTGATGCTCTGCGGCGATCCGGCTCAGGACCGGATGGTGTATCAGCTCCTGCCGGAGCCGACCGGCCTGTGCCAGCGGGCAGTATGCCATCAGAGCCACATCGTGGGCGTCCATCCAGGGCTTCAGCGAATATTCGATTCCCCTGGAGCCCAGATGGTATAACACCTGGTTCACCACGCAGTTCTTTCCATCGGGCAGGGCAAATAATTCTTCCATATCATCCATATCAAAATTGGATACGCCCCATGCTCGGATCTTCCCTTCCCTGACCAGTTCCTCCATACACTGCACTGTTTCCTGCAGCGGGATATTCCCCCGCCAGTGAAGCAGGTACAGGTCCAGATAATCGGTGCGCAGCAGACGCAGACTATGGTTGATGCTTCTGCGGATCCGCTTCTCTCCCGCATTCTGGGGAAGTACCTTTGACACGAGAAACAGCTTTTCCCGCTCTATGCCGCGGATCGCCTGCCCGACCAGCTGCTCGGACAGACCGCTGCCATACATCTCCGCGGTATCAATCAGCGTCATTCCGTTCTCGATCCCGGTCCGGATGGCCTGGAGCTCCTCCTCACGGACAGACAGTTTTTCCCCCAGATACCAGGTTCCCAGCCCCAGCCTGGGAACCTGCATTTTATTCTTCAATGTGATATATTCCATAAACTTCATCTCCTATAGGCGGCCTGAATACCTGCTTTTATGGGCATCCTCCCGACCGGTCGGAATGCCGCGCGAAAGAAATCGATACTCACGGCCGATGAAATCTGCCGTGAGTATCGCGCCAGCCGCAGCCGCAAAGCGGCATAATTCCTCATGCGCTGTGCGCATCAAATGATACTGTACGGCAGATTTATCTGGCGCTCAGTATCATTTACATGTACAGACGGAGCGCCCGGAATACCTGCTCCACGGACAGGACCATATTTTCCTTCGCGTTCTCCAAAACCATGGCCTCGTCCAGAGTCGTCACGCCCCGGACAATGGGGAAAAAGGCATCAATCCCCGCCGCGTTGCACTCCCCCGCGTCCTTCGTGACGCCGCCCGCAAAAGCGAGCACCTTTGCGCCGTACTTCTTCGCAAGCCGGGCTACGCCCACCGGGACCTTGCCCATGGCAGTCTGGTAATCCAGGCGGCCTTCCCCGGTTATGACGATATCCGCGTCCTTCACCTCCTGTTCCAGCCGGATCGCATCCAGAACAATGTCAATCCCGGATTTTAATTCCACATTCGGGAGATAGCTTAGGAACGCGAAGCCAAGTCCCCCTGCCGCGCCTGCCCCTTCTGCCGTTCTGTAATCCCTGCCGGTGAATTCCTGCGTCTTATCTGCGAAATGCTTCATCTTTTTGTCAAAATCCGGCTTTTCCTCTTCCCTTACTCCCTTCTGTGGCCCGAACACGTACACCGCGCCGTTCTCGCCGCAAAGCGGATTCTTTACATCGCATGCAATATTAAAATGGCATGTCTTTAATTCCTCCGGAACATTCTTTGCAGTGATGGAGGCAATCCGGTCCAGATCTCGGATTCCCGGCCGGATGGGATTGCCGTCCTCGTCGGAAAACTCGTAGCCCAGCGCCTGGAGCATGCCTGTGCCGCCCTCGCTTGTGGCGCTTCCGCCGATGCCGATGATAAATTCACGGCATCCCCGCCCGACCGCGTCCAGGATCATCTCGCCCACGCCGTAGGTGGTCGCCCTGGAGGGATCCAATTTCTCCCTTTTTACTAAAATAATCCCTGAGGCCTCCGCCATCTCCAGCACCGCCGTCCTTTTATCTCCCAGGATGCCGTACCTTGCACTTGTTTTTGCTCCCAGAGGCCCTGTCACTTCGATCGATACAAACTCTCCGCCCAGACCCTCCACCAGCGCCTCGGTGGTTCCTTCCCCGCCGTCAGCCAGAGGCTTCACAACAATATCCGCAGGACATGCCCTTTCAATCCCTTCCTTTGCGGCATTCCCCGCCTCCATAGAGCTCATGCTCCCCTTAAAAGAGTCGATTGCGATTACGACTTTCATAGTATTCCTCCTTTTTGTCTAAACATCAGGTGATCGGCGCCGGATTGAAGATGCACATGTCATTGTGGAATCCATACTGGTCGCTGTAAGGTTCTTTGAATCCGCTTGCCACATCCAGAATCATGTGGAAGATCTCTGTCCCTACATCTGCGATCGTCGCTTCTCCCGTGGCCACATCCCCTGCGGAAATATCGATCATGTCAAACCAGTGGTTCTTCATTTCATTACGGCTGCACACCTTGATGACCGGACTGATCTCCAGCCCATAGGGGGTTCCCCGTCCGGTCATGAACACCTGCAGCCCGATCCCGCTGGCAACCTGGCTGGGGCCGCACACGATATCGCTGGCCGGAGTCGCCGCATAGATCAGCCCGTGCTTCGTCGGCTTTTGGGCAGGGCTCAAGACCTCCACGATGGGGCTTGTGCCAGATTTTGCGATGGAGCCCATGGCTTTTTCCACGATATTGGCAAGACCGCCCTTTTTGTTGCCCGGCGTGGGATTGGCGTCCCGGTCCACCCCGCCTGCTTCCAGATAGTCGTCATACCACTTCATCTCTTTTGCCAGACGGTCTCTCACCTCTGCATTGACACACCTAGCCGCCAGCATGGGGACACCGTCCCGAACCTCTGTCACCTCGCTGAACATCACGGTGGCACCGCCCCGAACCAGCATATCTGCGGCATATCCTGCGCTTGGATTTGCGGTGATCCCGCTGAACGCATCGCTTCCGCCGCACTGCATCCCGATCAGCAGGTCACTTAGCGGAAGCTCCTCCCGCCGCCTTTGATTCAGCTTTTGAAGCTTCTTCTCCGCCATCTCCATGATCGCGTTCATCATGGCATCATGGCCCGCATAGTCCTGCAGTGTCAGCACATTTTCCGGGGTAATGTCCTCTGCCGGAAGCACTCTGTCATAGGTCAGCTTCTCACAGCCAAGCCCGACCACCATGATCTCTCCGCCAAAGTTGGGATGGCGGATCACATTGGTGACGGCCCGGATCGGGATCTCCGCCATAGGCGCGTTGATAGCCACGCCGCAGCCATAAGGGTGCGTCACCGCAACCACCCCGTCTACATTCGGATATTTGGGCAGCAGCTCCTTCCGGATCTGATCTACTGCCACTTTCAGCACGCCCGCCGCGCACTGCACGGTTGTCACGATCCCCAGCAGATTCCTGGTTCCCGCAGGGCCCGTCTTGTTCCGGTAGCCCATCCATGTGGTTCGAGCCGGAACCGGAAGTGCTTCCACAGGCACCAGGTTGGTCCCATATTCCAGATTGTCCACGGAGGGACTCTCCGGCAGATCCAGCATATGCTCGTTGATCCACTGACCCTTGCGGATATCCGCCTTCGCGTAACCCAGCACCACTCCGTAACGGATGATCTCTTTTCCCGCCGGGATATCGGCAAGGGCGATCTTATGCGCCTGCGGAATGTCATCCCGCAATACCAGGCCCGGAAGCACCTCCGTGCCTGCACTCAGGTCATGGATGGCAACCGCCACATTATCCATTTCCTTAATCTTTATGATGTATTTTGATTTCATGATCTTTCTCCTAATTTCTTCTTACTTTATACTCACAGCCAATGAAATCTGCCGCGAACCGCGCTTTGAATCCGCATATTTGCTCAGTACCCTCACAGATACGCTCGCAATCCCATGAGCACATCTTCGCCCCGCCGCGAACCGCGTAATCTAATCCGCTCCAAATTTGGATTCGATCCCATACTTGTTCATTTTTCTCCACAATGTCGTTGTACTGATTCCAAGCTCCTGGGCCGCCAGCTTCCGGTTTCCCCGATGCTTTTTCAAAAGCTCGCTGATCTTCACCGCCTCTTCCGTCTTGTACACCACGACCTTCTCTCCGCCGCCGGCTTCGCCCACATAGGGGTACAGCTCCCCGAACAGCCTCTGGATCATGCCCTCGGCAATGCTCCGTTTTTTTGCCGTCAGCACCAGGCGTTCCATAAATGCCTTGAGCTGCAGCTTGTTGCCCTGCCAGGAGAACTGCATGAGCCGCTCATGGCCGCCCTCCGTAATGACCAGGTACTTGTTGTATTTCCTGCAGAATTCTTTGAAATATTTGTCTATATAATATTGCAGATCCTCACTCCGCCTGTTCAGCGGCGGGATCTCCAGAGTCAGCCCGTGCAGCACGTAGTACAGGCTTTCCTGGAACCGCCCCTTGTTCACGCCGTATCTCAGATTTTCCTGAGCCGCCGCGATGATCCGCACATCGATATTTTCCATAGGAAGCGCGTCGGTGCGGTTTACCGCTCCGTCCAGAATCACCCGGAGCAGCTGGCACTGCGCCTGGACGGTCAGCTTCTCGATATCCCGGATCAGAAGCGTTCCATGGTTTGCCCGGATCACCGCCCCCTTTTCCTGCGGATTTTTGCCTAACGTGCCGTTCCTGCTGCCGAACAAAAGCTCCATCTGCTTCTCTTCCTCCAGTCCGCTGATGTTTACGCTCACGAAGGGGCCGCCCTTGCGGATGCTGTTGTTATGGATGGCCTCGGAAATCTGGTAATACTCCGTTCCTGTCTCCCCGTAGATCAGCACGGGACTGTCGGAGAGGGAATATTCCCGGGCCGTCTCCAGTACCGAGCGCATGGCCTCGTTTTCCGTATAAATATTGGAAAAACGGGTTTCCGCCGTGAATCCGTGGAGCAGCATGTCATTTGCCAGCTTCCGGTCCTTGCGCACAATCTCGGTGATGGCGTGGAGGGACAGGATAGCCCCCGTGATTTGACCGTCAAACTGGATCGGCGCCGCCAGAAACATCCAATTTCGTCCCCGGACCTCGATGGATGAGGAACAATTTTCCCTGGCCCCGGTGAGGATGTCGTCCACAATCCACTTGTCAATCTGGGGAAAGATGTCATACAGCAGTTCTCCTTTGACATCCTCCATATTTTTTCCCAGCAGGTTCTCGATCAGCCGGTTGATGGCAATAATCCTGCCGGCCGAATTGATCTTGATGATCCCGTTAAAGGATGTGTCCAGCACCGTCTCAAACTGGGCTGCGTTCCGCTTCTCATTCTCCACCGCGTAGGCCATATTTTTGGCCCGCTCCATGGCATCCCCGATGGACTCCCCGGTGGCCCGAAACTTGATAGACAGGCAGCCTATCTTTTCCGCTTCCCGGTTCACCGTATCTCCGCCGATCACGCAGTCCACGCCTTCCTTCTTCATGCTGTGAAGGATGTCCGGCACCTCCTCGATCCGTTCCATATAAGCGATCCGAAGGCGGACGCCGAACAATTCCTCCATATGGGACAGGTCGCAGAGCATGTTTTCAAACGCGATCAGACCAATGACTGGCGTCTCCTTGTGGGACAGCTTTTTTGCCCGCAAAATCAAAAGGCCGATCTCCTGGGCATGAAAACGCATCTCCACCACCGGGATGTTGGTATATTCCTTTATGAGCTGCGCCTGATAGCCCCGGGCAATGATGATATCCGCCCCCTGCTCCGCGGCAATCCTGGCCTCGTTTACAGCATTCTCGCTTTCAATGACCTTCACGTAATCTATCTGATGCTGGTTTTCCTGGATCACCCTCCGCGCCGTCTCCGCCATGTCCTCGTATGGCAGTAAAATCGCAATTTTCGTCATAGTTTGCTCTCCTGTTTTTCCTGTCTGTAACAAATATACAAGATTCCCTCTGCCTTTTTCAATGGTCTTTCTGAATATTTTTCCATTATTATGTTGAACGGGTATTACAATTCACGGCCTGGCCGAATGCCTTGCAGCAAGGTGCAAGGCACCGTGAATACGAACCATTCTATGATTCTCCCATAAAAGGTCTGCCGGTCTCCGCGTCTTATCGCACAAGGCAAGGCTTCTTCGGATTAAATTTCCAGCCCGGGATCAGGTACTGCATACCCACCGCATCGTCTCTCCCGCCGAGGCAGTTGTCCAGATAGAGCTGGTGTGCCTTTTTGATCTGGTCCATATCCGCTTCAATCCCAAGGCCCGGTTTCTTCGGAACCGCCACGCAGCCCTCGATGATCTGCAGAGGCTCTTTTGTCAGGCGTTCCAGGCCCTCCTGCCAGATCCAGTGGGTATCCAGTGCGTTGTACTCGCCCGGTACGGCCGCCCCGACCTGGGTGAACATGGCCAGAGAAATGTCAAAGTGGTTGTTGGAATGGGAGCCCCAGGTATAGCCGAAGTCATGACACATCTGGGCTACCCTCACGGAACCGCTCATAGTCCAGAAATGAGGATCCGCAAGGATAATATCCACTGCCTGGGATTCCAGGGAATGCCCCACCTGTCTCCAGTCCGTAGCGATCATGTTGGTCGCGGTGGGGAATCCGGTCCTTCTCCGGAATTCGCTCATCACCTCGCGCCCGGAGTACACGCCCTCTGCTCCGCAGGGGTCTTCGCAGTAGGTCAGGATGCCTTTCATACCCTTCACGTACTCCACCGCTTCCTCCAGAAGCCAGCCGCCGTTGGGATCCAGGTCGATCCTCGCGTCCGGGAATTCCTTTTTCATGGCGCGGATTACATCCATCTCTTCATTTCCCGCAAGAACGCCGCCTTTCAGCTTGAAATCCTGGAAACCGTATTTCTCTTTGGTTGCCTTTGCAAATGCCACGATCTTTTCCGCCGTCAGGGCTTCCTCGTGGCGGATCCGATACCACTCACAGTCCGCGTCCGGCTCTTCATCATAGGGAAGGTCTGTCTTCTTGCGGTCGCCCACAAAGAACAGGTAACCGAGCATGCGCACCTTGTCCCTCTGCTGTCCGTCGCCGAGCAGCTCGCAAACCGGAACTCCCAGCATCTTGCCCATCAGGTCCAGGCAGGGTGCCTCGATGGCGGTGATCACATGGACGCCGGTACGCAGGTCGAAGGTCTGCTCCCCGCGGACATCCTCTTCACCTTTGGAATCCAGATGCCTTTTCACTTTTAAGAGGGTACTCTTATACTCAGCCAGATTGGTTCCCTCTACAAGGGGAATACACTCCTCCAACGCCTTCGTGATCTTCTCTCCGCCAGGAACCTCTCCTACTCCCATATCTCCGTTATCCGCGTGAAGGATCACAATATTTCTTGTGAAATAAGGTGCATGCGCGCCACTCAAATTTAATTCCATGCAATCTTTTCCGGCTACCGGGTAAACCTCCATTTTTACGATTTTTCTCATGATCTTATGCTCCTTTCTGATTCTCTTTTATCTCTATATTTATGGTTGAGTATGCCATTATAGCCTTGTGTATACCTTGTAGAACGGCCGAATGGCCATAATAGGATGCCCTTGGGTATAGTTTACAACACATTCCATTCATCCGTAAATCTCAGATCAGCCCCGCATGCTCCATCTCTGCTTTGATCTTGTCCAGTACCGGTCCCTCAGGGGTAGGCAGGTTAGGCGTATAGGGGCGGCCCACATTTCTTCCCCGCAGGTTTGCCATATCCTTTGCCGCGACCGGGAAGCTGGCTCCGTCCATGGACAATCGGACCGGATTGAGCTTAAACTGGGCTTCCAGGGCGCCTTCCAGGTCGCCTGCCACATATTTGTTGTAAATATCCGTGATCAGCTCCGGCATGAAGTTGCCCGCCGTGCAAACGCCGCCTACCGCTCCGTGGCAGAGGGACGCGTACAGCAGTGTGTCCTTGCCGCCGAATACCTTGAAGCCTACATCCCGGGTCCTGCGGATGAATTCCGAGGTCTGTGTCATATCTCCGCTGGTGTCCTTCATTCCTACAATATTTTCCACCTCATGGGCCAGCCGGTCCACCAGGTTTCCTGACATCGTATAGCCTACCCGGCCCGGGTTGTTGTACAGCAGCACGGGGGTGTCCGGCACCGCGTCCGCGATGGCTTTGAAATGCCCGAACAGCTCGTTTTCCGTCGGCTTCAAAAACATGGGCTGGAGTACGGAGATTCCTGCCGCCCCGTTTGCCGCCGCCATCTTCGCCAGGCGGACACATTTTTTTGTGCTGATGGCTCCGATCCCAAAATATACCGGGACACGGCCTGCCGCCTGGTCTGCCATGATCTTCAGGCCCCGTTCCATCTCGTCCTCTTCGATCACGTAGAATTCGCCGTTGCTGCCGAATGCAAGGATCCCCAGGATCCCGCCTTCGATGACATAATCCACCTGCTCACGCAGAGCCTTCTCATCGATTAATTCATTTTCATCAATGGGGGTAATGATCGGCACGATCACACCCTTTAAAAAATCCGTATTCATCATCTGTTCTCCTCTCTCTGCCGCAGTCCGCCAGAACTTCTTCCGCTGGTCTGTGTAAATGGAAATGGATCCTGCACAGCTTTTGTGTAGCAGGAAGGCCTGCGGACCGCAGCGTATTTTATGGTATTAATGCATAAAGATGGACAGTATCAACAGTTCTACGATACCGACACCGGCCATGATCAGTGAGATTGCCGTCTTACACCGGATCTGGTCTTTCAGCTCGGTGACGCCAAACATTCCGTTCCATACCCAAAATCCGCTGTCATTAAAGTAGGAGAAAGAAATCGCGCCTACACAGCAGGAAATTGCCATCAGCAGCGGGCTTACCGCGATCACGCCCATCAGGGAGGCGGAAAGGGAAGCTGCCGTAGTGATCGCCACCGTTGCGGAACCCAGAGCGATACGCATCAGTGCCGCAATGATAAACGGAATCAGGATTGCCGGCAGCGGAAGCGCCATGACCGCTTCTCCAAGGGCATCGCCGATGCCGCTGACCTTGATCACATTTCCGAGGGAACCGCCGGCGCCCGTGATCAGCATGATGATGCCGGTGCTCTTGATGGCGTCATCCATGATCCCCAGGACTTCCTTTGTGTCATCCTTTGCCATCAGACCGTAGATCGCAAGTAAAGTACCGATGGCAAGGGCAATGATCGGGGAACCGAGGAACGACAGAACGGAAATCTTCATGCCTGCCATTCCCAGGATCGTGTTGGAAAGGATCAGGATCAGCGGGATCACGATGGGAGCGATAGACATCCACAGCCCCGGAAGCGCCTTCTGTCCGATCATGCTGTCCAGTTCTTCCATGGATTTGATATATTCCTGTTTAAATTCTTTTCTTTCAAAACCGCCGTCGTCGGTCGGGATCTGGTAGATCTTCTTTCCCAGCCGCTGGCAGTACAGTACCGCAATGATCAGCATCGGAATGGAGATCAGGGAACCGAAGATGATCATCTGGCCCACGTCAACGCCGAGCATGGTAGCTGCGGTGGTGGGGCCGGGTGTCGGCGGAACCAGGCAGTGAGTCAGCTGCAATCCGGCTGCCATGGCAAGTGCAAGTCCGATCAGGGATTTTCCTGTCACCTTGGAAATGGCTTTACATAAGGGGGCAAAGATCACGATCGCGGAGTCCGCGAACACCGGAATGGAGATGAACCATCCTGTGATGGCCAGTGCCCACTCTTCTTTTTTCTTTCCCACCGCTTTGATAAAGGAGTAAGCCATCCGTTCGGCCGCACCTGATTTTTCCAAGATACCGCCCATCATAACGCCTAGGCCGATGATGATACCCGTACTCTTCAATGTGTTTCCGAATCCGTCCTGGATCGCCGTCACCAGTCCGGTGATCTTGGATTCATCCTCCAGTGTTACGTCTACAAGGGGCATTCCCCCGATAATTCCCGCGATACAGCATGCCGCGAGCAATGCGATAAATGTATGTACCTTTGTCTTTGATACCAGGATGACCATGATCACGATCCCCAGGATCAAGCCAATCATCATTCGTGTTGATTCACTCATATACCCACCTCGTATTTTTATTGAGCACTCTCGGGAACTCCCTTGCACCCATCTTTGCGGCTAATTTTCCGCCAGGAGCACCCAAATTTAATCAACGTACGGCTCATAAATTTGTGCACTCCTGAGAACAAAGAGTTTCCGAGAATGCTCTTATTTTACCGGGGCCGGCCCAACTCTCCTGGCCGGCCCGTTTCTTTCTATGATTTTCTCAATGCAGCAGCTATTCGCCGCCTGTATGTTTTTTCTGCGGCCCTGCTTTTCTTTCCTATTTTTTCTCCACAGATACATCCGCGATCTTTTCGTAATATTTTACGATCGCGCTGTGGTCGTCCTTCTCATTCCCGTCCGCCTTGAGCGCCTGCATGATCTCCATCACCTGGGAGGTAAAGGGAACCGGAGCGCTTACGGCATGGGCCGCGTTCAGTGCATTGTTCAGATCCTTGATGTGCAGCTCGATGCGGAAGCCGGGCTTAAAGTTGTGGGCCATCATCATGGGAGCTTTCGCATCCATCACGGTGGAGCCTGCCAGTCCGCCCCGGATCGCCTGATAGACCAACTCCGGATCCGCTCCGCTCTTGACCGCCAGCGTCAGCGCTTCGGAAACCGCCGCGATATTGACTGCCACAACCACCTGGTTGGCCAGCTTCGCCACATTTCCGGAACCCAGGGGTCCTACATAGACAACGGAGCCTGCCATGGCCATCAGAAGGTCATAATATTTGTCAAAGTCTTCCTTTGTGCCGCCTACCATGACGGAGAGCGTGCCGTCGATGGCTTTCGGTTCCCCGCCGCTGACCGGCGCATCCATCATATGGATATCCTTCTTCGCCAGCTCCGCTCCGATGGCTTTGGACTCTACCGGATCAATGGAACTCATGTCGATCACGATTGTACCCGCTTTTGCCGTTTCCAGAAATCCCTTTTCTCCCAGGCAGACCTGCCGTACATGGGGGGAATTGGGAAGCATGGTGATGATCACCTGGCATTTGGACGCCACGTCCGCCGGGCTGTCCGCCGGTTCGGCCCCGAGGGCTGCCACTTCATCCACGCTGGCACGGCTCCGGTTATAGACCACCAGCTCATAGCCTGCTTTGATCAAATTTTTGCTCATAGGTTTTCCCATAATTCCAAGTCCGATAAATCCAATTTTCATCTTCATAACACTCCTTCATTGTTTAATCTATTGCTATTGTTTCATCCACGCGGGCGCCTTGCGTTTATGAGACTATTTTAAAAAAGCGCTCCAAAAAATTCCATTGACATAAGTCCTAAGTCCGGCAGGGCAATTTTATTACAGATTTCTAATCTTTCAATATATGAAAGAATGGTTGCAGTTTTTGTTTCATTTGATGTCTGTTTGCTTCGCGCCCTGCTGTGGAAGTAATATATTTCACAATTTGAAATGTGTTTTGAAATCTATGTTCCGTTTATTGAAACTTCTATCCAAATTACAATTTTGTGAGGGCAGATTTAGGCATATCCCCTTATTGACGGATCCGGCAGTTCCTTTCCGCAGCAAGCACGTATTGATACAACAAAAAGCAGGGAAATAATCTAAATAATCCGTTATTTCCCTGCTTTATACGGTAACTTCCACATATTCGTGACTAATTATATGACAGAAAACACCAGTGAATCCAAAATATTCAATCTCCAGACCATAAAATAAAGAATTTTCATCTCCAAACTTTCCTGCTGTTTTCCTTTTCTGTGACATCATCACATTCATTTCCCGTCCGATGTGTTATACTATATGCATCAATCATAAAGGAGGTATGAATCATGGGTTTATTTGACTTTTTACGACAGCCGGATATCAATCAGGGAATCCGGGATTACAGTCAGGCTCCCAATGCCGTTTTGCTCGATGTACGGACTCCGCAGGAATACCGGGAGGGGCATGTCCCGGGCAGCAGGAATCTTCCGCTGCAGTCCATCGATCAGGCTGCGGGCATCGTCAAGGATAAAAGCACTCCCGTTTTTGTCTACTGCCATTCCGGCAGCAGGAGCAGCCAGGCAGTCAGCAGGCTTATGAAAATGGGATATCAGAATGTAAAAAATATCGGAGGCATGGCTTCCTACTCTGGAAAGGTGGAATTGTGATATGAAAATTGTAATCATAGGCGGCGTGGCAGGCGGCGCCACTGCGGCAGCCAGGATCCGCAGGCTGGATGAACAGGCAGAGATCATCGTATTCGAACGTTCCGGATATATTTCCTACGCGAACTGCGGCCTGCCCTATTATATCGGCGGGATCATTGAGGATCCGGAGGAGCTGACGCTCCAGACACCGGAAAGCTTCTTCTCCCGCTTCCGGATCACAATGAAGGTACATCATGAGGTAATCGCGGTCCATCCGGAACAAAAATGTGTTTCTGTCCGGAATCTGGAAAACGGAAAAGCCTTTGAGGAACGCTATGACAAGCTGCTCCTCTCTCCGGGGGCAAAACCCACTCAGCCAAGGCTTCCCGGCATCGGCCTGGAAAAAATGTTTACCCTGCGGACGGTGGAGGATACTTTCCGCATCAAAGAGTTCATTCATCAAAATCATCCAAAGTCCGCGGTCCTGGCCGGCGGCGGCTTTATCGGCCTGGAACTGGCGGAGAATCTGCGTGAACTGGGCATGGAAGTGACGATCGTTCAGCGGCCGAAGCAGCTCATGAATCCCTTTGACGCAGATATGGCCTCCTTCATCCACAGTGAAATGCGCAGACACGGGGTGAGACTGGCTCTTGGGCATACGGTGGATGGCTTTCAGGAAAAAGATGGGGGCATCGAGATCCTTTTGAAGGATGAGGCTCCTCTCCATGCCGACATGGTGGTCCTGGCCATCGGCGTAACCCCGGATACCGCTCTTGCGCGGGAAGCCGGATTGGAGCTTGGGATCAAAGGCAGCATCCTGGTCAATGACCGGATGGAAACTTCCATGCCCGATATTTATGCCGTCGGGGACGCCGTACAGGTCAAGCATGCCGTGTCCGGGCAGGATGCCCTGATCTCGCTGGCCGGTCCCGCAAATAAACAGGGGCGTATTGCCGCGGACAATATCTGCGGCGGAGACAGCCGGTATCCCGGCTCCCAGGGAAGCTCGGTCATCAAGGTATTTGATCTGACAGCCGCCGTCACTGGTTTGAACGAAAGGAATGCCCGGGCAGCAGGGATTGAGACCGACAAAGTGGTCCTCTCCCCCATGAGCCACGCAGGTTATTATCCCGGAGGCAGATTGATGACCATAAAGATCCTTTTTGAAAAGGAAACTTATCGTCTGCTGGGCGCCCAGATCGTAGGCAGCGAGGGTGTGGACAAACGCATCGACGTATTGGCAACGGCCATCCATGCCGGGATAAAAGCGACTGAACTCCAGGAGCTTGACCTGGCCTACGCGCCGCCCTATTCCTCAGCCAAGGATCCGGTCAATATGGCGGGATTTATGATCGAGAATATCGAAAAAGGAGTGGTAAAGCAGTTCCATCCGGAAGACGTGGCAGACCTGCCCCGTGACGGAAGCATCACTCTGGTGGATGCCCGTACCCAGGGAGAATTTGAAAACGGACATATTGAGGGATTTGTAAATATCCCGGTGGATGAGCTGCGGGAACGTCTGGGAGAGATCGAAAAGGGAAAAACAGTCTATGTGATGTGCCAGAGCGGACTGCGAAGCTACATTGCCTGCCGGATCCTGTCCGGAAACGGTTATGACTGCAGAAATCTCTCCGGCGGCTACCGGTTCTACGCTTCCGTGATACACGACCGCTGTATGGCAGAGACTGCTGCTCCCTGCGGCATGGAGCACTGACCATACTGCGGCCCGGCGCTGTATGGCTATGCATTTGCTGCAGGCTGACGCTGTCGGGCTGTGCATTTACTGCAGCCCGGCGCTGTACAGCTTTGCATTTACTGCAACCTGGCGCTGTACAGCTTTGCATTTACTGCAACCTGGCGCTGTACAGCTTTGCATTTACTGCAACCTGGCGCTGTCGGGCTATACGAAACTTATCATGACAGCGGCTGACGAGTGAACTATAACGATGAGATTTTTTCTGCAGCCAAAAATCCTAACAGGATTGAAATTCATCCAATTATCTTCTATAATAATAGTGAATGATCTGACGGATGGCGGAAACACCTATGGCGATTATATTAATCAGTTTAAATCCTCCCTGATCCGCGATATCATGGAAAGTTACCCTGATCTGAAAAGAGAGGGCGCCATGTCTCTGCCAAAACTTCTCTACTCCACCGGCGATAAATTTATCTTTAATATAGACGAGTGGGATTATATTTTCAGCCATGGCCTGTACCCGGAAAACCAAAGTGATTTTCTGGAGTTTCTGCGGGATCTGTTAAAGGATAAGACCTATGTGACGCTCGCCTATATGACGGGTGTTCTTCCGATACAGAAGTACAGCACCCCGCCTTGTATATGAAGGTTTATCCTGAGTCATAGTTGCAAGTTATTTTGTGACAGTTCCTAACTCTCGCATATCTTTCAGCAAGAAACAAGTATCGAGTGGAACGTGAGGAAAAAAGTGGGAAAGGATATGCTGATTTTATATTTTATCCGAGAAGGCAGAATCTGCCGGGGATCATTATTGAGTTAAAAGCAGACCACTCTCCCGGGCATGCCATCCGGCAGATAAAAGAAAAGGAATACTATGAAAAATTAAAAAGAGAACATATAAAAAATGTACTGGCGGTGGGAATAAGCTATGACACTGCCACCAAACAGCATGCATGCCAGATCGAGGCTCTTTAGAGTCATGTACTTTCAGTTCGAACAGGCACGGGAACATGCAGCGTATTTTCCGGTACTCAGACAATATGTAGAATGATAGATATACAGACTATTTGAGGTTTTCCAATGAAAAAAGAAACACAGCTTACTAATCAGATTACGGAAGGGGTCATCTGGAAACAGCTTTTGATCTTTTTCTTTCCGATTGTATTTGGTACGTTTTTTCAACAGTTATACAATACGATTGATACGATCATCGTGGGGCATTTTATCGGAAAGGGTGCCCTTGCAAGCGTGGGCGGCTCCTCCACCCAGATCGTCAATCTGGTGGTCGGATTTTTCACCGGGCTTTCCTCCGGCGCATCCGTCATTATCGCTCAGTTTTACGGGGCACGGGACGAACGGTCGGTGCAGGAGAGTCTGCATACGGCTTACGCGTTTTCCCTGTTGGGAAGTATAGCCATCTCCATTCCCGGTGTCCTCCTGGCTCCGTATCTGCTGAGATGGATGAATACGCCCTCCGAATTGATCTCGGATTCCACGTTGTACCTGCGGATCTATTTTGCAGGAATCCTGTTTGTCTTTATCTTCAATGTGGGTTCCAGCATCCTGCGTGCCATCGGAGACTCCCGGCGCCCGCTTTACTACCTGATCATCTGCTGCGTGCTGAATATCGTTCTTGATATCCTGTGCGTGGTCTGGCTTGATATGGGGGTTGCGGGCGCTGCCATCGCCACATTTTTCTCTCAGGCAGCCAGCGCGGTGCTTGTCACGAGAAAGCTGATGGTGTCCGGCGGCATCCTCAGGCTGTCCCTACGGCAGCTCCGGTTCCACGCAAATGCGCTCAGGTCCCTGCTCCGCATCGGAATGCCTGCCGGGTTTCAGTCCATCATGTACAGCCTTTCCAATGTTATCATCCAGTCCGCCCTGAACAATTTCGGAACGGATACGGTCGCGGCATGGTCTGTGTACGGAAAGCTGGATGCCGTGTTCTGGATGATCAGCGGTGCGATCGGAATCTCCATCACCACCTTTGTGGGCCAGAACTACGGCGCCCGCAAATATGACCGGGTAAAGAAGAGCGTCCGGGTCTGCCTTGGGATGGATACTTTGATCTCCGCCGTACTGGTGGTCTTCTTCCTGACGCTGCGCGGTCCATTGTTCCGGATCTTTACGAATGACGCCGATGTCATCCGGATCGGCTGCGAAATGATGTCGCTGATCACGCCGTGCTACATGTTCTTTATATTTATTGAAGTACTGTCCGGCGCACTGCGCGGAATCGGCGATGTGCTGATTCCTACGTTGATCACCCTGGGCGGCGTATGCATTTTCCGGATCCTGTGGCTGTTCGGCGCGCTCCGGCTCCGGCCGACCGTAGGCGCAATCATCCTCAGCTATCCGGTCACCTGGCTGACCACCTCCATATTGTTTGTCGTTTACTATTTGTACCGCAAACGGAGGTTACAGTTCGCTGGCTGACCAGTAACAAAAGGAGATCACTGGAATAGATTGAAAGATGTTGAGGGAGCGCCGGCACTGCTGTATAATAATGATACTGGGCGGCAGATTTCATCAGCCGTGAGTATAAGAAAATCGAAATCTTGAAATGGATAGGCGGTGGAGTGTATGGGAATTTATCTAAATCCGGGAAATGAGGGGTTTGAGGAGGCGGGGCTTGCGGATACTCTAAAAAGGATCTATGCGAAAAAGAGAAAAAAATTTATCTTTCTGATCGACGAGTGGGACTGTGTCATGCGGGAGCGACAGATGTCTGAGGAACTGCAGAAGCAGTATCTTGATTTCCTGCGCAGCCTTTTAAAAGATCAGCCGTATGTGGCGCTTGCCTATATGACAGGGATTCTGCCTGTGAAAAAATACGGGCAGCATTCGGCCCTGAATATGTTCTGGGAATACTCCATGACGGATCAGGGTTTTTTTGAAGAATATACGGGGATTACGGAGGAAGAGGTCAGGGATCTGTGCGGACGGTTTTCCATGGATTTTTCAGAGGCAGGAAGCTGGTATGACGGATACCGGTTCACCAGATTCCGGCATATCTATAATCCCCAGTCCATCGTAGAAGCCCCAACAGGGAGATTGCCAGGGAATTTGAAAATGCGATGAGTGCCGGCGGATGGGCGGAAATCATGCGTGTCTTAAAAGCGTCGGAAAAGAATCAGCAACCCACTTATTCATTCGCAAACATCGGCTGCGTCAGCACGATTTTTGCGAATGAATAAGTGGGTTGGATGCCGTTACTGTGCTTATTTACTTCCCTTCCATTTCCCTTCTGCCAGATCCGCAACTGCCCGGTCATAATGTTTATCCAGGTCAAACAGCAGCATGCACACGGCTCCGATGACGCATGTAGCCAGCGGGATCCAGATACAGGAGATGTTCAGTGCCGTCAGCGCCCCCGCGCTGGTGGGATCCGTATTGAAGCCGCCGGCTCCCAGGATCCATCCCAATGCCGCGGTTCCGATCCCGGAGCCCACCTTCATACAGAAGGAGGAAGCCGCGTTTCCCATTCCCATGGCCTGCACGCCGGTGAGCCAGGAACCGTAGGTGATGGCATCCTGCAGCATACCGAACATGGTCGCCCCGCAGCAGCCGAAGCCGAGTCCTTTCAGAACATTGGCCGCAACCACCAGATTCACATTGCTTCCGGCAAGGGCTGTCAGGAGAAAGGCTACGGAAGAGATTGCCATCCCGAAAAGCCCGGTATTGCGCTTGCCGAATTTTTTCATGATGAACGGCGTACAGAACAGCATGATAATCTGTGCCATGGAAAGCGCATTGGCGGTCATGGCGTACACATTTTCATCTCCCAGGATGTACTGCGCGAAGTAATACGCACTCCCGAAAAATGTGGACATCATGAAGTAAAGGGAGAATAAAAATACGACCAGGATCAGCCAGTATTTATTTTTCACAAGGCTTTTCAGGCATTCTACGATGGATGCCTCCTGTTTTTCTTCGCCGTCCCCGGACGGAAGCTCCACCACACGCTCATGGCAGAAATAGAACGTGAACAGATTCAGGAGGATGAACAATACTGCCAGAATGATAAATGTCATGGTCCATCCCTTCTGGCTGTACTGGTCACCGTCTCCGAATGCCGTACACATTTTCATGACAAAGGTATTGACCGTCATGGTCCCGGCCGTGGACAGGAGGTTTCGGATGTTTCCCAGCAGGCCGCGCTCATACTGGTTGGTCGTCATCAGTCCCTGCAGGGTGGCATAGGGAACGTTCATCCCTGTATAGAATACGGTGGACACCATGTTATAGGTCAAGAACATATATGCAATCTGTGCCTTCCCCGCCAGCCCGGAAGGGATGGAGAACATCAGTACAAAGCAGACTGCCAGCGGGACGCAGAGCCGAAGGAGCCATGGGCGGGCTTTTCCCCATTTGCTGTGGGTCTTGTCCACGATCCGCCCCATGACCAGGTCGGACACCCCGTCGAAGATACGGGATACCGCCATGATCGAACCCGCCGTCACCGCATTGACTCCCAGTACGCTGACGTAATACACCAAAAGAAATGCTGAAATAGAAGAATACACTAAGTTAAAGGAATAATCACCCACCCCGTATGCAAACCGCTCGATCAAGCTCAGCTTCGCATTCGGATCCATATTGACCTTCTGATCTTTGTTCATTTTTATTGTCCTCTCTCCTCTTTTTCTGTATATTTTGATTCACTGCAGGGCAAGATTTCCCACTGCCCTGCCGACGACGGATGCCCTTCGTCCGTGCGGCATCCGAAACCGCCGCAGAAATGCTTTCCTTTTCCGGATACGATCCGAAAATCAGCCGCCGATCGGGAACCAGCCCATTGCCGCGCTCTTGCCCAGATCCCAGCAGTCCCAGCCGATCCAATTAGGCTCATTTACCGTATCCAGAAGCAATTTATAACTCCAGTAAAAATATCCGCTTCCCCGCTTCCATGCGTCCAACTGCGCCTCCGCAATCTGCAGATAGATCTGCTTCTTGGTTTCCGCATCCATAGTTTCCTTATTTTCAGAAAAATCCATTCCATTGAGCACGGTCTGGCCGCCTTTTGTGTCGGTCCCCACCGCGTAGCTGTTGAACAGGCACCACTCGCCGCAGATCACGTCCACATACTCCTGCACCTCAGCGATGTCCTTTGCAAAATGCTCTTCGATGTATTTCCGGTAGCCTTCCACCGTCTGCTCACACCCGTCCAGCTCCGCCACCATCAGATACATATGGGTGTCCAGCACAATGTTCCGAAAATCCTGCTCCGCAAAAAATTCTTTCCATGCCTTCAGCTCAAATCCGTCATGGAATACCACATATTTGTCCTCATCCATATGCCTGCGGATCCGCGCGTATGCGTTTTTATAAAATTCTTTCAGAAAATCCATGGTGATCGGCGCGCTGCCCTCTGCCAGCTTCGGATCTACAGGCGGGTAACGTCTCTGCACTCCCAGCACCTCCCAGGTACGCTCCGTGCAGGGCTCATTGATCGGGGTGATCCCCAGAAGCCCTTCCCGTTTTCCATAACGCTCCGCCAGCTTTTCCAGCACATTTAGCTCAAACTCCACTTCCTCCGGAAGCTGTGCCCACCTGCACACGCCGCTGAGTCCTCCGTTGTCGAAGCCATTCTGGCTCATGGGGGCCGTATGCAGGTCGATCAAGATCTTCATCCCATACTTTTCCGCCCATGCAAATGCCCTGTCCAATTCCTCGATGCATCCGATGAACGGCGGACGGTCCCCGAAGATAAAATAAGGCACCGGAATGCGAACCGCATTTAAGCCGATATTTTTGATTGTGGCAAAATCCCGTTCCGTGATGTATTCGCTGCGGTGGGTTTTGATTCTTGCTTCGTACACCTCCGGCGGCAGCTGGGTGGGCAGATAATACTCATCCTCCGCCGTGGTCCCCGCAAAAAGCCCGGGACTCATCCATTTCTCCAGAACCAGCCAGTTTCCAAGATTGACGCCTTTTACATACATACTGCAATTCCTCTCTTTCTTTTTTTGCGCCCGGGGAACTCTGTCCAGTCCCTTGAATTCTGCCTGATCTCGTGAACTCTGCCTGACCTGATGAATTCCCGGAGCGTATTTTTGTTTTATCTGTACTGCATGGTTTCATGATACCAAAATAAAATCTTGTTCATATCAGAATTTTTATGTCCATATCAAAATTTTGTTTTCCCTCATCATTTTCGACTTTTTTACCAAAAAAGCACCCTGATTTTTGTTCAAAATCACGATGCTTCTATCTTCTTTTCCCGCAGGCAGGAAATCAGCTTTTTGACCAGTACAGCCGGAGAAATGGACAAGCCAAGATGTGTCAGTTATTTTCCTACAACTCCTTAGCCCGGTAATGCTCCCGGAATTCCCCCGGCGTCATGCCCGTCCGCTTTTTAAACACGCTTCCAAAATGGCTCTGCGAGGAGAAACCATACGTATATGCGATCATCTCATAGGAATCCTCCGTATAGATCAACTGCTCCTTCGCAAATTTTATCTTTTCATCCGCGATATAATCCGTCAATGTCCTGCCTTCCTCCTTCGCGAAAATCTGGGAGAGATACCCGGGTGTCACCTCCAACTCGGCAGCCAGATCCTTTGCGGAAAGCTTTGTATGCAGGTACTTTAAAACAAGCTCTTTACATCTTACAACGACCGTGCTCTGCTTTCCATGCTGTTTTTCGCTCTGCCGCTCCTCCCGCACCATCCGACAGAGGTCGATCTCCGCCTTCCTGGAAACAGCGATTGCCTCCCCCATTTTCTTTGTCTCCTCCACCTGCCGGATATAGGCATCCGATATACTGAACGCAATTTCCGGCAGAATCCCTCCTTCGATCGCGGACCTGCAGGAGACCGAAATCACTACAATGGCAAGATTTTTTTCATTGCGCAGTTCATCCGCCGCAACCCGCCCCACTTTTCCGGCATAGGATTCCCGAAAGCTCTTATTCAGCCCTTCCAGATCCCCCTTTCTGATGCTGCCCTGCTCCCGCACCTCCTGGCTGTACGGATTATGGAGTACGGCCTCTTCCTGCCGCTCATGGAATACCCGGTGGCGCTGCCTGCCGATGTTCCACTCCATCTGTTCATCCAAAAAACTTACGATCATGAGCTGGTTTTTGTCAAACTGGTTCCCTGTCGCCATTTCGTAAAGCATGACGATCAGTTCGCTGAGTTCAAACTGGTCAACGCACCCGATCCGATATGGGGTATCCATATCCATCCCGTGCTTCTCCAGGAGGAGGCGCACGGCGGCTCCCGGCCTCCCGTCCATGCAGCAGGGCCCCAGGATATAATCCCTTTCCTCCCCCGCGATGATCCCGTAGGCAATATGCGCCTGCTCGATGTACAGGATCGGGAACTCTTCCCGCTTCTTTTCCAGAAGCATTTTTTCAAATACCGTATCCACCTCCAGAATGTCGGCCTGTTCTCCATGGTCCACATACACTGCCTCCCGGATGCCTGACTTGTCATATACCCGCAGGGGTGCATGAGCCAGAAAAATAATGTGTTCGCAGAAACGTGCTTCTGTCATCGCCTTCACCTGACCTTTCTCCTAACATATGAACTCCATTATATAAAAACATGCTCGAAAACACAAGTTGAGGTGCAAGCAAAAAATTGAAAAAATCCTTATAATATGATATGATAAAACTAAACAAAAAGCCTGCCAAAGGCAGCTTTACACGTTTACATGAAAGGAGCTTTTTCTCATGAATTCAAAACTGTTGCGCCGTCTGTCGGCATTATCTGCGGCAACGGTTTTTCTGTTGTCCGCCTGTACCCCCTTCCAAAAAGCCTCCGATACCGGGGATTCATCCCTGACCTGGGGCATCCGTAACGGCTATATCGATTTTCTGACTCTGGCAGAAGAGACCTTCAGGGATATTGAAATGGATTATTCAGCGTATGCGGGAGCCAACATCACTGCCTACGAGTGGGCCCAGATGCGGGGGGATGACATTCCGGATATCTTTGTCACCTCCCGAATCCTTGATGAAGATCTTGCCAAAGAACGTCTGGCGGATCTGTCCGGCTATGATTTTGCCGATACCATTTCCCCCGCGATTCTGGAGCAGTCTGCCATGGACGGCGGCGTCTATCTTCTGCCCGTCAGCAACACGGTACACGGCATCTACTACAATAAGACACTGATGGGAGAAAACAACTGGGATGTGCCCACGAATTTTGCGGAGTTGGAGTCCCTTTGCGCCAGGATCAGAGAAAAAGGAATGACCCCCGGGCTGGTCGGCACCGAACTGAACGACGATCCTTTTTCCGCTGTATTCAACGTGGCAAAGACCGGCTGGCTCTCCACCCAGGAAGGTGCGGAGTGGGAACAGCAATTTCTCTCCGGCAATGCGTCGGCAGCCGGTATGTGGGAAGGCACCATGGACTATATTCAGCGGTTCATGGATATCGGCATGTTCTCCACGGATCCCGGAGACCGGGGCAATAAAGAACTGATCGAGGAGGAAATGGGGAACCGAAGGATCATGTTCTTTACCTCCATGCTGGACGTCAGCACGACCGAGTTACCGAACGGCGACCAGCTCGGCCTGATGCCCTACATCAGCGAGGACGGCAGCAAGAACATTTATATCAGTAACCCTGCCGGTTATATCGGCCTCAGCAAACGCCTTACGGAGCCAGGCAATGAGAAGAAACTGGAAAATGCGCTCCGAATCCTGACCCTGCTCTATTCCCCCGAAGGCCAGGCGTCCTTTATTACCAACCGGACTCCCTGTGCCCTGAGCACACTGGACAGCACCGACCTCCCGGAGGACTCCCTGCTCCATGATGCCCTGCAGGCCCAGAGCCAGGGACGGTTCTGCCCCATGACCTACACCCACTGGGAACACGTCCTCTATGACATGGGCAAGCTCTATAAGCAGTGGTTTCGCGGAGAAGAAGGACTGGACGGCCCTGGCTGCATTGCCGGGATGGATGAAATTCGGACCAGCTATCTCGCTCACGCCGAAACCAAAAACTACTGCGAAAGCACCGCCGACTTTACCCTAGTGGAGACCGCCGTTCTGGCAGGCAAGGCTCTCAGCAGCGCCGCAGGAACCGACGCCGCGATGATTCCTTACGCACCTTTTTATAAGAAGGGAGATCTCTTAGGCGCGGGAATCAGCGGAAAGCTCTACAAGGGTATGATCGACGCGGAAATCATCACTTCCATTTCTCCGGGATTTGACGGGGAATATGCCATCCTCACCATGACCGGAGCACAGGCCAAAGAGTTGGAGGAAACAGGCTTCAATCTTTCCGGGCAGGGCGATCCCTATCCTTATATTCTGGTGACAAAAGACGGCAAAGAACCGGAAGATGATCAGACCTGTCAGGTCGCTTTCCTGATGCGGAGCTATACGAAGGACGTCGGCAAGAAATATAACGCCCGGACAGAGCAAGGCTCCTTTCAGAAGTTCCTTCGGGAGTGGCTGACCGAACAGCAGACTGTCTCCCCGGACAGAAATGAAAAATGAATCGAGTAGGAGGTAGGTGATTCGTTCACCTACCGACCTCTCACACCATATTGCGTGTCCAAATTGATACAATTATTTCTTGGGTGCTATCGTTTTTACATTTACCGTAAATGCCCTAAAATCAACACTTTTCCAAAAGGCTGATGCACCCATGCATGAGCGGCTATCTTTTTTTGAATTGGAATTGCCGCACTTTCGATATTCCATAGTGTAAACTTTAACGATAACTCATTTTTCAGAGAAGCAAGATCCGTCAGCCTGTTATAATCCACTAAATCTACTTGAATCACTCCGCACATTCCCTTCCTCAATTTAACTTACTGTCTGTCAGCCTTTACATAATAGGTGCTTCTGCCGCTCCCATACCGAATAATCCTTCCTTCATCCACCAGTTTCCTTAATGATGCCAGAACTGATGATCTTCCTATGCTTGGACAGTGTGCAACAACTTCGGCACCTGTAAATTTCCCGACTTTTTCTTCTATATATTTTTTTACAATATCATAAGCACTACTGGTATCTCTATTTCCCGAAATGATTCCTACACGTTCCTCAAATCTGGTATAACACGCCAAAATGACCGTAAGCATATAACGTATAAATGGTGTCGGATCGTTTTTTCCCTCATGCCATCCTATATCCGAAGTTTCAAGGACATCATAATACCTGTCTTTTGTTTTCTCAATTTGCCTCTCAATACTTATATATTTACCAACACTATACCCGTTCTTATATAAAAGAAGCAGAGTAAGCAACCGGCTCATTCTTCCATTTCCGTCAGGTAATGACTATATCGGATTCCATCCTAAATATCGAAGAAAAAATATATGATAGAAATTATGACTATCCTTGTTGTTAACTGTTTCTTTCATATTTACGTGATAATATAATCGATGTATATTTTTCCACTAGCCTTTGCGTTATTTCTTCACTTTTCTTAATCAATTCTGCCTGTTTCATCCCCCATTCAGCGGCAGCTTTGTTATCTTCTAATTTCTCGCTTAAAATAACTCTTTCAGTCATATCAAACCCTCCTAACGATCTTCATATACAATATTTGCCTCATGGCAAATAGAAAGAAAATGGGATACAGCTTTCTGATAATCACGTATATTACTTCCCTTATTATGCATACTAACCGCATTATTAAATATTTCTATCGCCTTTTTGCGGGTATAATTTTCTTTTTTTAGAAGATATGAAATA